>JAUNSN010000071.1 GCA_030539175.1 bacterium | reverse complement strand
TTACAGTTGAAGATTTAATAAATCAAGTTGCTTATGATAACTATTTGAAAGATTACAATAAAAAAATAACAATAAAGAAATTCAAGTTTAAAATTATTAAAAATGTTTTTACGGGTAATACATTAAAAAATAAAATATTAAAAGTATTCGATAGATTAGGATATGAGCAAGATGTGGCAGCACAAAAATTTTACGAAATGTTAAGCGACCAGTACGAAAAAAATCAATAATAATTTCAATGATAAAAGGGGGGAATAAAATGAAAAGAAAAAAATTAATAAATGACGAAAGGGGAAATAGTAAAATGAAAAGTAAAAATAATAAAAAAGTATTAATAGTTTTGGGTATAAGCATATTAACAGTGCTAGGGAGCACTATTGCATATTTTACTACAAGTACAGATATAACAAATTTATTTAAAGTAGGATTATATCAACATGAAATAGTAGAAGAATTTGTTTCACCAAACAATTGGGTACCAGGCACTACAACAAATAAGAAAGTAGAAGTAACTAATAACGGAAGTATAAGTATGGCAGTTAGAGCTAGTTATACAGAAAAATGGACTTCAGCGAATGGAACTGATTCGCCTCTAAAAGATGGTGATAATAATGTTGCATCAATTATTAATTTTAATACTGGATGGACTAAAGATGCAGATGGATATTACTATTATGGATCAAAAACAAATATGACTAAAGTTGAATCAAATCAAACAACTAGTTCATTCATAAGTGGAGTAACTTTTAACGAAAACATTAAATCTACTTTAACAAAAACAACATCAGCTGATGGACAAACAATAACTTATACTTCAAGTGGCAACGGATATGATGATGCTACTTATACATTAACTATTAAAATAGATACTATTCAATATGATCAAGCACAAAATGTTTGGTAAGAGGTATCTAAATGATAGTGAGAATAAAAAATTGCATATTTAAAATTATATACATATTAGTAGTTTTATATTTAATAATTTTTATTCCAACTATTTGGGGACAAAAACCATTAGTGATAATATCCGGAAGTATGGAGCCGACTTTAAAAGTAGGAGGCATTTTATATTATCATGAAAAGAATTATAGTGATTTTAAGAAAGATGACATTTTAGTTTTTAAATTAAATGATCATAATATATCTCATAGAGTTTATGAAGTAACTGGTGATGGTATTATTACTAAAGGTGATGCAAATAAATCTTATGATGAGATTTTAATAACTGAAGATAGAATTTTAGGGGAAGGTACTAATTGGTGCATTCCCTTTATTGGTTATTATGCAGATTTTATTTATAGAAATAAATACTTATTAGTAATATCTATAATTGTAATAATTATAGATATGGCATTTGATAAGAAAAAGAAAGAGGTATTAGATGAAAAGAATACTTAACTTATTGATTTTAATAATTGCACTTTTTACTACCATAAGTTTTACATCAGCTTATTTTAATACATCAACAACTACAATTAGCAAGTTTAATACAAAAGGATATGAAATTAAAATTAATGCTAATGGTGGAACTTTTAGTAATTCAGCAATAATATCACATAACTCTGTTAGTATTCCTGTTCCAATAAGAACTGGTTATTCTTTTAGTGGTTATAGTAATACTCCAAACGGAAGTGTAAATTATTCTTCAAACATTAATATTGATAGTATTAGTGCTAATGGTATTTATGCAATATGGAATAAAAATTCTTATGTAGTAGATATTAATCCAATAATTGATGGAACTACATATAATTCAGGTTTAAGTGGATTTACTTTTGATGTTTGGATAGACGGAACATTAGTTGCAGATGATGTTATTGATTGGTGTCAAAATGTTAATTATGGAAGTACATTAAGAGTAAAGGCAAACAATGTTACTGGAAGAAATACTTACTATGATCAAACAATAACTATTGGAACAAATTCGGTTAATCTTAATCCTACTTGGAATACAAATACATATCAAAGCGATTTTTATTTAAATGGTGGATATGTAACTTCTACTTACAATAAATATGGAGCTACTATTAGTACACCAAGTCTTTCAGCAAGTTCACTTGGTTATAACTCAAGTTTCTATTATTTAAGTGGATATACACCATGGACTAGTTGGACTCAACCAGATTATACGGTTGGATTCAGTATTAATATTGCAGAATATAATTGTGTAGCAACATTAGGAACACACAGTGCTTCAAATGCAAAAGCACAATTAACTAAATTACAAAAGGCAGGATATAACATTTGTTATGTGAGTGGAACCGGTCTTGTATGTCCATCAAATTATTCAGCAGTTAATGATTTATTTAATAATGCGTGGAATATATTACCCAGATCTGGTAGTGGATATTCAATTTACAAGAGTATGAGCTGTGATAGTGGTTGGGGAATAGAAAAAACAAGATAAAAGTGTACTATTTTGTGATATAAAAAATTTAATGAGGAGGTGATTAGAAATGAGTATATTACAAGAGTATGAAGAAATAAAGAAGCAAATTGGTCAAGAAAAATGGGATAGTATAGATATGTATATACATCAAAATCCTAATTTAACTTTTGATAAAATTATATATAACAAAGAAAACTATATTAATTTTGAAAATTGGTTTTATAAAGAAATAAAATTACAAAAAGTTGATATACTTAACATTTGGACAAGCGATTATGATGATATATGTTGTAATGCAATTTTATATAAAAATGATAATCCGGTAG
>JAUNSN010000003.1 GCA_030539175.1 bacterium | reverse complement strand
TAATTCTATCCTTATATGTTTTCATAGTGGAATCTCTTACTTTATCTTTTTGATATTCATAAAATGCAGTATATAAGTCTTTGAAAGTCATATCATTAATATCAAGATAGTTTTTCTTAAAATAATTAATAAGTTTATCAATAGTTAAAGTTTTTATATTTGTTTTATTATTATAATAATTTAAAAACCTTTTAACTGCATAACAATAATTTTTAGCAGTTATTTCACTCCTTCCTCCCATTTTTAATGTGCCTTCACATTTTTTAACTAAATTTTTTTTTTCTGTGTTCATATAAAAAAACTCCCTTCAAAATTTATCAAAGAGAGAAAATAATCTTTTAAAAATAATTTATTTCATGTATAATAATATGTGTGTTGAGATTATTTTCTTCTTTGAGCGGAATTTATAATAATCCAACACTTTTTATTTTGCAATACTTTTTGATTAAAAACTAAAGACTTTTCGTTAGAAATTTGATACAATGGTATTAGAAAATTATGTAAATGTGGGGGAAAATAATGCAAGAAAAAAAATACGAGATTAATTGGGAAAAATATCATAGAAACACTCCTATAAAAGAGTTTGATTTAAATCAAACTATGTATTCATTAGTAACTAATGAATCTAAAAAAGATTTAAGATTGCATGCCACAGGATTTATGGGAAATAGTATGACTTATGGGGATTTAATTGCTTCTTCTGATGATTTGGCACAGGCATTTTATAATGCTGGAGTTAGAGAGGGAGATAAAGTTACAATTTGTACTATAAGTATGCCAATTGTTCAACAATCATTACTATCTCTTAGTAAGATTGGAGCAACAATGTGCTGGATTGACTTGAGAACTAAAGAAAAAGATTTGATTAAATACATTAACAATGGCGAATGTAAAACAATTATAGTTTTTGAAGAAATGCTTCCATTGATAGAATCAATAATCAATGAGACTGACTTAAAAAAAGTAATTATTAGTTCACCTAAAGATTGTCTATCACCAATGATAAGAGTTTTAGCTACTTTAAAAGATAAAAAAGAAGGAAAAAAGATTGTTGTTCCAGATGATGAAAGATTTGTAAGATTTAGTGATTTTTTAAATGAAGGGAAAAAAACTCAATTAATTAATCCTGTATCTTTTGAAAAAGATAGACCATCTTTAATTGTTCAATCAAGTGGAAGTACAGGAAAACCAAAACAAATAGTTCATACAGAATATAATTTTAATTCAGCAGTTCAAAAGATGGCTTATTCAGACTTACCTTTTTATAAAGGAACTACAATGCATATATCAATTCCACCATTTATTATATATGGATTAGGGAACTCAATTTATGCAAGTATGGCTTTTACAATGAAAGCTGAAATGAACCCTTATGTATCTGAAAATACTGTCTATGATGATTTAGGTAAATTTGATATATCGTTAGCAGCTCCATTACATTATAGATATATATATAATAAATTATTAGAGTTAGAAAAAGATATAAGCATTTTAGAACAAGATACTTCTTCATCAGCAAAAATAGAATTAAAACAAAAATTTAAAGAATTAAAAAGAGTTTTAGATGGAATACAAAGAGCAAAAGCATTTGTTTCAGGCGGAGATAAAATAGGTACAGAAGAATTAATTGCAATGCAACAAAAATTTAATACAATAATAGTTAATGGTTACGGAAATAATGAATGTTTAGGTGCATCTGTTGTTTCCCCAATGTATGCAAACAAACCAGGGAGTATAGGTGTTCCTATGCATGGTGTGGATGTTAAGATTGTCGATCCAGAAACCGAGGAAATTTTATCACCATTCAATGTTGGTGAGTTATATGTTTCATCGGACAATTTATTTGTTGAATATTTAGGAAATGACGCTGAAACAAGAAAAATAAAAGTTTTTGATGAAGAAGGCAAACCTTGGGTAAGAACAGGAGATTTGTGCTATATAGATGAAGATGGATATATTGTACCTAAAGGAAGAAATCGTAGAGTTATTAAAAAAGAGGCATTTAAAATAAGTCCTGATACAATTGAAGAAACTATATGTTTACTTCCATTTGTAAAGGAGTGTGTAGTTGTCGGAGTTGGTGATGAAAAATCGTTAAGTGTTCCTATGGCATTTATTGTATTAAGTGATGAAACAATTTTCTTTGAAGATGTATTACAGCAAATAAAAGATAAGTGTATTGAAGATTTACCCGATTATGAAGTTCCTTCATATTTTCAACAAATAGATAAAATCCCATATACACCTAATGATAAACAAGATTTTTTGACATTAGAAAAATTAGGAAATGAGATAGTACAAAATAATAGAGGGGTAGTTCTTAAGAAACAAAAATAATAAAAATGTAAATTATTTTTTGTAAAATACAACAAAATAACAATAAATAAGGAGACAGAGGTATATTTATCTTTTTTGTATCTTTTGTATATATATTAATGATTATGATTCTTTACTTTACAAAAAAGAAATTTAAAACGAGTGAAAATAACATTTATTCAAAGTTATTAATAGTTTCTGTTATATCATTAATATCAGAAATTGCAATTACATTTATACCAGCAGACGATAATTCCATTTTATTTTTATTTTCATTAAGATTTTATTTAGTATGTTGCATTATGTGGTTGAGTTATTTTGTGGAGTATGTATTTGTTATTACTAGAAATGATGTGCAAAAAAGAAAAATTGATTATAAAAATAATTATAAAAAACTATATATGTGTTTTTGCTGTTTTGTATCCGTGGTTATAATTGGAGCTTTTATTTTACCAATTAACTTTTATAATACAGATACAATGAAATATTCGTATGGTGCTAGTGTTAATACTGTTTTTGCATTAACAGGATTGTATATGATAATTATGATAACATATATATTTAAAAATAAAACTAATTTAAAGAAAAAAGGATATATTCCAATATTTATATTTATATTTCTTATGCTGATTGTGGCAGTAGTTCAAAAAATTAATCCAGGGCTATTATTATCTAATTTTACTTTTGCTTTAGTAACTGTTTTAATGTATCATACTATTGAAAATCCTGACATTAGAATGATGAAAGAATTAACATATTCAAAAAATTTAGCTGAAGAATCCAAACAGAGAACAATTAATGCTTTAAATGAAATATCAAAAAAATTATACTCATCTTTGGAAAAAACTGTTGTTTTAGGACATAAAAAAATCAATAATAAAGATTCAAATGCTATATATGAAGAATTGAAAAAAATTCAAAAACAATCAGTTAAATTAACTGATGAAATATCTGGTATGATTGATTTAGCAAAAATTAATAGTGGAGAATTGGAAATTAGTGAAGAAAAATATGATCTAAATGTAATGATTGAAAAAATTAAACAGCTAATGTATTTGGAAAGAGGTAATAAAAAAATATCTTTGTTAATAGATAGTTCTGATAAAGTTAATTCAATATCAATTTTATACGGAGATTCAAATCTAGTTTCTCAAGCTGTGATAAAACTTTTTAGTTACTTGATAGATATTATTAAAATTGGAAATGTTAGAATCATAATAGATAATATAATTACTGCTAGATTGTGCAGATTAAAGTTTCATTTTATTATTGCTTCAAACGATAGTATTAATGACTTTATATTTAAAGAACCGCACATTCATTATCTTGATGGACAAAAATATTTAAATGGTCAACTAAGATTAGACGGCTCATATAATAATATAGATTATGCTACTATTCAAAAATTAATGGAAATACTTAATGCTAAAATAGATGTAAAACAAAACATAGAGACCGTAGATATAATATTATCAATTGATCAGAAATTAATGAGTTCTTTTAGTATTTTGAGTAATAGTCCCCTAAATAAAGATGTTAAAATAAAATATGTTGATTTATCACAGAAAAGAGTATTAGTTGTTGATGATAATAAAGCCAAAATAAAAGAATTATTATTGCTTTTAAAACCATATAAATTGAATATTGATATTGCTTTATCAATTGATGAAATGAAGGAATATTTAAATTCTGATAAGACTTATGATTTAATATTGATAGATGATATAATTCCGTCAGTTGATATAGAAACTTATCAGCAATTACCAAAAAGAATTAATATGGGAGCAGAATATGATATTAAGACAGTAATTATGATAAATGATGTAGATAAAGAAAATCAATTAATAGAATGTGGATATTGTGGAACTATAGTAAAACCTATAACCAAAGCAAATATAGATGATATGTTGAAAAAGAATTTAAAATAATAATTATGAAAAGGTACACTAATACTGTTTCTTTTTTTTGTGTCAAAAATTTTTGTATAATGTTGATAATAGCAATACTATTAGCTATTTATTACAAAAAAGAAGGAAAGTTATTAAAAATAGATCTTTGTAGTTAGGTAGTATTATTCTATTTTTACAGATTTGTATTATTTAGCTATATTATAGTTTATGATTTTGAGCAGTATTTTATCATAATGTTAGGTTTTGCTCTTAATGGGGTAAATGCCAATGAGAGAAAGAAAATACTGAATTTCTTCTATTAATTGTGTATTAATATTAAAAAATGATAATTTATGTGTTGACTTTTGTTCTATTTTTATAGATACAATTGCCAGCACTTTTTTGTGATATAACCCGACTTTCGCATTTAATAAAATATATCAGGATAAAATTAATTTATAATTTTATCCTGCAAAATACATAAGCAGAGTATTAATTCTGCTTTTTGTGTGCTATAATAGAATCAACAGATAAATAGTAATTTTTGGGAAAGAGTGGAGTGTTATGAATGAATATATAAATTTAAGTAACGAAAATATTGATGAGGAACATATATGTTGTGCAATAGGAGATCCTAAACATCAATGTGGCGTAGAAAATAAAAAAGAATGGATAAAAAATAAATTAAAAGATGGTCATGTATTTAGAAAATTAAATGCTAGAGGAAAATCATTTATTGAATATGAACCAGTAGAAACTGCATGGATTCCTATTAATGGCAAAAATTACGAATATATTTATTGCTTATGGGTTGCTGGAAGTTTTAAAGGAAAAGGAATTGGAAAAGAGTTATTAGAATATGCGATAAATGACTCAAAAGAAAAAGGTATGAGTGGAATATGTACTTTGGTATCTAAAAAGAAGAAACCATTTATAGGAGAAAAGAAATTTTTTGAACATTATGGATTTAAAGTTGTAGATAGTATTGATGACTATGAGTTAATGGCATTACAATTTGATGACAAAGAAACACCAAAATTTAATGATAATGCTAGAAATATGAAAATAGAATCAAAAGAATTTACCATTTATTATAGTTTAGAATGCCCTTTTGTAGAACATCAAGTAAAAGAATTAAGTGAATATGCTAAAAATAATAATATTGTAATTAATTTTATAAAAGTAGATACATTAAAAAAAGCTAAAAGTGTTCCTTGTATATTTAATAATTGGGCTAACTTTTATAAAGGTGAATTTATTTCTAATACCATATTAAATGTCAATTCACTTGAAAAATTAATTAAATAAAGTTAAGTATAAATAGTAATTTGAAAGTGAGAAAAATAATATGGTACATTTAGTATATTGTGATGATAAATCAAGGGAGTTATCAGAAATTTTGGACGGTAGTAAAACAATGATAATAAGAAGTGCAGCAGGAAGAAAAATACCACATAGTAGAGTATCTAAAGATGAAGCACTTTATTTTATGGAAAAAGAAACAAAGAAGATTACAGTAAAGGCAATTGTAACAGATGTTAAAAATTATGTAAAATTAAGTGATGAGGAAATAATAAAAACTATTGAAGATAATAATAGTAAATTACAATTAACTGATAAACAAAAAAAAAGATGGCATAAAAAATGTTTATGTTTAGTTGGATTTGGGAATGTTGAATAAATTAAATCATTAGACTTTGATTATCAAGGGAATATGGATGACTGGTTAATTATTGAAAAAATTGAAGATGTGATTGTAGGGACAAGTCTTTCTTATAATTATGACAAGTCAAAATTTTAAGGATAAGTAGAAAATGGCAATGTGGAATCCATGGAGAGGATGTAAAAAATGTAGTGATGGTTGTTTACATTGCTATATTCATAAAGGTGATTCAAAAAGAAATATAGATACAAATAAAATAGTAAAAACAAAAGATTATGATAAGCCAGTAGAAAAATTAAAAAATGGAAAGTACAAAATGAAGTCTGGGATAATATATCTTTGTTTTTCATCTGATTTTTTAATTGAAGAAGCTGATATATGGCGAAACGAATGTTGGAAAATGATTAAAGAAAGACAAGATTGTACTTTCTTGTTTCTAACAAAAAGAATAGATAGATTTTTAAAATGTATCCCAAATGATTGGAACTGTGGATATGATAATGTTGTAGTATGTACCACTATTGAAAATCAAAAAAATGCTGATTATAGATTATCGATTTTTAAAGATTTACCAATAAAACACAAATGTATTACAGCTCAGCCACTACTAGAAAATATAAATATTGAAAAATATCTTGATGATATAGAATTAGTAGTTGTAGGAGGAGAATCAGATATAAATGCAAGAGTTTTAGACTATAATTGGGTATTAGATATTAGAAATCAATGTGTAAAAAAAAATGTTAATTTTGAATTTAGGCAATGTGGAACTCATTTTATAAAAGAGGGTAAAGAATATATTTTAAAAACAACTGATTTGTGTAAACAAGCAAAATTAGCAAATATTGATTTTAAATGTTAAGCGACAACTTACAATTTAATGGTGAGATTATGGAAAAAAGTAGTTATTTAAATAACAATATTTTTATGTAACTTTTATGTAACAAATCTTTGAAAAATAATGAAATATTCTTATTTTGTTTTATATTGAATTTATTATTAAATAATATGATAAAATGTATAGCAGATAAATAGTAATTAGAAAGTGGGTTGATATAGTGCGAATATTAAAGTATGGTAATTCAAACAATAAAAAAGTAATACTGATACATGGTTTTCAAATGTGTATTGAATCTCTTAAAACATATATTGATTCTTTAAAAGATAATTATTGTGTTATTGTTCCAATATTACCAGCACATGATATTGAACAAAAAGAAGAATTTATTAATTTTGATATTTGTCTTGAAGAAATTGAAGAATATTATTCCAATAAATTTAATAATGATATATGTTCTATTATTGCTTTTAGTATGGGAGGTGTATTTGCTAGTATGTTATGGGAAAGAAAAAAAATTAAAATAGATAAATTAATTATGGAAAGTTCACCATTATTAAAATGGAATAAATTAATAATTAAAATGATGACGAAACAATACCTTAGACTAACAAAGGCGGCTAGAAATAGAAATGATAAAATTATAAATCAAGCAATAAACTCTATTGTTTTAAAAGAAAATTTAAACTCATTTTTAATACTTATGGATAATATGAGTAATCAAAGTATAATTAATTATTTAAATGAAGTTGGTAACTATAATTTATCTAAAACGATAGAAGAACCAAACCCAGATATATATTATATTTATGGTTCTAAAATACAAGAAACAATATTTAAAAAAGTTGCAAAATATATTATTAAACATTATAAAAATGTACATATTGAATGCCTAGAGAATAAGGGGCATTGTGAAGATATAATATTTCATCCAAAAGAAAAAGTAAAAGAATTATTAAGAATATTACAGTAATTTAAATTATAAATTATTACACAATACTTTTAATAACTTGTTTTTTTTATAAAAATAGTATATACTTGTTATTGTCTTTTACTTGCATGAAAGGAGAAAAAATGAGTAAAATAAATATTTTTAGTTTAGGTGGACTAAACGAAAACGGCAAAAATATGTATGTAGTCGAAGTAGATAAAGATATATTTGTATTTGATGCAGGATTAAAATATGCTGATGAGAATATGTTGGGTATTGATTATATAATACCGAATTTTGACTATTTAAAAGAAAATGAAAAAAGGATAAAAGGTTTGTTTTTAACGCATGGGCATGATGAAAATGTTGGAGCTGTATCTGATATTGTAAGAACTCTTCACAATATAAAAATTTATGGTTCTAAATTTACTGTTGATATTGTAAGAAAAGAGTTGGAAGAAGATAGGGTATCTTTTGATAATTTAATTGAAATAAAACCTCATAAAACTATATCGATAGGTAAGTATAATATTTTTCCTATTAACTTAACTCATTCAATACCAGAAAATTTAGGTTATGCTTTGTATACTGATGATGGAGTTGTTTTTTACGCTTCTGATTTTGTTTTTGATTCAACTATGCGTGGTTTGTATCAAACTGATATTGGAAAACTTGCTTATTTAGGGAAACAAGGTGTGTTATGTTTATTAACCGAATCGATGTATGCGTCAGTTGTTGGTCATACGGCACCACGTCATAGAATAAGTGACTTAATAAATAAAACCTTAGCTAAGACTGATAAAAGAATTATTTATAATGTTCTATCATCCCAATTATATCGTATTCAAGAATTATTTGATGAGGTATCTAAAACTAATCGTAAAGTAGTGATAATTGGTAAAAAATTACAAAATATTATTAATCAAGCAATTATTTCTAAAAGTTTGAAGGTAAGCAAAAGTTTAATTGGTAATTTAAGTAACATAGATGATGAAAATTCTGTTATAGTAGTATCTAATGAAAGACAAAAGCCTTATTCTAATTTAATGAAAATAGTTAGAGGGGTTGATAAGTTTATTACATTAAAAGATACTGATACGGTGTTTATAGCTATACCTATTTTTGAGGGAAGAGAAAAGACTTTTTATGAATTGGCTAATGAAATATCGGCTGTTGGAGTTAATATGGTTATGATGAATCCGAAAGTTAATTTGTCACATCATGCTTCAAGTGAGGATTTGATGCAAATGATAGATTTGTTACAACCTAAATATTATTTTCCTGTTAAAGGAGAATATCGCTATCAAGTTGCTAATGGTGAGTTAGCTGAAAAGGTTGGTGTGGCTTCATCTAATATTTTATTAAAACAAAATGGTGAAGTTGTTAGTATAGTTGATGGAAATTTAAAGCCAAGTACTTATAAAGTTAATCATGGTGATATTTTAATTGATGGTAGATTAAGTCACGATGTTGGCGAAATTGTTTTAAAAGATAGGGAACTATTATCTGATAATGGGATTGTTGTTATTGCAACTACTGTAAGTAAAAAGACAAAAAAAATAGTTTCTGGACCTGAGGTATTAACCAGAGGATTTGTTTATGTAAGAGACAATATAGATATGATAAAAGAGATTAAGAATATTGTTTCAAATGTTATAATTAAAAATACTAATTCTAATTATATTGAATATAATAAAGTTAAAAATAGTATTAGGGAAGAATTAAGCAATTATTTATATGATAAAACTGGTAGCAAACCTATGATTATATCTGTAATTCAAGAAGTTTAAAGTAGAGAAATCTACTTTTTGTTTTTATTGATATTTTAACTAATCTTAGTATATAAATAAAAATATAGTCAAATTGACTATATTTTTAAATGGCCTAATTTTATTAATTCGACAACTGCTTGTGCCCGTCCTTTTACTCCTAGTTTTTGCATAGCATTTGATATATGGTTTCTAACTGTTTTTTCACTAATGTTTAATGTTTTAGCTATGTCTTTGGTACTTTGATTTTGGACTAGCAAATCAAAAACTTCATTTTCTCTTTTTGTTAAAATGCTTTTATTCATTTTCTCTTATCCTCACTTCTTTCAAAGGGTGGTTTATATTATCTCATATTATTGTATGTATAATGTTTGCTTAAGTGAGTGACATATTCCTATTTTATTAAAAAAAACGATAAAAGTTAATGGAAGGATGGTTGAATAGTCGAAAGTCAAAATTGCTATTACCAATACCGCTAGATACATATAGTTTAGTATTATTTATTTGGTAAAAATTGTCATAATATTTAGTCGCATATTTTGGTAAAAATAAAGTATTAAGTAGAGGAATGGCAATTTGTCCGTTATGAGAGTGGCCAGCAAGAATTATATTAGCATCTAGTTCTTTGAGTATTATATCCGTATAATCTGGTTCATGAATGGCAATTATTTTATAATTTATACTCTTTGTTTCTTCGTTTATAAGTTGATTTATATCGGCTTTGTTGGAAGTATAACTATCTAAACCACCAATAAGTATTTTGTCATTATTGTCGTTAATAATAATATCATATTTGTTTTTCAGTAAAATAAAACCGCTATTTTCTAAAATGTTACTAACTTTTTCATATCCATATTCATAATCGTGTTCACCTAATATTGCATATTTATGGTATTTTACATTAATATTAGTTAATTGTTCTACAATAAAGTTTATAGTTGTATCTTCAATCGTATTATCATCAAGTAAGTCTCCAGTAAATATAACAATGTCAGGTTTAATTAAATTTATTTCTTTAACAGTATCTTTTAGTAATTGTTTATTTAGATTCTTATTGTAATGTACATCAGAAAATTGAACAATTTTTAGTCCAGCAAAACTGCTGGCTATATTATTATCATCTATTTTGTATTCTTTTGTTATTAATCCATTAGTGCCTATAAATCTTGCGTATATTACTATTAATATTATTAATAGTAAAAAGGATATAATAAATATAATAATTTTTTTCATAATAAGTTCCATTCCTTTCGCTTTGTTCAAGGTACACATAGCAGTGATCTATATAATTGTTTTTCAGGTTAAGTGTCACCTCTCATAACTTTATAAAATTGTTTTTTCAATGTTGATTAATTATTAGTTATTGGGCTTTTATAGGACATATTTTATAATTTTAATTAGTTATATATTTGTTTAGACTATTAATCCACCAATTAGATATACTAATATTGCTAAAGTATTATGTAAAAAATGCATTGTCATAGAGGAAAAGATATTGTTTGTTTTATAGTATAAATATGAAAATACAAATCCTAAAGCAGAATATGGTATGAGATATAATAAGTCAATTGGACTTTGTATAGATGATATAACGTGGAGAAAAGCAAATGTAAAGCCACTCATGAATATAAATAAATATTTAGATTTAAATAAGTCTTTAAACCCTTTTCTAAATATTAGTTCTTCTGTAAAAGGTGCATAAATTATAATTGAGAAAGTCATATATATAGGTGCTACAGAAATTAATTTTCTTATATTTTGTTCGTTAGTGGCTATTTCAAATCCTGATACAAAAACCATAAGTATATTACAAACGACCATAATACCAAAGCCTAATAACCACCATTTAAAGGCATATTCGATATTACCAAGAAAGTTATTTTTGAACTTTTTAGCATCTTCTATTAGCGTTTTTCGATATGCGATAAAAAGTATTACTATAAAAATAATATTCATAAAAAAGTCATATAATATTTTTTGCGTTTGTGAAAATTTATTAATGTCTAAACCTAATAATTCAATTGGAATATAGGATATAGAAAGTAATAGTAGTAGCATACTCACTGTTTTGATAAGCAGTAAAATTTTTTTTTTCATCTATTCATCACCTAGTAATATTATACATTAATATTGTTAGATTTGCTAGTTTAATTCATTAATAAATAGTTTTTCTCCATTGTAATTTGACTTTTTATCTTTTATTGTGGTAAAATATTTTGCATTGAGGGGGTTAGTTATGGAATATAGTGATTTATTAATACAAGAAGCGCAAAGGCATTTAGCTCAGGGCAACGGAATGCAGGCAGAAAAATTATTAAAGAGTTGGCCTGAAATTAGTTATCGTATGATTTATGAATTAGGTGGAGTTTATTTACGGCAAGGAAGGTATGAAGATGCTTGTGAGTGTTTTTATTATCTTTTAAAAACACCTTTTAATGATAGTGCGTTAGTTGGACTTGGAAAATTAATGATAAGGTTTAGGGAATATGATAAGGCATTGGGATTATACAATGATTTGCTTCCATATTTGAAAAATGCAAGTCGTCCAAATTGGTTTCATTGTCATATGAATATGGCTGAAGTTTATGATAGAAAAGGCGAGTTTGATAATGCATTAAATCATTTAAGACAAATAGGTCATAATTCTGAGCTTAGCGATAATTATAAATATGTTGCTTTGTTGAAAGTAATATATATAAAAATTCAAACTGGAGAAATTGTTGAGGCTTTTAATTGTTATCAAACGTTGCTAAAGAATTTTTTTGTCAATGAAAAACTAAAAAAACAATTATCTTTTGTTTTTTATAAACATGGGTTGCCTTTAATTGGTGATTTGGATATGAAAATTTATTTTAATCAACAATATGAGCAAGCCAGTAAAGAAGGAGTACTTGCTCATATTGATAAGCATTTTGGTGTTGGAAGAAATAACTTTAATATTGATAGTTTTACAAGTGATGAATTTTATGATATTTCTTATTCAGTAATTGGTAAAAAAGAATATTTTAATTATAATGCTTTGGTAAATAAATATCTTGCTCGTTTTCCTTATAATATTGGATATTCTTATGGAATGCCAACTGATACAGTGCGTGTTGTATCTGTAGTTATTCCCAGTGGTGAAGAAGTATTATTAACTGCATATCCATCACCTAATTCAGGAAATTTATATCCATTGGTACAAGTGCCGGGTAAAAGGTTAACAAAGAGGTGAATATTACACATAATATTTACTTCTTTTTTATTATTCATAAAAAATACTAGATATTTTTTATAATTTAATTAATAATATTTTTATCGGTAGTCGTTTTAGTGACAGGATGTTATTATGAAATATTTAAAAAAATATAAGTACTTAGTATTAATAATTGGTTTTATTATTATAATTGGTATTAGTTTATTAACTGTTCCAAAAAAGAAAGTTGAACATACTAGTACTAATGTTGTAAAAGAAGAATTTAGCTCTTTATTAGAGGAAAAGCAAATTGAGACAACAATACTTGGTATTGAAGTAAAAGGGGAAGTTATTAATCCTGGAGTATATAGCTTAGAGGATAATAAGCGAGTAATAGATGCGATTAATATGGCAGGGGGATTAACAGATAATGCTGATACTTCTTTGATTAACTTGTCAAAAAAATTAATCGATGAAATGGTGATAATTGTTTATTCTAAAGAACAAGTGAAAAACAGTAATATAAAGGAAACTGTTATTCAGGTAGTTGAAAAAGAATGTGTTTGTCCAAATATTGCTAATGATGCTTGTTTAAATACAAAAATAGATGATACTATTAGTAATAAAGAAAATAGCGGATCTGGAGAGGATACAGCAGTATCTTTAAATACAGCAACTAGTGAACAATTGCAAACTGTTCCTGGTATTGGTCAAGCAAAAGCAGAGGCAATTATTGCTTATCGAGAAAAAAATGGTGGTTTTAAATCAATTGAGGAATTATTGGAAGTTGATGGAATAGCTCAATCTACTTATGAGAAAATTAAAATATATTTTACGTTATAATAAATATGTTTACTTAATATTAGCAATACTTGTTTTAATATTATCTTTTGTTTATACTAAAAGTATAATTTTAACTAGTCAATATGATGCTGATGTTGAATGTATAGAGGGAATTATTGAAGATTATTATATAGATGGTGATAAATTAACTTTGACTTTAAAGAGTAAAGAAAAAATAATAGTAAATTATTATTTTAAAGATAAACAAGAAAAAGATTATTATCAATCATATTTAAGATTGGGAGATAAATATGAAGTAAATGGTAATATAAAGGAAGTAAATTCTTCTACTATTCCTAATACTTTTGATTATAAAAAATATCTATATTATAAAAAAATATTTTATTTGTTTGATGCATCAAAACTAGTTTTAATCAAGGAAAATTCAAATATTTTATATAGTATTAAGGACTTTGTTAGAAGTAGAATTAGTAATATTGATAATAGTAATTATTTATTTACTTTTATTTTAGGTGATAAAAGAAGTATGGATAAAGAGATTTATCAGTCTTATCAAACTCTTGGATTATCGCATCTTTTTTCTATATCTGGTATGCATATAACTTTATTTACAACAACTATTTTATATATATTAAAAAAAGTTAGTTATAAAAGAGTTTTAAATTATAGTATATTGATATTTATAGTTTTGTTTTATATGTTTTTGACTTCTTTTACAGCTAGCGTAGTTAGAAGTGGTTTGTTTTTTATATTGTTAGCTTTGAATAAAATCTTTAAATTACAGGTAAAAACTGTTAATATAATGTTTATACTTCTTATTATTCTTTTATTATATAATCCTTTTTATATTTATGATTTAGGTTTTCAATTTTCTTATTTAATAAGTTTAGTATTGATTATATTGTCTAAAAAACTGAGTGAATATAAAAATTATTTTTTAAAATTATTAGCTGTATCTTCAATATCTTTTTTGGTTTCTTTTCCTATAGTTATTTATAATTTCTATCAAATTAATATATTGAGTGTTATATACAATTTGTTATATGTACCATTTGTTAGTTTTATAATATTTCCGCTAACTATTTTAACTTTTATATTTCCGTTTTGTAGTGGATTGTTATCTTTTTTTATTATCATATTAGAAAATTTAACATTATTTTTATCTAATATAAATTACTTTAATATTATAATTTCTAAACCAGATGTTTTATTAATTATAGTTTATTATATTTTTATTATATTTACTTTATATAATTATAAAAATGTTATATTATTTGTAGTTGTTGTCTTTTTTCACAAGTTAAGTGTATATTACGAAGAGAATATGAATATAATATTTTTAGATGTTGGACAAGGTGATTCAATATTAATTAGATATCCTCATAATGAGATGAATATATTAATTGATACAGGTGGTATTTTTAATTATAGTAAAGAAGATTGGCAATTAAGAAGTGGAATTTATTCTATAGTAAAATCTAAGACTATTGTTTATTTAAAGTCATTAGGTATTGAAAAATTAGATTATTTGATTTTGACTCATGGAGATAATGATCATATGGGCGAAAGTATTTTCTTGGTTAATAATTTTAATGTTAAAACAGTTGTTTTAAATGATGGTAATGTTAATGAATTAGAGAATAATTTAATTAATGTTTTAAAAGAAAAAAATATTAATTATATTTTTTCTTTAAAAAGTATTGATAATAAAATTTATTCACTTAATAATAATTGTACTTCAATGGATGAAAATACTTGTAGTATAGTGTTGTATTTAGAATATTTTAATAAAAAAATACTATTAATGGGTGATGCTCCAAAAGAAAAAGAGTTAGAAATAATAAACAATTATTCTCTTAAAAATATTGATATATTAAAAGTTGGTCATCATGGTTCTAAAACTAGTAGTGATTTATCTTTTATTAAACAAATAAATCCCATAAATTCTATAATTTCTGTTGGTCTAAATAATAGATATAATCATCCTAGTCGAGAAGTGTTGGATAATTTAGCTTTATCTAATATATATCAAACATCATTAGATGGTTCAATAATTGTTACTATAAACGAAAAAAAATTAACAATTATTCCATATAAACATAATATATAGTGTAGCCGTAAGTCGCAGTGCTTGCGTTTATATATATGAAGGATAAATACTTAAAAGTAATAGATAGTATTTATCCTTTTAGTAGTGTTTAATATTAAATTAGAAGTAATTATAAATTTGATAAACTTTAATTTCTTTATAAGGAACTTCTTTTTTTTCTTTTAATTCATAAAAATATATGATAAAATAGGGGTGAAGAAGGTTGGTAAAATGGCAAAGAGAAAAGAAAAAAAAGAACCTGAGAAAAAAGGTTTTGCTTATAGTAATGAAATAATGGGAATTATCTTAATATTGGTTGCTATTATTGGGATATGTAGATATGGTCCGGCTGGTAATTTAATAAGTAGTTTTTCTTGTTTTTTAGTTGGAGTAATATATCCGGTATTATTAATTGCTCTTTTAATAGTGGGTGGATATTTGATTGTTAAACGGGATGTTCCTAATTTTTTTACTTCGCGGTTAATTGGGGTATATGTTTTAGTGTTGTCTTTATTAATTCTTTTGCATATTAGTTATATTACTACAAATAGTATTAAAGGATTAGAAATATTAAAAGAGACTATTGATAATTTGATTATATCTTTTAAAAATATTGATGCAATAGATAATGCTGGCGGAGGTATATTAGGGGCAATATTTTGTTATATATTTGTTTCTTTGTTTAGTGTTGATGGGACTAAAATTGTTGTTGTGACGATGATTTTGTTAAGTGTTATTCTTTTAACTAATAAGTCTTTATATGATTTTTACAGTAAATTAAAATCGAAAATAAAGAGTTTATTTAAACGTAAACCTAAAAAAGAACAAGAAGATGATGAGGAAGAAGAGGAAGAAGAAATTGCTGTTCAGTCACTACCAGTTGAGAGTATTCCAGTGGTAGGTGGAGTTGATGTTGTTAAGGAGAATCATCTTTATCAGTTGCCACCTATTTCGTTATTGAAGACTGTTAAGAAAAAAAATAGTGTGGATATGGTTGAGGCGGCTAAACAGAGTGCAATTAATTTGGAGAGAGTTTTGCAAGATTTTGACATAAGTGCAAAAATTGTTGATTGTCATGTTGGTCCGACTGTGTCACAATTTGAATTGGAAATAAAAGCAGGAACTAAGGTTAGTAGATTAGTTAGTATTCAAAAAGAAATATCTTTAGCTCTTGCCTCTGATATTAGATTGCAAATACCAATTCCTGGTAAGAGTACAATTGGAGTTGAGATGCCTAATAAAGTTACATCTCCAGTTTCATTCAAAGAAGTTTTATCATGTATGCCTGAAGTTAATAGAAAAACTATTTTAGCTGTTGGATTAGGTAAGGATATAATGGCTAATGTAAAATATGCAGAGATTAATAGTACTCCCCATTTGTTAATTGCTGGTTCGACTGGTAGTGGGAAGAGTGTATGTATTAATTGTATTATTGCCTCTATTTTGATGCGTACTAAGCCAGATGAAGTAAAATTAATTATGGTTGATCCTAAAAAAGTTGAATTAAATATGTATAATGGAATACCACATTTATTGGCTCCAGTAGTAACTGATCCCAAAAAAGCTTCTATTGTTTTGAAAAACATTGTAGTGGAAATGGAAAGACGATATACTTTGTTTGAAAGTACACATACTAAGAATATTGCATCATACAATGATTATTGTGAAAAAAATAAGGATCAAGAAAAGATTCCTTATATAGTTGTTATAATTGATGAACTTGCTGATTTGATGTTGGTTGCAGCTAAAGAAGTTGAAGATTCAATTATGCGAATAACGCAAATGGCTCGAGCTGCTGGTATTCATTTGATAGTGGCAACACAACGACCATCAACTGATGTTATTACTGGTGTAGTTAAAGCTAATATTCCTTCTCGTATATCTTTTGCTGTATCTAGTAGTATTGATTCACGAACTATATTAGACGCAAGTGGAGCAGAAAAACTAATTGGTAAGGGAGATATGCTATTTAAACCAATGGGTGAAAATACTCCGTTGCGAATTCAAGGAGCGTTCGTTTCCGAAGAGGAATTGCAAAAGATTGTTGATTATGTTATTAATCAGCAAAAGGCTAGTTATGATGATACTTTAGATAAAGCGCCATCTTCAGCATCTAGTGATATTGGTGGTTCGGACTTAAACGGGGATGCGACTGAAGACGCTCTTTATCACGAAGTTGTTGACTTTGCTATTCAAAGCGGACGAATTAGTGCTTCTTTAATTCAAAGAAAATATCGTCTTGGTTATAATCGGGCCGCGCGAATTATCGATTTGTTGGAGGAAAGAGGGATAATTGGTGGTGCTAATGGTTCGAAGCCGAGAGAAGTTTTAATTAAACCAAAATCAAAGGAGGGTGAAGAATAAATGGCTACTATTCATATAGAAAGTAAAAAAGAAGATATTGCTGATATTGTTCTTATGCCTGGTGATCCCAATCGGGCTTTGTATATTGCTAATAAATATTTAAAAAAGAAAAAACTAGTTAATAGTGTACGTGGTATGACTGCTTATACAGGTAAGTATCAAGATAAATTGATTACTATTTTTCCCTCAGGTATGGGATGTCCTAGTATTGGAATATACTCTTATGAATTGTTTAATAATTATGGGGTAAAGACTATTATTAGATTAGGTAGTTGTGGTTCTTATCAAGAAGATGTAAAATTAAATGATGTTATTTTGGTTGATAAAAGTTGTAGTCAGAGTTCTTTTGCTAAAATCCAAAATAAAACGAATTCTGATGAAGTGGAAGCCTCAATTTCTCTTAATGATAAAATTTATAATGTTGCTAGGAAGATGGGAGTGGACATAAAACGAGGTAATATTTATTGTACTGATGTATTTTACGAACAGGACAATAATTATCGACAAAAAGTTATTGACTATAATGCTCTTGGAGTTGAAATGGAAACTTTTGCTTTGTTTCATAACGCGAAAGTTTTAAATAAAGATGCTACAGCTTTGTTAACTGTTACTGACTTGTTCTATGACGATGCTTTTCTATCAAGTGACGAAAGAGAACGAAAACTAAATACAATGATAGAGATTGCTTTAAATTCTATTATTTCCTAATAATTTTGATAAATTAAGACATAATAAAAGTGAGGTGGTACATTATGAATTATCAAAAATATGATATGACATCTTATAATTTACATTTGATTAATACTAACAAATTTAAACAAATAAGAGTAAGTGTTAGATTTAGAACTGCTATTAAGAAAGAAGAAATTACTATTCGTAATTTCTTGCAAAATATTTTAATTAATTCTTCTTTTGATTATAAAACGACCAGAAAATTAGTGAAACAATCAGAAAATTTATATGATTTAAAAGTGTCTTCAAAAACTCAACGAGTTGGCAATTGCTCTATTTTGTCTTTTGATATGGCATTTCTTAATGAAAAATTAACTGAGGATGGCATGTTGGAAGCTAGCTTGTTGTTTTTCTTTGGTCTATTATTTAAACCTAATGCTTCATCTTCTTCATTTGATAAAGATACATTTATTAAAGTGAAAAAAGCTTTAGCACATAATATAATGACTTATAAAGACAATAAACGTTTGTATTCGATATTGATGATGTTGGAGAAAATGGGGGATTTACCTTTTTCTTACAATTCTTATGGATATTTAGATGACTTGAATAGTATTGATGAAAAAACTTTATATCAATATTATTTAAATGTTTTAAAGAATGATGTGGTTGATGTATTTGTTATTGGTGAGTTTGATAATGATGTTGTGAAAAATATTTTTCGCGAAAACTTTTTATTAAAAACACTAAAACGAAATGAGCCTTCGGTTATTGTTAAAGGTAAAGTTAGTGGAAAAAAGGTAAATATTATTAAAGAACAAGTTTCTGGTAATCAGTCTAATTTATCTATTGGATGTACTTTAAGTAATGTATCAGATATTGAAAGAAAATATGTTGCTCGTATTTTTAATGAAATATTTGGTGGATATAACTCATTGTTATTTGATATAGTTAGAGAACAGAATTCTCTTGCTTATTCTATATATTCTGATGTTCATGTATATGATAGTGTGTTAATAATATATGCAGGTATTGATGCGGCTAATCTTGATAAAACTATTAAATTAATAAAGAAAATATTGGCTGATATGGAAAAAGGGAAGTTTGATAGTAAGTTATTAGATCAAGCTAAAATGTCTATTTTGTCTTCTTTAGATTCACTTTTTGATAATCCTTATAGTATTATTAATGATTATTATGCTAAAATTTTAGTTGGAGCAAGTGATATTGATGAAAAAAGACAAATGTATAATGCTGTTACAAAGGAAGATGTTACTAGATTTGCTAAAAAGGTAAAAATAGATACAGTATTTTTATTAGAGGGGGTAGAAGAAGATGAAAGAGATTAAAGTTAAGGGTGTTAATGAAGTTGTTTATTATGAAAAATTAGATAATAAATTAGAGGTATATTTATATAATAAAGAGGGTGTTAGTAATAATTATGTTACTTTTACAACTAAGTTTGGTGCTAGTATAGATAATTTTATTCCCCTTGATAAAAAGAAGTATACTGTAGTACCTAAAGGAATTGCTCATTTTTTAGAACATCTTCTTTTTAATCAAGAAAAAAATCTTTCTCCTTTTGACTTTTATAATAATAATGGTGCTTTTGTTAATGCTTCTACTAATTTAAAATATACTACATATAATTTCAGCGGACCAACTAATTTAGAAGATAATATTGCTTATTTATTAGATTTTGTTCAATCTCCTTACTTTACTGATGAGTTGATTGAAAAAGAACGAGGAATTATTATTCAAGAAATTGGTCTTGTTAAAGATAGTCCTTGGCGAGTTTTATATGAAAAATCTATTCATAATGCTTTTGTAAGTAATCCAGTTAGAAATAGTGTTATCGGTAGTATAAAAGATATTAAAAAGATTAATAAAGAACATTTATATGATTGTTATAATACTTTTTATAATCCAGAAAATATGTTTATAGTTGTTACTGGTAATTTTGATGTAAATAAAATAATGAATTTAATCAAAGAAAATCAAGCTAAGAAAAAACTTGTTCAAGGTTGTGAAAAAAGAATAAAGAAGTTTGTTGAAAAAGATTGTGTTTATAAAGACGAAGAAGTTATATATATGGATACGGATATTAGTAAAGTTAGTTATAATATAAAATTATCTGATGCTAATTTGAAAGGTTATACTAAGTTAGAAGTTATGTTATATTTGTCAATTCTCTTTGCTATATTATTTGATGATACATCAAAATTTGATGAAGACTTAAAAGAAAAATTTATAATTGATTTTACGACTGAAGTAGAAATTTTTAATACTTTTTCCCATTATTTAATAACTATAGTAAATTCGACTAATAAAAGTGATGAGTTTATAAATGAAATAAGAAATTGTTTAAAGAATATGGTTATTACTGAGGCTGATTTTAATAGAAAGAAAAAAGTATATTTAAGTTTAAATATGTTTTCGTTTGATGATATATTTTCTATTAATTATGAAATTGCAACTGCAGTTATTATGTTTGATAAATATGACGGAAACATTAATCAAGTGATAAATAATTTATCATTTGAGAAATTGAATGAAATGATAAAGAAATTGCAATTTAATAATGTAAATATTGTTAAAATAGCAAAAAAGTAAACAAATGTGCAAATAATACTTGAAAAAATGATAAATATATGGCAAAATATTGTAAGTGAAGTTTACTTCTTACGTTTTAAGAAGAATTAAGGAAGGAGTGTTATTATGGCTGTACCTTTTAGGCGAGTTAGTAAAACAAGTAAGAGAACTAGACGAGCACATGATGCGTTGGATGTTAATAATTTAGTTGTATGTTCTAATTGTGGGAAAAAAATAAGACCACATCGTGTATGTAAATATTGTGGCTTCTATAAAAATGAACAAAAAATAGAAGTTAAATCTTCTAAAAAAGACTAAAAGACTAATATGGCCTTTTAGTCTTTTTAGTTAAAATTTTATAGTGAGGTTTTATATAATGTTTATTTGACTGTTGTAAAAAATCAAGTAGTAAATTTTTAAAATTATCAACTGTTCCAAAAACATTATATATCATTTGATTATATTCTTCGTAATTTATTTGTCTAGCATTAATTTTTTTTGTTTTTATCAAGAATGCTAGAGATGGCTTGTTTTCATCATAAGGCTGTAAATATAAGGCCATATTAGTACCACTTATAAGCTCTTTATACCTTTTGGTAAATAATATATATTCTAGTTGGTAGTTAAACTTTTTAAGGTAATCATAAAAAGATATAATTCTTATTTCATCATTTATTAAATATTGACCAATTATATCTTTACATTCTGCACGTTGTATTCTTTTCATAATCTTTCCTCCCTTTGGTAATTTTAACAAAAATAAGAAATTTTTTCAACTTTTATGATAAAATGATATGGGATGTGGTAATATGTTTAAAGAGAAATTAAGTTTAGTTCCTCATAGTAATGGTTGTTATATAATGAGAAATATTAATAATACAGTAATATATGTAGGTAAATCAAAAAATTTGAAGAATAGATTAACTTCATATTTTCGGGGCTCTCATACTGGTAAGACTGCTAAATTAGTTAGAGAAATTACTAATTTTGAATATATTATTACGGCAACAGAAATGGAAGCTTTACTTTTAGAATTGAACTTAATAAAAAAATATAATCCGAGATGATAAAACTTATCCTTATATTGAATTTGTTGATGATAAAACACCTAGATTATTAATTGTAAGAAATCCTAATGCTAAGAAAAATAAAAACTTAAAATTATATGGTCCGTATCCAAACGTTATGGCGGCTCGAAAAACAGTTGATATGTTAAATAGAATTTATCCCCTTAGAAAGTGTAAAAACTTAGGTAAAAAAGAATGCTTATATTATCATATTAAAGAATGTTTGGGTTATTGTACTAATAAAGTAGATGAAATAATGGTTGATAATATGAAAAGTGAAATAGTTTCTTTTTTGAACGGAAATCACAAAATAGTTACTGATAGAATTAAAGAAAAAATGATGCTTTGTAGTAAGACATTACAGTTTGAAAAAGCTAAGGAATATAAAGAATTGTTAGATTATATTAATATTACTTTAGAAAAACAACATGTTGAGTTACATGATTATATGAATCGTGATGTAGTTGGTTATTACCACGAAAATGGATATTTATCTATTCAATTATTATTTATAAGGGGTGGGAAACTATTAGATAGAAATAGTATGATATTTCCGATGATTGATACTTTAGAAGAAGAAATAACTAGTTATTTAATGAAGTTTTATGATAAACATAAAATTAAGCCGCAAGAAGTTCTTGTACCAGAATTTATTAATTGTCAGTTATTTAGTGATATATTTGGAATTAAATTTATTAATCCTAAAAGAGGTGCTAAAAATAATGTCGTTGCACTAGCAAACGAAAATGCTTATATTGCTTATTATGAAAAAATGGAATTAATTAAAAGAGATGAAGCTAGAAGTATTGATGCTAATGACGAACTTGCTAATATTCTTAATATTGAGAATTTAAGTAGGATTGAAATATTTGATAATTCTAATTTGTTTGGTAGTTTTAATGTTTCGGGAATGGTTGTATTTATTAACGGTAAGCCTTATAAAAAAGAATATCGCAAGTTTAAGATTCAAAACAATAAAAATGATGATTATCATACCATGGAAGAGGTAATATATAGGAGGTATTTTAAAGTAATAAACGAAGGTTTAGTTAAACCTGAATTGATAATTGTTGATGGTGGTAGACTCCAAGTAATGGCCGCACGAAGAGTTTTACAAAGTTTAAATCTTGATATAGAAGTGTGTGGTTTAAAAAAAGATAAGAAACACAATACCAATGTTTTAGTTGGAGGTGTAAACTTAGAAGAAATAGAGATTGATAAATCTTCTAATTTGTTTCATTTATTAACGAGGATACAAAATGAAGTCCACAACTTTACTATTAATTATCATAAGCAAATAAGAAGTAAAGGGGCTTTAGAAAGTGTAATTGATGGTATTGATGGCATTGGTAAGACGAGAAAAAATATGTTGTTAAAGAAATATAAGACTATTGATAAGATGAAAGAAGCTTCATTAGATGAGTTATCAGTTATATTGCCAAAAAATGTTGCTGGTAATTTATATGAATTTTTAAATGATGTGGGAAGTGATGAGAATGAATAAAATAAGAGTTATGAGTGAATTGCTTGCTAATAAGATTGCTGCTGGCGAAGTAGTTGAAAAATGTGTTTCTGTTGTTAAAGAATTGGTGGAAAATAGCATAGATGCATCTAGTAAGCAAATAATAATTAGATTAAAGGAATCGGGTTTAAGGGAAATAAAAGTAATAGATGATGGAAGTGGTATGAGTAAAAATGATGCTTCTCTTGCTTTTGAAAGGCATGCTACTTCAAAGTTAATTACTGATGATGATTTGTTTTCTATTAAAACTTTAGGTTTTAGAGGAGAAGCTTTACCGTCTATTGCTTCTGTAAGCGAGGTTGTTTTAAAAACATGTAATGGTAAGGAATCTACTTTGGTTCATATTAAAGGGGGAAAGGTTATTGAAACTATTTCTAGTGATGAGAAAAAGGGGACGATTATTACTATTACTAATTTATTTTATAATACTCCAGCTAGATTAAAACATTTAAGTTCTGTATATAACGAACTTGCTAGTATTATTTCTTATGTTAATAAAATTGCTTTGTCATATCCTAATATTAAGTTTAGATTAATTAATGATGAAAAAGAAATGATAAATACTGACGGTAGTGATAATCTTCTTAAAGTTATAAAGAAAATATATGGATTAGATATAACTAAGAAAATGGTTGAAATTAATGGTTTTAATGATGATTATAATGTTTGGGGATACGTTAGTTTACCTGAGGTTACAAGAAGTAATCGTAGTCATATTATTACTATTGTTAATGGAAGAGTTGTTAGAAACAATGAATTAAATAAGGTAATTAATGAAGCTTATCATACATATAAAGAAGATTCAAGATATCCTATAGTGGTTTTAAAAATAGATACTGATCCAACTATTATTGATGTTAACATTCATCCTTCTAAAATGGATATTAAATTTGGTAATTTTGATGAATTGAAAACATTAATAATTAAAGTCATTAGAAAGGCAATTAGTAATAAAGTATTAATACCAAAGATAGAAATAAAAAAAGAAATAGAATTAAAAACTGATGATACTTTTTATAATAATAGTTTTGTAGTAAAAGAAGAAAGTATTGGCTATCAGATGAAGTTAGATGATAATATAAGTAATAATGATTATGTTGAGGCTATTAAAGATAATGTTAAATTACCAACTTTATTTCCGGTTGGAGTAGTATTTGGAACTTATATTGTTTGTCAGAATGAAAAAGGGTTGTATTTAATAGATCAACATGCTGCTAAAGAGAGAATTAATTATGAATATTATAGTAAGGTAATGTATGATAACAATAATAATATTAGTACATTAATTGTTCCAATTAATATTGAACTACCGAAAAATGAATGTCTAATAATTAAAAAAAATATTAATATTTTAAATAATATGGGTATTGCAATTGAAGAATTTGGGACAACTTCGTTTATTATAAAGGAACATCCTGCTTGGATAAGATCTGATGAGGCGGAAGATGTAATTAGGAAAATACTTGATTTAATTATTAGATATGAGAACAATTTTGATGTAAAGAGGTTTAATGATAGATTAGCTATGACAATTAGTTGTAAAAAAAGTAAAAAAGCTAATGAATATTCAAGTATTAGTGAAATGGAGAGTTTAATAGCTGATTTACAGCTTTGTGATAATCCTTATCATTGTCCTCATGGTAGACCAACAATAATAACTTTTACTAAATATGAATTAGAAAAAATGTTTAAAAGGAGTATATAGTTATGAAAGATATTATAGTGATTGTCGGTCCGACGGGAGTAGGGAAAACAAAATTATCTATTGAATTAGCTAAAAAATTAAATGCTGAGATAGTAAATGCTGATAGTATGCAAGTTTATAGAGGATTAGATATTGGTACTGCTAAAGTAAGTGAGGAAGAGAAAGAGGGGATTGTCCATCATCTTTTTGATATAAAAAATATAGAACAAGACTATTCAGTTTATGATTATCAAAAAGATTGTAAAAGAGTAATAGATGATATTTTATCGCGTAAGAAAAGAGTTATTTTAGTAGGGGGGACTGGGTTATATATTAAAAGTGTATTATATGATTATAATTTTGTTGAATATGGTAATAAAAATACTTTTGATGAATTATCAAATGAAGAGTTATATCAAAAGTTATTAAAGTATGATAAAGATATTGTTATAGATAAAAATAATCGAAGAAGGCTTATTAACTGGTTAAATAAATATAGTAATGTTTTATTATCTGATGAAAAAAAGGCAATTAGAAGTTATGATTTTATTTGTATTGGTTTAACTACAGATAGACAAGTTTTATATGATAAAATAAATACTCGAGTAGATGAGATGATGCGTAAAGGATTGTTAGCGGAAGTACAATGCTTTTATAATCGAAATTTATTGGTAAAACCGTTAATTAATGGTATTGGGTATAAAGAACTATATTCTTATTTGAACGGTAAAATTAGTAAAGATGAAGCCGTTAATTTAATTAAAAGAAATACAAGAAGATATGCTAAAAGGCAATATACATGGTTTAAACATCAAATGGATGTAACTTGGTTTAATGTTGACTTTGATAATTTTGTTAATACTATTAATGAGGTTATTAAGTTTTTGGAAGATGAAATAGATTAAGATAATTATTGTTTATATTATAAAAAATAAAAAGAACATGTCATAATAAAATGTTCTTTTTATTGTCGAGCCATATATTCATCGTATGTTAGGTTATTATTATAAATATATTCTGCTATTTCTTTACCAACATATCTATAATGCCAACTTTCGTACATGTATCCAGTGATATGTTCTTTATTTTCAGGATATCTTAATATAAAACCATATTTATATGAATTATTAACCATCCAAGTAAATTCATTAGTTTTTTCAAAGTCATCCATATTACTAGTTCCACTAGATACATCTACTGCTAATCCTGTTTGATGCTCTGAATAACCAGGTTTTGCGGAAAAGGTATCAGCTTTACTTTGTCCATCTCTAGCAACATATGTATTATATAATCCTAATTGGTAATTATAACTTCGATAAGTAGATGATGCTAGTACCGATAAGCCAGAACTAATCGCATCATAACATAATTCTTGAAAAGCATCTCTAGCAACAGTTTTTAATTTTAGTGTAGATGTTGAACACTTCCCATCAATGGTACTTAAATCACTTGGGACAAAGTTACTTGCTAGTTTAGAATATTTGTTTACTAAAACATTAATTTCATCTGGGTTAGTTACATTAGTAACATGACTATAATAATCGTAATCAAGGCCAATATTGACATATGTTACAATATCCTCATTGCTGTAATTGGTATTAGCTTTACCATAATTTAAGTATCTATCGTAATTGCTTTGTCGAAAATATGATAAATTCAGATAAGATAATAAGTTAGAATTATAATTGCTTTCAACAGTTTTTTTAATATTTTCACTATTTAATGATTCATATATACTTTTAATGTTATCAGTAGTGTATCCGCTTTTTAATAAAGTATTAATGTTATAAATATAATCTTCTTCTTCGACATATTTTAGTTCGTAATACGCATTGATGTTGTTTGCATCAAAATATTCAGATGTAAGGGCAGTTTCTAAAGTTTTTGAATATAAATCTTTATTAATAATCTCTTTAATTAAGTCATTGTCTTTTATAACTTGCTTTGCTTCATCACTATATTTTAATGTTTCTAACTTTTTTTCAAAATAATAATCAGTTGTTATATAATATGAGTAAGCAAAATAACCAGCTAAAGCACCAATAATGATAATTATTAATCCAACAAATAGTTTTTTCACGATATCACTTCACTTTCTTAATTTAATTATATTATACTTGGAAAAGAATTAAAATACTAGTATTTTGAAAAAAATAATAGTAAAAATATCAAAATTAATGTATAATTTTATATGGAAATGAGGTTATAATCATGTTTGAAAATTTAAGTGATAGATTGCAAAAAGTAATTAAAAATATTAAAGGTTATGGGAAAATAACTGAGGATAATATTAAAGATATGATGAGGGAAATAAGACTTTCCTTATTAGAAGCAGATGTTAATTATAAAGTGGTAAAAGAATTTACCAATAAAATTAAAGAAAAGGCATTAGGGGAAGAAGTTAAATCTTCTTTATCTCCTGGAGAAGTTTTTGTTAAAATTGTAAAAGATGAATTGACTAATTTATTAGGTGGTGAAAAAGCCGAGTTAACTTTAGATAAGAAACCTACTATTTTAATGTTAGTTGGTTTACAAGGTTCTGGAAAGACTACTACTATAGGTAAATTAGCTAATCTTTTACGAAAAAAGCATCATAAAAAGCCATTACTTATTGCTGGTGATGTTTATCGTCCAGCAGCGAAGGAACAATTAAAACAAATAGGTAGAGAATTAAATATTGAAGTTTATAGTGAAGATAGTAATGATGTTGATAGTATTGTTACTAATGGTATTAAATATGCTACTAAGAATGGGTTTGATTATATATTGATAGATACGGCAGGAAGATTGCATATTGATAATGAATTAATGGAAGAATTGTTAAGGATTGAAAAAGCCGTTTGTCCTCATGAAATATTATTAGTTATTGATGCAATGATGGGACAAGATGCAATTAATGTAATAACTGGTTTTAACGATAAATTAGGATTAACGGGAGTTATTTTAACTAAGTTAGATGGTGATACTAGAGGTGGTGTTGCTTTATCAGTAAGAGAATTAACTAATGTGGCAATTAAATTTATTGGTATTAGTGAAAAACTAGATGGTTTGGTCGAATTCTATCCAGAAAGAATGGCTGGAAGAATATTGGGCATGGGAGATATCTTGAGTATTGTTGAAAAAGTAGAAGCAGAAATAGATGAAAAGGAAGCTAAATTAACGGCAAAAAAGATGCAAAAAGGAAATTTTGATTTAGAAGATTTTTTAATTCAAATGAGACAAATAAAGAAGTTAGGGCCTTTAGAAAATATATTGAAAATGCTTCCAGGAGCATCAAAAATGGGGTTGAATAACATTAAGGTTGATCCAAAAGAAATCGCGCGTATTGAAGCTATTGTTCTTTCTATGACCAAACAAGAAAGAAAGCATCCTAGTATTATTAAAGCAAGTAGAAAAATTAGAATTGCTAAGGGTAGTGGACGTACTGTTACTGATGTTAATAAGCTGTTAAATCAGTTTGAAGAAATGAAGAAAATGATGAAAATGTTTAAAAACGGTAATATGAAATTACCATTTTAAAAAGATTATTACATGAGTGCAAATAATGTAAAATAAGAAAAAACGATTGCTTTTATTGACACTTATCTTTTCTTTATTATATAATTTTATTGGATATGGTGATAAAGATGGATAATAAAGATAATAATGTATTGTATGATCCTGAAACTTTTGGTAAAACAAAGAAGTCTAGTAGTCAGTTGGTATATGAGTTAAATAATCCAACTATTAAGCATGAAGATGAAAAACCAGAGATTAAGACTGAAGAAATTAAAAAAAAGTCCCCAAAAAGAAACTATAGTGTCATTATAATTATTATATTGGTTATTGTAATATTACTAGTTAGTTATATTGTTTATGATAAAGTTATAAAAGATATTTTAAATAATAATTCTTCTTCTTTGTCTGAGGAACAAGCTATTGTTGTTAAAGAATTAGATAATATTGTTGAAAGTGAGTTATTTATATTAGATGATAAATTAAAATATGATGATATTACTAATCAAGATCTGTTATGGTTAGTATCTTCAAATTTAAAAAAAGATAATCAACTTTTAGAATTTAGTGGTACTACTGCAAAAGAATATTTTAATACTACTTCTTTTTCAAGGTTAAATATTATTAATACTAGTATTTATTGTTATACGTCAATTATTGAAAAAAATAATCATATTATGTGGGAATATAACAAGAATAAAGATATTTATAGTTATGTTGAAGTAGAGCATAATAATATTGTAATAGAAAAAGTATTAAGAAAAGTAGTCGATTTTAAAGTAATGATGGATGATAAATATATTATATCTTTTAAAAATGTCTTTAAAAATAAAGATAATAACTTTTATGGTAGTTATATAGATGCATTAAATAATGTTAATGAGTTAATTGTTGATATTAAAGAAGAAGATATTAATAACTATTTTAATATTAATTATGATGCTATAAAAGATAAGTTATCTACATACACATATACATTTGAAAAAACTGATAATGGCTATAAATTAATTGATTATATAGTGGAATAGGAGTGAAAAAATGGATGAAAATAAAAGCAGTAATAAGGGATTATATGTAATTATAATAATATTATTAATTATTGTAATTGCTATGGTTGGGTATATAGGTTATAAAAGTCTTTTTGAAAAAGGACAAGATAATTCTAAATCCGATAATGGTGATATAGTTGACAATACTAAAAAAGTTGATTATATGGAAATATTTACAACTCAAGAAGAATTAGAAAATTTAGTTGGATTAACTAATAAATATTCGTTTGGTGAATTGCTTAGTTTGGTTAGAGTTACTAAACATAGTGATATTAGTAATCAGATGAAGTTGTGGGTAGCAATTGGTTATTTAGATCAAACAAATGATTGGAATGGCTTTCCTAATACCATAACCAGTCAAGAAATTGAGTTGGCCTTCAACAAAACTGCACTCAGTAATATGGGTCTAAATCATGAAGATATTCTTTGCGAGATTGCCTATTATTGGCCAGATGAAAGTTCAACTGCGAAACATATAATGTATACATATGATGAGTCAACTGGTGTATATACATATAATCATGGCGGTCATGGTGGAGAAGGTACGTTATTTCCATATACATGTAAGATGACAAATTTTGATATTAATGATAATAAGTATAAAATAGCTTATAAATGCGTGTGGAGTTCTGGTAGTGCTTTTGGGAACGGAGATGATTTAATATATGGGGCGGCTAATCGTGAGACACTCATTTCTAAAATTGGTGATGCTTCGAGTGACTTTGATAATTTAGTAGATATTTATTTTGAAGAAAACTACGAAACAATTAAAGATAAGTTATCTACTTATACATATACATTTGAGAAAACAGATAATGGCTATAAATTAATTGATTATATAGTGGAATAAAAATAAAAGAAAGAGGATGATAAGATGAAAAAATTAGAAAATAAGGTTGCTATTGTAACTGGTGGTGCGAAAGGAATTGGCTTTGCAATAGCAGAGGCATATTTAGAAGAGGGGGCATATGTAGTAATATGTGATTTAACTGATGAATTATTAAATAATGCTAAAGAGAAGTTAAATAATAATGATAGATTACTAACTATTAGGACTGATGTTACTAGCAGTAGTGATGTAAGAAATATGGTTGAGCAAGTAATAGATAAATATAAAAAGATAGATATATTGGTTAATAATGCTGGTATAGTACAAGCAAAGTCGATATTAGAAACTACTGATGAAGAATATGAGCGAGTATTGAATGTTAATGCAACTGGTACTTTTAGATGTATTAGAGAAGTGGGTAAACATATGATTAAAAACGGTGGTTCAATTATAAATACTAGTTCTATGATTAGCTTGTATGGAGGTGTTATGCAAGTTGCGTATACGGCAAGTAAGTTTGCAATTAATGGTATAACGGAGACATGTGCTAAAGAGTTGGGACGTTATAACATTAGAGTTAATGCTGTTGCACCTGGAATTATTGAAACTGATATGGTGCGTGATAATGTTGCAGATGAAGTGAAACAAAAACTGATACATGCAGCGCCTCTTGGTAGAGTTGGAACTCCTGAAGATTTAAAAGGGATATATGTTCATTTGGCAAGTAATGAATCTTTATATACTACTGGTGCGATAATTAGTGTGGATGGTGGTTTAATAATGTAGTTGTAAAAAACTTTCATTTTAAAGTGAGTCACTTTTATAAAAGTGGCTTTTTCTTTTGTTTACAGTAATTTAAAAATATAATAATAAAACACCAAAATTTGCTCGCAAAATTCAACAAAGTTTGCTATAATATAATTATGCTGGAGGCGATAGATAATGAGAAAAATACTTAATTATATTATGATTATATCTTTAGTAGTATCATCATTTGCTTTTTCTAGTCCTGTATTGGCTTCTATATCAGCTACTGTAACGGGTAATGGAGTAAGAATTAGAACTTCAACTGATACTAATAGTTTATCTAATGTTATTACTAGTGTTAATAGTGGAACAAAATTAACGGTTACAAATACAAGTGTTGGAGCTAATAACTCATGTTCTAAATGGTTTCAAATTAATTATAATAATCAAACTGCATATATATGTGGAGAATTTGTTTCTTTATCTACTGATACTGGGGTTTCAGTAAATGATAATTTGCAAGTTGGATATGTTACTGGAACAAAGGTAAATGTTCGTACTTCGCCTTCTACGTCTTCTAGTGTTATGGAAACTTTAAATGTTGGTGATAGAGTAAATATAATTTCTTATAGTAATAATTGGTATAAGATATTGATTCATGATGATGTTGCATATATAACTGGTGATTTTGTTACGACTGATCCATCATCTTTATTATCGAATTCGGAAGCTACATCTTTCAAATCTTATTTACAAAATCAAGGTTTTCCAACAACTTATTGGGGTAGCTTAATTGTTCTTCATGCAAAGTATCCTAATTGGATATTTAAAGCAATTAATACTTCTTTAGATTGGGAAGCATCAGTAACAGCTGAGAGTTATGTAGGAACTAGTTTGATATATTCTTCTTATGATAAGGGGTACTATTCTTTAGCGGATGGTTCTTATAATTCATCAAATGATACTTATAATCAAATTGAACCAGGGTGGTATGCGGCTAATAGTAATACGGTTGCTTATTATATGGATCCTCGAAATAATTTAAGTGAAAAGAGTATTATGATGTTTGAGGATTGGTCTTACCAGTCAAGTTATCAAACAGTTGAAGCGGTAAATCAGATAATTGCTGATACTAGTTATTCATCTTTGGCATCTTCGTTTATGAGTGGAGCTAGTAAATACAATATAAGTCCTATTCATTCGGCTTCTCGAGTTAGACAAGAAATAGGTTATAGTTCTGTTGCTTCAACTGGCGAGAGTTTTGTTTATGAATATGATAGCGTTTATAAAAAAGGTAATGGACAAACTTATACTGGAATTTATAATTTTTATAATATTGGCGCATTTGCTTATAAACGGCCAGCAATAGCTGGGTTAATATGGGCAAATGGTGGTGAAAATGGTACGGAAACGTCATATGGACGTCCTTGGAAAACAAGAGAAAGTTCAATTGAAGGCGGAATGAATTATTTAGCTTCTAAATATATTAATGCTGGGCAGTATACAACTTATTTTCAAAGGTTTAATGTTGCACCTACTGCTACTCATACTAAATATACTTATCAGTATATGACTAATATTATGGCACCGCGTAGTGAAGCAATAAAGACTTATAATTCATATGTTGATTTATCAATATTAGATAAAAACTTAGTCTTTTATATTCCTTATTATAGTAATATGCCAGAAAAAACTATTTTAACGAAAAGTGCTAATAGTAATAATTATTTATCAAGCATTTCTGTTAATGGGATTAAGTTAGAAAATTTTACTCAAGATGTTACTACTTATGAATATGGTGTTGATGCTTCAACATCTAGTGTAACTGTGGGAGCGACGAAGATTAGTGCTTCTTCTAATGTAAGTGGTACAGGTACAATATCGTTAAATTCAACGAGAACTACTGCTAATATTGTTGTGACTGCGGAAAATAATACTAGTCGAACTTATTCAATTGTTTTTGTTAAAAATACATCCTCAACTCCAAATACTGATACTGGTTCAACTCCTGATATTGATGATAGTGATAAAAATACTGATACTAATATACCAGTTGTTACTTCTTTAAACCCTGATGATATCATGAATAAAAGTTCATATAAGCATGATGATTATTATATAACTGGTTTGACTATTAAATCATCTATTGGTGATTTTAAATCAAAAATTACTAGTATTGAGAATAAATCCAATATTACGATAAGGGATAAAAATGGTGGGACTAAAGCTAGTGGTAATTTCGCAACTGGTGATGTTGTAACAATTAATAGTAATAATAAATCTAAAAATTATACTGCTGTTGTATTGGGTGATAATAATGGCGATGGGACAATAAATTTGGTTGATTTATTACGCATTCAAAAGCGATTACTAAAATCTATTAATTTAGATGGGGCTTATTGGAAAGCTGCTGATGTTAATAATGATAATAATGTTACTTTGGTTGATTTACTAAGAGTACAAAAACATATTCTTGGTAATATAACAATAGAATAGTGGTGATAAAATGAAAAAGAAAATAGTTTTATGTTTAATTGCATTATTTATGTGTTTTGGTGGAATTAAAGAAGTAAGTGCAGCTAATGGGTATATTAGTGTAAATACTTCTTCATCATCAGTAGTAGTTGGTAAAAGTTTTAATGTGACAGTTACAGTTTCTTCGAATGCTCCTCTTGGGACGTGGGAATATAGTTTGAATTATGATTCATCGAAGTTAAGACTAACTTCATCAAATGCTACACCGCATATAGTTGATTATGGTAATGGTTCTAAAAAATCAGTTTCATATAGTTATACTTTTGTGGCTACTGCCTCAGGATCGGCTACTGTAAGTATAAAAAATGGTTCTATTATTGATTATGAATCTGAGCAAGAAATATTAAAGTCAGCTGGATCGACTTCTGTTAAGATATTAACGCAAGCAGAAGTGCAAGCGTCTTATTCTTCTAATAATTATCTTAGTCAGTTGGCAATTGCTGGTGTTGAAATTTCTCCAGAATTTGCCAAAGAAACAATGGAATATGAGGTTGAATTAGAGGCTGGTACGACATCTATTGAAGTTAGTGGTAAAGCAGAGGATAGTCGTGCTGATGTAGAGGGGTTGGGTAAATTAGATGTTACTGATGGTGTTAATAATATTAATATAACTGTTACGGCAGAAAATGGTAACACACGTGTATATACTATAAAGGCTACTGTTAAAGAGTTAAACCCTGTAGTTGTAACTGTAGATAATAAACAATATACGGTTATTAGAAAAAAAACTGAAGTAGAAGTTCCTAGTTATTATACGGAAACTACTGTTAATATAAATGATGAAGATGTTTTAGCTTATGAAAACACTATTATTGGAATTAAATTAGTTTTATTAAAAGATGAAAGTGGCAAGATATTATGGTTTATTTATGATGAGGAAAGTTCTTCATTTATGCAATATAAAGAGATAAAGACAGGTAATATTACTCTTTATATTATTGAAGATGCTTTAGTTGAAGATATAAATGAGATGTATAAGAAGACATCAATTAATGTGTTAGATACTATTATTAGTGCTTTTAAGATTAAGGATACAGATAAGTTTGCTTTAGTATATGGAGTTAATGTTGAAACTAACGAAAAGGGTTGGTATTCTTATGATATAGAAAATAATACTTTGCAAAGATATAATGAGAATATTGTTGATATTTTAACTAAGCAATTAGATAAGTCCAATCTATTAATATTAATATTAATAATAATAAATGCTATATTTGTTAGTGGATTAATTGTTATGATAATATTAAATATTCGAAAAAGAAAGTTTAATAAAAAATCATTAAATAGTATAAATACTAAGAGACGATTAAATATTTAAGAAATAACTTGCATAAATATAAAAAATAATGTAATATATAATTGTTCCTATTTCTTGGGATTATCGCACCTCAGTCGTTTTTCTAGGTAATAGGTGAAACTAATATAAGGAGGAAAAATTTATGGCTGTAAAAAAAGAAGATAAGAAACGCATTATAAAAGAATTTGCTAAGGATGAAAAAGATACAGGTTCACCTGAGGTACAAATTGCTATTTTAACTCATAGCATTAATTCTTTGACAGAACATTTAAAAGCAAATAAACAAGATAAACATTCAAAACGTGGTTTAATTGCTCAAGTTAATAAAAGAAAAAGTTTATTACAATATTTGTTTAAAAAAGATGTTAAAAGATATCGTGTTCTTATTGAAAAATTGGGACTTAGAAAATAGTTAATAAGCACTTGTTTTACTTGTGCTTTTATTTTAGCAAAGGAGTAGAAAATGGAAAAAAATATATTTAAGTATGAATTATGTGGTAAAGATTTAATAGTTGAGGTTGGTGGTATGGCTAAACAAGCTAATGCTTCAGTATTGGTTAGATATGGAGATACGGCAGTTTTATCAGTTGCTGTTATGAGTAAAAATAAGTCTAATGCTGACTTTTTTCCTCTAACTATTAATTATCAAGAAAGATTATATTCAGTTGGTAAAATACCTGGTGGTTTTATAAAAAGAGAGGGGAGACCGACAGAGAATGCTACTTTAGGAGCTAGATTAATTGATAGACCGATAAGACCTTTGTTTGCGGATGGCTTTCGTAATGAAGTTCAAGTTATTAATACTGTTTTATCAGTTGATCAAGATTGTTCTCCTGAGCTTTCAGCTTTGTTTGGTAGCTCTTTGGCGTTAACAATTAGTGATATTCCCTTTTTAGGGCCTGTTGCTGGTGTTACTGTCGGGCGTGTTGATAATAAATTTATTATTAATCCTGGTATTGAGGAACTTGAAAAAAGTGATATTAATTTAACGGTGGCTGGTACTATGGATGCAATTAATATGGTTGAAGCAAGTTGTGAACAAACAAGTGAAGAAGATGTTGTCGATGCGATTATGTTTGGTCATCAACAAATAATTTCTTTAGTAGAATTTCAAGAAGATATTAGGAAAAAAGTTGGTAAAGAAAAAGTTGTTGTTGAATTAAAGAGTATTGATGAAAATTTAGAGAAAGAAATAATAGATTTTTGTTCTTTACCATTAAGAGAAGCAATAATGATAAAAGAAAAAATAAAAAGGTATGAAACAGTTGAGCAAGTATATGCTGATACGGAAAAATATTTTGAAGAAAAGTATCACGATAGTGAAGATTTAGCTACATTGATAAAAGAAGTTAAAAATGTTCTTAATACGACTGAGGGGCATATTATAAGAGATTTAATTTTAAATGAGGGAATACGTCCAGATGGTCGAGCAATGGACGAATTAAGAGATTTGTCGGCAGAAATTGACTTGTTTGAAAAAACTCATGGTTCGGCTATGTTTACTAGAGGTCAAACCCAATGCTTGTCTGTTACTACGCTTGGAGCATTAGGTGAACATCAAATACTTGACGGATTAGGTTTAGAAGAAGAAAAGAGATTTATGTTACATTATAACTTTCCAGCTTTCTCTGTTGGGGAAACAGGGCGATATGGCCCACCTGGACGTCGGGAAGTTGGTCATGGTGCATTAGGAGAAAAAGCTTTGCTTCAAGTTATTCCTAAGGAAGAAGAATTTCCTTATACTATTCGTGTAGTTTCTGAAATATTAGAGAGTAATGGTTCTTCATCACAAGCAAGTATATGTGCTGGTTGTTTGTCGTTAATGGCTGCAGGGGTACCAATAAAGGAAATGGTTGCTGGTATTGCTATGGGATTAATGAGTGATGGAGATAATTATAAAGTATTAACTGATATTCAAGGTTTAGAAGATCATATGGGAGATATGGATTTTAAAGTTGCAGGTACTAAAAATGGAATATGTGCAATGCAAATGGATATTAAGATTAAAGGTGTTACAAGTCAGATATTGTTAGAAGCATTAAAACAAGCTAAAGAAGCACGACTACAAATACTTGAGGTTATGAGTAATGTCATTAGTACTCCAAGAAAATCTTTAAGCAAATATGCTCCTAAAGTTGAACAAATAAATATTAATCCAGAAAAAATTAAGGATGTTATCGGTCGCGGTGGTGAAATGATTACAAAGATTATTTTAGACTGTAGTAATGTTAAAACAGTTAATGATAAAATGGCGGTAAAAGTTGATATAGAAGATGATGGTCGAGTAATTATATATCATAGTGATCAAAGTATTATTGATAAAACTAAGAAAATGATTGAAGATGTTGTTCGTGAAGTAGAAATTGGTAAAGTTTATTCATGTAAAGTAGTTAAAATAGAAGACTTTGGTTGTTTTGTTGAACTGTGGCCAGGATGTGAGGGTTTAATTCATATTTCACAACTTGATAAAAAACGAGTTGAAAAAGTGAAAGACATTGTTAGAGTAGGTGATGAATTAATCGCTAAAGCAACAGGTTATGACAAGAAAGGTAAATTGAATTTATCACGAAAAGAACTTTTAAAATAAAATATATTTTATAAATGTTTATAATTAATTAGAGAAATTATTCTCTTTTTTTTGTTCTATTTTTCATATTAAAACATACCTTTAGGTGAAAGGATGTGAATTATGAAAAAAGTTATTCCCTTTAAAAAAGAGTTAAAGTTTAAAACACAAATTACAGAAATTACTAGCATTTCCCTAGAACATACTCTTTCTTTAGAAGAAGATAGTCTTATAAGTGGTGAATTTCATATTAGCGGAGATTATAAAATGACTGAGGCTAGTATTAACAAAGAACCATTTAGTTTTACGTTACCATTTGATATAGCGATGGATTCAAGATTTGATATTAATAATATGGTTATTGATATAGAAGATTTTTATTATGAGATAATTAATAACGATATATTAAAAGTTAATATTGATGTATATATTGAGGGTGCTGAACTTAAAAATACTGATATTATGTCTGATTCTCGGGATAATTTAGAAAAAGACAAAATAATAAAGGAAACCAATAAGATAGAAGAAATAGATAACATAAAAGAAGATAAAGAGGATAATAGATGTCTTGATTTAGAAGAAGATATGAGTGTAGTTTTTAAGAAAAAAGATGTCGTTAATTTAGATTTGGAGTTAGAAGAAAAAGTGAATAATGCAAATGATGATGTAGTAGATATTGATGTTTTTGAAAATATTGATAATAATGAGACTTTTGTTACATATAAAGTATATATTGTAAAAGAAAAAGACAATTTAGATAATATTTTACAAAAATATAAAGTTACTAAAGAAATACTTGCTAGTTATAATGATTTAACGGAAATAAAGGTAGGTGATAAATTAATAATTCCTTATAGTAATGATGAATAGTGTTAAAGATTTTTTAAACAAATATAAGTTAGAATTAAATAGATACACACAAAAAAAAGATGTTCGTATACTTGATACTAACAAGGGAAAATATGTTATAAAAAAGAAAAAGAATAATAACATAGATGCAGTTTATAATTATTTAAAATCTCGAGCTTTTAATTATTATCCTGATAAAATAATTAATGATCCAGAATATGATGTATTTGAGTATATTAGTGATTATGATGAACCTAGCGAACAAAAAATATTAGATTTAGTAAAATTAATGGCAATGTTACATAGTAAGACTACCTTTTATAAAGAAGTGGATATTGATGATTATAAGAAGATATATGAAGATTTATTAAAGAATATTGAATACTTATATAATTATTATACTGATATTATTAATATAATTGAAAGCGAAGTATATATGTCACCAGTTAGTTATTTGATTGCTAGAAATATTAATATAATATATGAATCTATTGATTATAGTAAGAAAACGTTAGAAAAATGGTATAAGTTAATTAAAGATAAAAGAAGACAAAGAGTAGTAAATATTCATAATAATTTAGAATTAGAACATTATATAAAAAATGATAAAAGTTATTTTATCAGTTGGGAAAAAAGTAAAATTGATATGCCAATATATGATATATATGTTCTTTATAAAAAACATTATTTAGATTTTGATTTTAACGAAATATTTAAGTATTATGAAAGTATATATCCATTAATGGAAGAAGAAAAACTATTACTCTTTGTTATACTTTGTATACCTGATAAAATTTCTCTTACTGGTAGTCAATATGAATTATGTAAAAAGGTAAGAAAATCAATTGATTATTTATATAAGACCTTAGCATTAATATCCGAAAATAGTATAACCAGTTGAACAAAGTAAGGCAACATATTCAATTAAAAGTATAAAAGCATTTAGTTTAATAGTGAAAAATACTGTTAATATCGCTTGATAAAGAACGACAATAGTAAGTACTAAAGATATTACAAAACAAAATAATCGCCAACCAACACATAACTTTAAAAAATTTATAATATTTAAAAACATATTATCACCTACCATATTATATGTATTTTATATAATAAATGTTAATGTAACTATTGTATAGTTATTCTATTTAATATAAAATATTAGTTATGGGAGGTGATTTATAACTATGTTGAGAAATGTGAGTTTGAGTTCAACTAATTTGGTTAGAAGAGAGTTTTTTCAAATTCTTCCTTTATTTGATATATGTTTTAAAACTTCAGATTTAGGAATTGCTTTTAAATATATTCATGAAGAACGTCAAGTTTTAATAGAAGCTGGTAATTTGTCTACAAATTCTCAAAAAGAAAATAATTATTGTGCTTTATATTTTAATATACAAAAGAATGATGCTAAATGGTTAATAAAACAATTATTAGAATTAGCAAGTGATTTAGTATATGAACACTACGAAAAGCAGGATGGTACGATGATATTGGATGTTAAAGATGAAAATAGTAATTTAAGTTTAGTCGCTGCAACTAAGAATTTTTTGTTATTTGATGAATGTATGGAAATGGTTAATTCTCGTATTAATAAATTAACTAAAGTTAAAAGAATTTAATTTATAAAATTGCTAATAATAATTATAGGGTGATAATATGAAAATAAAAATATTGTCTCTTATAATTGTTTTTTTGTTTAGTATTTGCTGTTACTCTTGGCTTCATAAAAATAATAGTAAATTAGTTTTTAATGAAGAAAGTGATATTAGTAATGGATATAGAAATTATGATATAACATTTAATGATTATTTGAGTTTTGATAATTATCGTAAAATATTTGATGGTATTAGTAATAATGATTATGTTATTTTAGATATTGAGATAGATAATGATTATAATGCTATAATAAAAGAAGATATTAATAATATAATGGTTAGTAGAAATAATTATTTAGTATTCTTAGATAATTATATAGATATGTATATTGAAGTACTAAAAAAGCATCAATTAGATAGTGAAATTGCTAAAATATATAGTCAAGATTTACGAATAAAGAGATTAAATTTAATTTGTACAATAAATATTTATAACTTACTTATAAATAGTGCCAGTAAGTATTAAAACAACCATTATTTTGGTTGTTTTAATTGTTTTGTATAATGCTTTTGTTGATTTTCTAGTTGTTCTGATACGGTTGTTAATAGTTTTTTAATATTATATTTATCTCTTTGTAAATCTAATATACTAGTTTGTATATATGGATCAATATCTTTGGATGTTTGTAATATTTTATCTCGTTGATCTTTTGTTAAATTAGATAGTTCAATAATTTCATAACAATAAGGGCATGGTACAACTAAAATAGTAAGTTTGTCACAGGGACTATTAATTATATAGGGAGAAATATTATTTATATCGACAAAAAAGTCTTTATTACAACCCTTACTATGATATGAATAACCATTATATGAATGAAATTTGTAATTATTATTACATGTAATTTTTACTTTACTCATTTTGTCTTGCCTCCATTTTAATTATAACTGATAAATTTATTTATAGCAATACATTTAGTGCGGTGTTTATCCTTTTTTGTGAATACAATTACCATACAATTCTTGACTTTTTTTATTCGTTCTATTAAAATATTTATAAAGAGAAATGGAATAGTGAAAATCTTAAAATTAAATAAAATGAAACCAAACGCATATACAAGTATAAGAAAATCTATGGATGAAGAAAAAGAAATATCAGTTCTTAATAATTTAGATGCATGTGCATGTACAGGCAATGGATTTTGTATTGCTAATTAAAAAAGTGATAATTCACTTTTTTAATATTTGGAGGGTTTATGAAAATAAGTAAATACAATTTAATAAAAAAATATGCTGAAAATGTGTTAATTTATAATGCTTTTTCTAAGGCGAGTATTTTTTTAGAAAAAAATGCCGATGTTAGTTTTATTGAAGATATAGATAATTTTAATAAACTTAATGTAAGAGAAAAGAAAATGTTATATGAAAATGGATTTATTGTTGATGACGATAGAGATGAATTTTCCGAAATAAAGTATATATATGAACAAAAATTTTTTGAAACAGACTTTTTTAATATTATTTTAGTTCCATCTTTGGCATGCAATTTTAAATGTCCATATTGTTGTGAAAAGGGTTATAGTTGTGGAAAGGAAAATATAAAGAAATATTTTGCTGTTTTAAAAAAATATGCTGAAAAAAATTTTCAAATACATAATCATGTGCAAATTAGTTTATTTGGAGGAGAACCTTTGCTTTTTGTAGATGAATGCCTGGAATTTCTTAACTGGGTAAAAAATGATTCTAATATAAAAAATTATGAATATTTTACAAGCATTGTCACTAATGGTTCTCTATTAACCGAAAGCATTTTGGTCAAATTGTTACAACATAATTTGTATGCTTTGCAAATTACTATTGATTCTGATAAAGAAAATCATGATACTATGCGAATATTTAAAAACGGAGCACCTTCATTTGACTTTTTAATTGATAAAATCAATACATTAGTCCCGTTAACTACGAACTTGGAAAATTTTAAATTCATTTTAAGAATAAATTTAAATAATACTAATGTAGATAAAATAAAATGTACATTAGAACAAATTAATAAAAATACTAGAAAACATATTTATTTGATGTTTAGAATTATTTATAATACGCATTCTTATAAAGAACAAAACTTGAACAATATTACCGAATTAAAGCCTTATTTTGAAATAGGAGACAATTTAGGGTTTAATGTTTTAAGAGAAAAATATAATTATCAAAGTTGTGAAGCTTGTGGTGATAGAAAAATGTTTTATTTAATGCCCGACTTAAGCATTTGGAAATGTATTAATGATATTGGATATACTGATGCTTGTATTGGAAAAATAGATAACAATGGTAAAATTATTTTAAAACCAGAAAGAGTAATTGCTTGGTATAAAAGTTGTATGTCAGCGTTCGCAGATCCTGAATGTATAAAATGCAAGATGTTACCAGATTGTTTTGGAGGATGCCCTTTATATAAATGCAAAAATGGTGCAAAAAGTTGTCGTTCTTTCGATATGGCTTCTTTACCATACACTTTTTAATTGGTGAGTTATGCAAAAAAGATTTTTTTCATGTGTTGATGATATTATAAATAACAGGCAACAAAATTATAAAAGTATAAATTATTATTTGAAAAATATGTGTGCTAGTTCTCATATTGGAAGAAGAAAAAATCAAGAAGATTCTATACTAATAATGGAACATCCAAGTAATAAAAATTTTAAATTGTTAGCAGTTGCAGATGGTATGGGCGGTTTGGATTTTGGTGGAAAAGCTAGTAATATAGCTGTGTATAATATTATAAACTGGTTTGTTAATGCTCCATTTTCATATTATTATACCGAAATAGAAATTTTACAAGAATTAAAAACATTAATGAATTGGATTGATATTAACATTAGGCATACATGTAATGCTGGTGGAACGACACTTTCACTTGCCATTGTATCTTCTGTAAAAACATTTTTTATAAATATTGGTGATTCAAGGATATATACCGAATTTAATAATCATTTTGTCCAAATTACTAATGATGCTTCTATTGCTTGGCTTAAGTATATGAATGGAACAATTCAAAAAAAAGATGATATTAGATTTCATAAAGAGAATAATTTGATAATATCTAGGTTAGGTTGTACCAAAAAATTGCTTTCAATAGAAACTATAAGTTTAAACAATAACCAATATGATAATATTTTCTTGTTTACAGATGGCATTACTGATTCTGTTTCTGATAACGATTTAAAAAGAATTATAGATAATTCAAGTTTCTTTGATAAACCCAGAAATATAATAGAATATAGTATCAATAATTTTTCATTAAATAATAAGTTATCTTCAGAAGAGTATTACAATGAAAAATTAGGTGGAGATGATAATATGAGTGTTGCAATTTTAACTAGAAGGATTTAAGGAGGACTTATGAAAATGATATATCCAAAATGGCGTGAGTTGGAAATCAATCCAAAGGAAATTAGTTTTAAAAAGATCCAACTTCAAAAAATAATAAATTATTTGCCAGCTGGTAATGATGTTGTAGAATGTAAATGTATATATAATGAAAGGAGTGTACCTCTTTTTATAAAAATAGAACGAAGTAAAATGGCTGATTTTGCTGCTGAGGTAAAGAATATTTCTTTACTAAAAAATAATGGTTATTATGAAAAAATGCCACCTATAATTGAGCATGGAATAATTAATGAAAAAAAATATATTGTTTTAGAAAAAGTTAATGGTCGTAGATTATCAGAATTTATAAATAAAAAAAGCTATATCGTAAGACGTAAAAATTTTTTAGAAAAGTATGGTAAAGAGTTAGCAAAAATACACCAAATTCCATATTTAAAGTTTGATGTAGCAAAACAAAGGCCGATAAATGATTTTCCTAAGGAGAATTTTTATCGAAAAACGGATGCGTTCGCTGAAAATTATATTAAATATTTACGTGATAATAAACCGAATATTAAATACAATTCATTTATTCATGGTGATTTTCATTATGCAAATATTTTATGGAAAAAAGAACAAATTGTAGGTGTTCTTGATTATGAATATAGTGGAAAGGGATTAAAAGAACAAGATATTGCTTGGGCAATTGTTTTAAGACCGACACAAGTTTTTATGGATAATTGGGAAGATGTTTTTAACTTTTTGCAAGGGTATCAAAAAGTTACAACCTTTGATAAGGATCTTTTAAAATGGTGTTTAATCAATGCCTATATTCACTTTTATTTAATGAATATTGATAATGAGAATTACATTTTAAAAATTCAAAAATTGATAGCTTTGATAATGAAGAATTTGCCAGTTTTATATTAAATTAATTGTTTTATATAATAAAGATTTTCGTTATGAGTGTCATATAGAAGGGAAAATGATAGAAAAATGAATATTAGTGAAAAGGAATTAAAAAGAGAGAAAGAGTATTTATTAATTGTGAAAAAAATATTAGCTGAAATAATTGCCCAAAAGAATAAATCTATTGAATATGATAAAGAAAACATAAATAATATAAAAAAATTTATGTGGGATAATCAAACAGATTATACAGATTTAGAAATGGGTGCTGCATTGTATGAAGTAAATCAAAATGTACAACTTACAAACGAAAGAATAAAATTAATTAGTAAATATGAAAAAGCAAAAAGCAATCCATACTTTGCAAAACTAGTTTTTAAAAATAATAAATATAAAGAAACTGAGGAAATATATATTGGTATGTGTTCTATACATGATGATGCTAGTTTTTATGTTTTTGATTGGCGTGCACCGATTTCAAGTTTGTTTTATAATTATGAATTAGGAAATGCCCAATATGATACTCCAGGAGGACTAATTGTAGGAGAAATATTGACTAGGATGCAAATTAAAATTGAAAATGGCGAAATTATAAGATGTTTTAAAAGCGATATAAATATTGATGACGATTATTTACAAGAAATTTTATCTAATTCAGCCAACGAAAAAATGACAAATATTGTTAGCACTATTCAACGTGAACAAAATGAAATTATAAGAAATGATAAAGATAAATATCTCATTGTACAGGGAGTTGCTGGTTCAGGAAAAACTTCAGTTGCGTTGCATCGAATTGCTTATTTATTATATAAAGATAAAAATTTGCATTCTAATAATATTTTGATTTTTTCACCAAACAATGTTTTTTCTGATTATATTTCTGATGTATTACCAGAATTAGGCGAAGAGAATGTCCAAAAGCTAACATTTAGTGAATTTGCTAGTTGTCATTTAAAATTGCATAAGAAAATTGAAAATTTTAGTGAATATTTGGATAGAATTTATTCTAAACGTATTTTTGCATCGCCTGATATTGAATATAAGATGTGTACAACTTATAAAAGTGATTTAGAACAATACATAAAAGATTATTTGAATAATATAGATTTTGGAAACGGTTTAATTTTCGGAGAGAAACAATTTTCTAATGATATTTTAAAAAAGTTATTCCTAGTTCGCTACAATAAGGGAGCCATTATTGATAGAATCGAAGAAATTTCCAAATATATATGTTCTGAAGCGGGTGTTTCAATTAAAAAAAATGTTAAAAATGTTAGAAGTTATTTACTTAAAAAAATTGGATTATTAATCAATCTACTTGAATTTTATAACTGCTTTTTGAAGTCTAAAGGTTATAATGAAATTAGAGGAAATATGATTAATTACGAAGATGTTGTTGGTTTGTTGTATATTCATTTCGCAATAAAAGGCTTTCCATTTGATAATAGTATCAGACAGATTGTTATTGATGAAGCCCAAGATTATACCCCTTTTCAAATAGAAATATTAAAAAAAGTTTTTAAAAATTCATCGTTTACAATATTAGGAGATATAAATCAAACGATTAATCCATATTCAAAGAGTAACACATTAGAAAGTTTAGTTTCTTTAATTCCAACTTCAAAATATTTGGAATTAAACAAGACTTATAGATCTAGTGAAGAAATAATAGAATACTCGAATAAAATATTAGGCTTAAATAATGTTTGTTCAATAAGAAAAAATAATAATATGCTTGTTGATATAAAAAATGTGGAAAAAGCTAGTCTTATACCTCTATTATTACAAGATATTAATAAAATGACTAAGGAGGAATTAGTTAAAATTGCAATAATAACAAGAGATTTAAAAAGAGCAAAAACATTATGCAAAATGATTAACGATGATGAAAGTATTCAATTAATTTCATCGTCTTCATCAAATGTAAAAAAACCTATTATTATAATTCCTGCATATTTATCTAAAGGTTTGGAATTTGATGGTGCAATAATTTGCAATGATACACCAAAAGATTATGATGAAAACGAAAAAAATTTGTATTATGTTGCATGTACTAGAGCTCAGCATAAATTGTATATCTATAACGAGCCTAAAAAAATACTTGTAAAACAAAAATAGCTAAATATTGCAAATGTTAAAAAGGAAACTAAAGGTAGAAAGGAACATATACTTACATTTAGTGCCTAGTAAATTTTACTATTTGTAAAAAAATTAAATATTTCTTGTTATATTTCTTGTTATATTTTAAAATATCTTGTATAATTAATTTATGAATAGAGGAGTGTGTTTCTCATGGATATGAAGAATAAAATATTTATATTAAGTGTTGGTATATTTTCTCTTGTTTTGTTTGTAGCAACGGCAACTTATAGTTTATTAGTTTGGACTACAGCTGGTGTTAATACAAGTATTAACTTTGAGGTAGAAGGTTTAACTATTAATTATACAAATGGTAATAATTTAACTGCGACTTTGACGCCTAGTACAGCTAAACTTGCTGATAATAATATTGAAATAGAGTTTTGGAATGGTGGATCAACGACATTAAATGGGTCTTTGGTTTTAACACCAACAGCATTACCTGAAGTATTGAAAAGTAGTGCATTAAAGTGGGAACTTTATAAAAGTAGTAGTGTTAGCAACTCAGTACCTACATATCCATCATCACCAATTGCCAGTGGTAATTTTGCTGAATTGACTCAAGGGACTGCTGCAACTTTATATACTAGTACTTTACCTACGACTGCAACATACTATAAGTTATATATTTGGTTAGATAAGTCTTTGATAACTTATGCAATGAATAATTCTACATTATCAGTGACGTTATCGGCCAATGCTGTGGATGTTAGAAGTTAGGGACTATTATTTTTGGAAAGTTGGTTAAAATTTCATATGACAAATATAGAAATTTTTTTCTTTTTTATCTGATTTTCTTGTTAAATAATATAAAACATGGTAGAATTATCAGTAGAAAAGACAGAGGTGATTAGTTATTGAGATATATGGGTTTAGACTTAGGTACTAAGACACTGGGAGTATCTATTAGTGATGTTACTAAGACTATTGCTTCTGCTTCAACGACGATATTTTATAAAGATATTGATGATTTGTTTTTAAAGTTAGATAAAGAAGTAAATGATAATGACATAGAAAAAATAGTTCTTGGTTTTCCAATAAATATGGATAATACTTTAGGTGATAAAATATCTGAAGTTGTTAATTTTAAAAGATTGTTAGAAGATAGATATAAGCTTGAGGTTGTATTAGAAGATGAAAGAATGACAACTATTATCTCTAATAATGTGTTGTTAGAAGCTGATATGAGTAGAAAAAAAAGAAAGCAGGTTGTAGATAAGTTAGCTGCAACTGTTATATTACAAAGTTATTTGGATAAAAATAAGAGAGGAATGAGTGAGAATGGCGAATAATAATAGTTTTAAAGTAATTGACAAGGAGGGTAAAGAAGTTAAGTATGATGTTTTATTTACTTTTGAATCTGATGAAACTAATAAGAATTATATTGTCTATACTGATAATGCTTTGGATGAAAAAGGTAATATAAAAGTTTATGCATCTACTTTTGAACCTAATAGTGATGTGAATGAATTAAAACCTATTGAAACTAATCGCGAATGGGAAATAATTGAAGCTATTTTACAAGATAGTCGTACTAAGGCAGAAGAAAAGAGCGAAGGAGAGTAATCTCTTTTTAGTTGGTGTTTTTATGAAGTTTTTAAAAAACAAAGTGGTTATATGCATTTCTTTATTTTTGGTAATAATACTTTTTGTTTGTTCTTACTATTTTTATTTATTAACCCCATTGTCTGATGATAATTCTGATATAGTTGTTACTATTGAGAAAGGGAGTATTACTGATATTGCTAATACTTTGAAAGATAATGGTTTAATAAGAAATGTTGATGCATTTAAACTATATGTAAAATTAAATAATATAAATAATTTACAGGCAGCTATATATACTCTTAATCAAACTATGTCGGTTAAAGATATTGTTGAGAAATTAGAATTAGGTGATTCTTTTAATCCAGATGAGGTTAAAATTACTTTTAAAGAAGGAATTAATGTTAGACAAATTGCTAAACTAATAAGTGATAATACTAATAATACAATAGATGATGTTTATGCTTTATTGAATGATATGGATTATTTAAATTCTATTATTGATAAATATGAGTTTTTAACTAATGATATTTTAAATGAAGATATTTATTATTCTTTAGAGGGGTATTTATTTCCTAGTACTTATATTTATTTGAATAAAGATGTTACAGTAAAAGAAATAGTTAATAGTATGCTTGATAAAATGAATACTGAATTACAAGTTTATAATGATAGTATTGCTTCTTCTTCATTCACGACACATGAAATATTAACTCTTGCTTCAATGATTGAGTTAGAAGCTATAACTGAAGAGGATCGAAAGTTAGTATCTAGTGTGTTTAAAAATAGGTTAGATATTAATATGACATTAGGTAGTGATGTTACTACCTACTATGCGGTTAAGTTAGATATGTACGAAAGAGATTTGACAGTGAGTGAACTTAATACTAATAATCCTTATAACACTAGGGGTAATCACTTAGGACTTCCAGTCGGGCCAATATGTAATCCTAGTATTGAATCAATTAATGCGGCCATTAATGATATTGATAGTGATTATTTATTCTTTTTAGCAGATAATACTGGTAAAGTATATTTTTCTAAAACTGGAGCTGAACAAACAGCAATAAAAAATAAATTAATTAATGAAGGGTTGTGGAATCGTTGGTAGAGCTAATTAATGAAATTAAAGTTTATGCAAGGGAGAATAGAATCCCGATAATGTTTGATGATGGTATAGAATATTTGTGTGATTATATTAAGAAAAATAGAGTTAAAAGAATATTAGAAATTGGCAGTGGAATTGGCTATTCGGCAATAAAAATGGCGCTTGTCGCATCAGATATACATGTTACTACTATTGAAAGAGATAGTAGTAGGTATACAATGGCGGTTTTAAATGTTAGAAAGTTAAATTTAAAACAAAGAATAAAAGTAATTAATAATGATGCTTTATTAACTGATGTAGATGGTAAATTTGATTTGATTTTTATTGATGCGGCTAAATCAAAAAATCTTGATTTTTTTACAAAATTTTCCCCAAAACTTGCAAAGTATGGTACAATAGTAACTGACAATTTATCTTTTCATGGATTAGTTGAAAATGATGAGTTGATTAAAACGGATAATCAAAGATTGCTTGTTAGTAAAATTCGCAAGTATAAAGAATTTTTAGATAATAATAATGATTTTATTACTGTATATGCTAAAGTTGGTGATTGCCTTGCTTTAACTAGGAGGAAAGATGATGAATTGGATAGTGGTGCCAAATTCTAAAAAACAGTTTGATATACTGTTAAAAAAAGATATAGAGGGATTAGTTATAGGTATTAATGATTTATCGATTAATACTAATTTTTCTATTGATATAAAAGAAATTGATGAATATGTTAAACTAATAAAAGATAATAATAAAAAAGTATATATATATTTAAATATGATGTATCATAACAATAAATTAGATATGTTAGAAAAAATTATGAATAATAATTCTATTGATTATATATTCTTTTATGATTTAGCTGTTTTAAATATTGCGAAAAAACTTGGAATAACAAATAAGTTGATTATTGCTCAAAATCATATGAATGTTTCTATTTATAGTAATAATTATTATTATGATAAAGGAATAAAACAAAGTTTGTTGTCTAGTGAATTACAATTAAAAGAAATATTAGAAATATCGGCTTTAAGTGAGATAAATATTATGGTTTATGCTTATGGTAAAAGAGAAATATTTAATTCTAAAAGAAAGTTATTGTTTTCGTATTTTAAACATTTTCAATTACCTTCAAAGAAGAATAAGTATTTAATAAAAAATACTGATAATTATTATTTGATAAAAGAAGATAAAAATGGAACGATAATTATGGATTGTCATATATTAGATTTACAAGAAGAATTATCTATTTTAAATAATAATGGTATAAAAAATATATTGTTGGATTCAACTGATATAGATGAAGATAAGTTTTTAAATACTCTTGATGATTATATTGATAATAAATTAAGAGATAAGTTACGTTATAAAGGATTTTTATATCAAAGTGTTAAAGTGAAGGTGATGCCATGAAAAAGTGTGAATTGCTTTCTCCAGCTGGTAGTATTCAACGATTAGAATGGGCTTTTTTATATGGTGCGGATGCTGTATACATGGGTGGATATAAATATAATTTACGTGCTAATGCGAAGAATTTTTCAATGGAGGAATTAAAACAGGGTTGTTTAATTGCTAAGGCAAAGAAAAAGAAGGTGTATGTAACTGTTAATTTTATTTTTCATAATGATGATATTGATGGTTTAGTTTTATATTTAAAAGAGTTAGAAAATATTGGTGTAGATGCTATAATTATTAGTGATTTGTTTATTTTAAAACTATTAAAAGAAAACAGTATTAATTTGCCAGTACATGTGAGTACACAATTATCAACTTTAAATAGTGAGGCAATAAAATTCTTGGCTGATGAAGGTGTTGAAAGAGTTATATTAGGGCGTGAACTTACACTTGATGAATTAAAAGATATAGTAAAAAATACTAAAGTGCAAATAGAAACTTTTATTCATGGGGCGACATGTAGTGGTTATAGTGGAAGATGTGTTTTATCTAATTATTTAACTAATAGAGATGCTAATAGAGGTGGATGTAGTCAGGTATGTCGTTTTGATTTTGATATATATGATGATAATAAAATTGTTAATGATAAGAAATTTACTTGTGCGACTAAAGACTTATCTTTAATTACACGGATAAGTGATATGATAAAATTAGGTATTACTAGTTTTAAGATAGAGGGAAGAATGAGATCTAATTATTATATTGCGACAGTTGTTTCTACTTATCGTCAAGTAATAGATGATTATTATAATAATACTTTAACTGAAGATAAGATTAATGAGTATAAATTAATATTAGATAGATGTGCCAATAGAGATAGTAGTGAGCATTTTATAAAAGGTTATGTTGATGAAACTGATCAATATTATAATGCGAGAAGTGAAATTACTAATCAAGATTTTCTTGGTATAGTAATTAAGTATGATGAATATAATAAAAAAGTATATATAAGTCAAAGGAATTGTTTTAAAAAAGGGGATGAAGTAGTATTATTTGGTCCTAATCATAAAAAAATATCGCTAGTTATTCCTAGTATCTATAATGATAAGGGACAGGAAGTTGATATTGCTAATCATCCTGAAGAAATAATTAATTTTACATTAAAAGAAAAAGTTAATAAAAATGATATAATGCGAGTTAAGTTTTAAAAATAATATTTTTATCTTGACAATGATATCTTTTTATAGTAAAATCTTGATTTAGATAATTTTAAAGGAAGAGGAGAATGAAATGTCAAACACAAAAGTTTATTTAACAAATGAAGGTTTTTTAGAAATAGAAGAAGAATTAAATTACTTGAAGGAAGTTAAAAGACCAGAAATTATAAATGCTTTGCAAGAAGCAAGAGCAATGGGAGATTTGTCGGAGAATGCTGATTATGATGCGGCAAGAGATGAACAAGCACAAGTAGAAAGTAGGATTGCTGAGTTGGAAGCAGTACTTGATAATGCCGAGATAATATGCAAAAGTAAGGGAGATAAAGTGTCACTTGGGACAACTGTTAAAATAAAGTATGTTGATGATGACGAAATTGAAGAATATATGATTGTTGGAAGTAAAGAAGCTGATCCATCAAATAATAAAATATCTAATGAATCGCCAATAGCAACTGCTATTATGAATGCTAAAAAAGGGCAAGTTTGTTCAGTTGAAAGTCCTAATGGGAAATATGATGTTGAAATTATTGAAATAGTGTAAGAAAGAAGGTAGTAAAATGAGTAAGAAAGAGTTTACTTGTAAAGTTGATGGTAAAGAATGGGAAGAAATGAAAAAAAAAGCTTTTAATAAGTTGAATAAGAAAGCTAAGATTGATGGTTTTCGACCTGGTAAAGCACCACTTGATGTTTATTTGAAACATTATGGTAATAGTTATATATTAGAGAAAGCATCAGATATGGCAATTAATAAAAAGTATATGGATTTGACTGAAGAAATAAAAGATATGCCTTTATTTGCCTCTCCTAGTGTTGATATCACTAAAGTTGATGAGGATATGGTGGAGTTTGTTATTAAACTTGTTGTTGAACCCACTGTTGAATTAGGCGATTATAAAAATTTAAAAACTAAAAAAGAAAAAATAAAAGTAACTAAAGAAGATATTGATAAAAGAATTGATGAGTTATTAGATAGTTATGCGGAATTGCAAATTGTTGAAGATCAAATAAAGGAAAAAGATATTGCTTTTATTGATTTTGAAGGTTTTTTGGAAGATGGTACAAAGTTTGAAGGCGGGACTGGAGAAAATTACGAACTTACAATTGGATCACATACTTTTATTGATAATTTTGAAGAACAATTAATTGGTCTTAAAGTTGGCGATAATAAAGAAGTTAAAGTAACGTTTCCAGATGCTTATCATGAAGAATCTTTACAAGGTAAGAAAGTTACGTTTAAAGTTATAATTAATGAAGTTAAGCGTAGAGTATTACCAGAATTAACCAAGGAATTTTTTGATGATTTAGATTATAAAAAAGTACAAAGTGAAGATGCTTTAAGAAAAGAAGTTGAAAAAGAATTAAAAGAAGAAAAAGATTGTCAAGCTGAAAGAAAATATAGAGATGATTTGTTTGATGAATTAGTTAGTGTAAGTAAAATCGACTTAGAAGAAGAACAAATCACTGATTATACTGAACATTCGTTTAAAAATTACAGCATTCAATTTCAAGATAAATACAATATATCTTTTGAGGAATATATTAAATTTGCTAAAATTAGTGAAGATGAACTGAAAAAGAAATTTGAAGCTGAGGCTAGGAAAGTTTTATCGTTTGAGTTTGTTCTCGCTGAATTGGAAAAAATAGAAAAAATCTCTTATACTGATGATGACTATGAGAAGTGCTATAAACAAATAGCTAAAGATTTTAGATGTGATGTCGAAGAAATAAAAGAAGTATATAATAAAGATCGTATTGAAAATTTTGTGCGATGTGAAAAACTTTTTGATTTATTAAAAGAATACAATAAAAAGAAGAAAGGTTAATTTTTCTTTTTTTGTTAAAGTTTGTAAAATAAAATAATTAATAAAAAATATCTTGATTTAGAGTACCATTTTATGGTACTCTTATATTAGTTAATGATAGGAGATGATAACATGTTAACTGCAAGTGAATACGGGGTGACCAAACCTTTAAAATAAAGGGTTTAGAGACACTTTTTAAATTTGGTTATAAAATATCAATTGTGGACGAAATCGTTGACAATCGTTTTGTTATGGCCATTACAGGAGGTGATTCTCATGTATAATATAAAACCAAAAGATGTCTATCTAATGGCAATAATAGTACTAGGATTATTTACCCTATGTCTATGTACAACAACAGCATTATTTACATCAAGTGCCTCAACAGGTAATGTTATAAATATAGAAACAGGTATAGAATATACATTCGATATAAATAGTAACCAAGTATTTACCATAGATGATGGTTCAATAATCGTATTTGATGCTATAGTAAGTAACTCTAGTGGAGGAGCTGTATATTACGAACTATATTATAAAATGGTAAACCCAACCACTATACCTAGTGGACTTGTAGTAGCAGAAATAGGAGATACTCTACATACCTCAGGAAATATCAATAGTGGAAGTTCTAACAATGTAACTGTCCCTATAATGATAACTAATAACAGTGGTAGTCAAATATCAGTAAAGGTAGGAGTCGCAACAGGTTATGTAGGTAATGCAATTACCTACAGTAATGGCGAGACAAAGATTACAACGCTTGCTGATGCATCAACAGTACCAACGACAAGTTGTAGTGGGGGGATGGATTTAAGTGAGTGTGTTTTAAGTGGCTCAACATATGTATCACAAGTTGGTGGTGTAAATCATAGTTTTCAAGATTATACTTGTTCGGTTGATTTAGGTGTTGTGCTAGAACCATTTGATAATAGTGGAGCAAATGCTCCGGTATTGCCAGATGGTATGATACCAGTTACGTGGGATGGTGTACAATGGGTAAAAGCAGATGAAAGCAATTTAACCACCAGTGCATATCCTTGGTATAATTATGATCAAAAACAGTGGGCAAATGCAGTGATGATATCCCCTCCATTGCAAAGAATTCGTTATGAAAATGCCGATCCAGGGTATCCTATTACAGAATCACATATCTTGGCTTATTATGTGTGGATTCCAAGATATAAGTATGAATTATTTAATGTTTCATCTACAACTATGGATGAACAAGCTATAAATATAATTTTTGAAAGTGCGGATACAGTGAAATCAACTGGCTCAACTAATGGCTCGTATTTAACTCATCCAGCATTTACATGGGGAACTGGTGCTAATACAAAAGAATTAGACGGAATATGGGTAGGAAAATTTGAAACAACAGGTTTTGAAGGAAGTCCAACCATTTTGCCTAATCAAGATTCCATTAACCTTGTATCTCTTTCTAGTATGTATGCTTCTGCTGCTAATTTTAACTCAACAACATATTTAACTGAAACTGGAGTATCAACAAATGATTTTCATATGATGAAAAATACTGAATGGGGTGCAGTTGCATACTTAGCTCAAAGTAATTATGGTTTATGTACAAATGGTATATGTAGTCAAATTGGAGTTAATAATTTTTATCAATCAGGTTACCCCTCTGATACCATTCAAACTGGATGTGGTAGTGTTGCTGGTTCGTCAAAGCTTAATGGTAGTTGCTCTACAGGTTCAGATTATATATCAGCTTTGGCATCCACTACTGAAAATATTTATGGAATCTATGATATGTCGGGTGGTCGTTTTGAATATACAATGGGTGTTGAAACTTCTAATAATGCAATCAATTATAATTATAGTAATTTTACAACTTCTACGTTACCGTATAGTATGTGTTCAGCCAACACTTATCTTAATTGCTATTCTGGAAATAGAATTTTAGGTGATGCGACAGGTGAAACAATCGGTTGGTACAACAATGTGAGTAATACAAATTATTCGGGTTGGATGATGCGGGATTGTTCTAGTGCTGTTATGAACTGGATTATAGATGGTGGTCTAGCTCCTGGACTATTTAGTTGGAAAAGCGGTGACGGAACTTATACTGGAATACGCGAATTGTATGGAGATAGCGAGGATAATGCTGTATCATTTCGTGTAGTAGGTATTCCGCTAAGCTAAACATAAAAAGCATGTTTTGTTTTACGTGCCTTTTATGTTGTGGCTGTAAAATAAAATAATTAATAAAAAATTCTTGATTTAGAGTACCATTTTATGGTACTCTTATATTAGTTAATGATAGGAGATGATAACATGTTAACTGCAAGTGAATACGGGGCGAGCATTCTTTAAAATATAACGGTTTAAGAGACAATGAAAATGTTGGTTTGTATATTTTAGTTAAATATACTCATGATGCTTTTGTGGTGGTAAACCATGAAAAGTAGAATAACAAAAATATTAACAAGTAAAAAAATTATTATTGTAATAGTATTAGGTATATTTATAACTCTTAGTCTACTAGGTACATCATATTCTTTGTTTATAAAAACAG
>JAUNSN010000040.1 GCA_030539175.1 bacterium | reverse complement strand
TATAACACAATTTGCACATTTTGGAGATTATAATTTATATATATATCTAAAACAGATGATAATTGGAATATATTAGATTTAAATAAAAATTTATTTGGAAAAATTATTGGAACTATTTTAAATTATATTATAGCTATTATCTTTCTTATTATTTCTATATCATCGATGTATAATCTCATTAATTTTATAGTATCACAATTTTTAGCAGAAACTCCTATATTAATAATTGGTATATTATTTTCAATAGTTATCTTTTATGCAGTATATAAAGGATTTGAAGTAATATCAAGAATAAGTATTATATTCTTTGTAATAAATCTAACATTGTTTATAATCGCTATAAGTGGTTTAATTAGTGAAATAGATATTTCTAATATAAAACCTATATTAGAATATGGTCTTAAAAACCCTTTTATAAGCTCATTACAAATTTGTTCCATTAACTTATTACCAGTATTTCTTTTATTAATATTTAAAAGAAATGATATAATAGATAAAGAAAAGTATAACAAATATTTATTTATATACATGATAATATGTAATATCTTACTACTATCATTTATTGGTGTTACTACTCTTATATTAGGAAATAACTTAATATCTGCATATCAATATCCAGAATTTATAGTTCTTAAAAAAGTAAAATTATTTGGTTTTTTAGATAGAATAGAAAATGTTGTATCCATACAATGGATTCTTGGTTTATTTATGTCACTAGTTTTAACAACATATTATATAACTACTACTATTCATCATAACAAAAAAAATAAAAAAACAACTATTAGTATTATCATAATTATTATTCTATTAACATCTATTTATGCCTTTAAAAATAATACTATTTTTAATTATTATTCCTACCATTATTACCCATATATTACTGGAAGCTTATTTATTATATTTCTTATTGTCTTAATAAGATGTTTTATCCATAAAAAAAGAATTAAATCTTAACTAATTTATTCTTTTTTTTCATAATTAAATAAATACTTGAGCCACTTATTGTCGGTATTAAAACAATTAAACTAACACTCTTAAATACTTTATCGATAGTACTTTGCTCAATTTTTATTTTATACTCTCTCTTACTACCATCTTCTGCAGTGACCTCAATAGTAATAACTTTATTATTAGATAAATATTCATTACCCTTAATTACAACCTTAGCATTCTCATCTTCAGCAATGGCCTCAATAACCAATGATTCTTCTTCATCAATTTTAATTGTATATTCTTCTTTTTCTTTATCAAACTTTATTTTATAATTTTTAATTTTTAAACTTGACAAATAATTATTATTAGACAATGGAGTATCATTTTCATCTTGTCTAGTAACTACAATTGTATAAGTTTTAATTTCTTCATTTTCCGCCGTAACAGTAATAACTATTTTATTCTTTCCCACTTTTAAACTTCCATCGCCAACTACTTTATAATTTGCTAAAGTATCCTCTAATTCTACATCAACACTTATTTTATTAACACTATATGGTACATTAACCTCATAATCTAAAGTATCTTTACTAAAATATAAATTACCATCAGATAATTTTATATTAGCCAAATTATTATTAGTACTTCGATCATCCTCTCTATTTATATTTATAGTATAAACTTTCTCTGTTCCATTTTCCGCAACAGTTTTTATCAAAAATTTATTATCACCATAATTTAATTTAACATTCCTTGGCCCATATCCATTTACAAAATTAGCTGCTTCATCTTCTAACGTTGCATTAATTTTCACCTGAGAAATAGCACTATCTACTTTTACATTGTAAATAGAAGAATTTTTTTGAAATTTTAAATCACCACTAGACAAACTTAAATTAGACAACGAATTATTATTTCCCCTAGTATCATTGCGTGTTATTTTTAACGTATAAACGTTTTCAGCTCCACTTTCACTTACCACCTTAATTAAAATAATATTTTCTCCATAATTAAGACTAATACTTCTTGGTCCAAAACCACTTACAAAACTAGAAGCACTATCATGTAAAGTAGCACTTATATTAACCAAAGAACTATTAGTAGATGCTGAATATTCCTTCGTTTCACTAGCAAACGTTGGTAAATAACTAATACCATTCAATGATAAAGAAGCCAGTGTATTGATTGTTGATTTATTTTTTTTATAATTCATTGTAAAAGAACTATCACTCTCAGATAATGGAGTATTAGTATCAGAAAAGCCACCTATATTTAAATTTATTTTAGGAGAATTAGCTCCTGATTTAACCATTAATTTTACTTTACCAAGTAATACATTACCAGTAACAAAATTAGTAGTACACAAATTAAAACCATCACTTCTTACATATGTATTATCAGCTGTAAAGATATCATTTTTCGTAAATGATAAATATTCTAAATTATTAAAACTATAGTTAGCACTAACACAACTAGCATTTCCCTCAGATATAGTAGCGCTAATACTACATTCTACTTCTTCATTAATACTTACTTCACTTGGACAACTAATTTGGGCACTAATATTATTTGCATAAACTAAATTCGGAACAACTAACATTAAAAAGAAAAATAATCCATACTTTTTCATAAATAAACTCCTTATATTCATAATATCACTATTATAACGCAAATCATTTTAACTTTCAAGCGATTTAGAAGGAAAATATAATATAAAAAGTTTAGGTTTACCAAAATTTTACTTCACAAAAAATATACATGTGTAATAATATAAATAAATTTACTATTACTTTTACTTCAAAATAATAAAAATATATTATATAATTAACATGGAGGTTAGAAGTATGAACTATATTATTATTACATTATTATTAATAACCATTATTTTATTATTAATAATATTAATCAAAGGGAAAAAAAGCAATTTAAATGAAGGAAATATTACTGAAAAATTAAGTCAATTGGATAATCACACAATAAAAGAATTAGCTGAATTACAATTAAAATTATTAGCAAATACTAATGAAAATTTTAACAACTTAAATAGTTTAGTAGAAACAAAGTTAAGACATATAGAATCACATACTATAAAAGAATTATCTGAGTTTAAAACTAATCTCATTACCAATACTAATAAAAATTTTAATAGCTTAAATGATAAAATTGAGAATAAATTAACACAAATCAATGAAAAAGTTAATGAAAGACTTGATGTCAATTTTGAAAAAACTAACAAAACCTTTACTTCGGTTTTAGAAAGATTATCAAAAATTGATGAGGCACAAAAAAAGATAGATGCTCTATCTTTAGATATTGTATCATTACAAAGTATTCTTACAGATAAAAAGAGTCGTGGTATCTTTGGAGAAATTAATTTAAAACATATTCTTAGTAGCATTTTTGGCGAAAAAAATGATAATGTGTATTGTTTACAATACACATTCCCTAATAAAACAATTGCTGATGCTGTGATCTTTGCCCCAGAACCACTTGGAACTGTAGCAATTGACTCAAAGTTTCCTTTAGAAAATTATCAAATTATGGTCGATAAAAATAGAAATCAAGTAGAAAGAAACAATGCCGAAAAACAATTTAAAATTGATGTTAAAAAACACATTGATGCAATTAGTACAAAATATATTATTAGAGATATCACCTCAGATCAAGCAATTATGTTTTTGCCAGCTGAAGCACTTTTTGCAGAAATCAATGCCTATCATCCAGATATAGTGGAATATGCCCACAAAAAGAAAGTGTGGTTAACCTCACCTACTACTCTTATTTCTACATTCACTGTTATACAAGTTCTTTTAAAAAATATCCAACGCGATAAATATACCTCTATTATCCATCAAGAATTAAATAAATTAGGGATAGAATTTTCAAGATATAAGGAAAGATGGGAAAAACTATCAAGAAGTATTGAAACAGTTAACAAAGATGTAGAAAACATTAATATAACAACAGATAAAATAACTAAACGATTTGATTCAATTAACCAAGTTGAAATTAAAACTGATGACTTATTAGAATAATAATTTTAAAAATATTACTCTTTATAAAACCAATTTAAAGTATTAATTATTTAGATTGGTTTTTTATAAAGTGTATAAAAATATTGTAAAAATTATATTATAATTAATTATTAATTATCAACATATATTTTTATATAGGAGAAACACATGTTTGAAAGAATATTCATTTTTTTATTAGGATTTGGTTTAATGATAATTGGATGTACCTACATTATTTTATATTTAAATTTATTTAGTATGGGGTATAATTTTTTAGATTTTGTTAACTTTATAATTAGACGAGGAGAATGTTATTTTCTACTTATCGGGTTAATATTAATATTAAGTGTAATATATACAAAAGGAGCGAAAAAAATATGACTTTTATTTATGATATTTTAGTAAATTTAAATGAAAACTTTTATGAATTTTACGAATGGAAAAACAACGACCACATTATTAACATTAGAAAGATTCCCCTTTTTAAAGTATCAACGGAGACATATAATGCTTTAAAATACAATGAAATAACAACTACTAAACCATTTCTTAATAGTATATACAACCAATCTTCAACATATAAAAATTCTAATCCAATAGATTATTTATGCCTAATAAGTAATGGATTAGAAGCAATAGCTATTCAATTTAATAACCAAGGAAAATTAATTAAAAAAAGTGATTTATTGTTTGAAGAAGAAGATGAAGTGTTAGAAATAATTAATAATTTAAAAATTACTAAAATACCATTTCTACAAAACATAAATAACAGTAAGATTAATTTCACTAGCCGTCAAGAATTAGAAAAAAAGCAAACAATAATTAACACAATCAACTATTTATATAATAATAATGAAACCGAAACATTAAAATACTTATATTATGATTGTTTTTTAGAAGAACTAAATGATACTTATACAATTAGAAATAATATTATCAATTCTCTTGATTACTGGAATAAACATCATCAACAATTATATAAACTAATTAGTTTACTTAATATCAATAATTAAAAATATCACAAAATATTTATTGTGATATTTTTAATTATTGATATTGTTGTTTATACATTTCGTATTTTTCTTTCATTACAGTATCATTAAACTCTAAATGAGCTTCTTCTCTAATAGCAAATAAGGTAACATATCTTAAGTTAGTATCCTCACTCAATTTATCACTAGCTATAGAAGAAACAATTTTTTCTTTTACTGTATCAAGTTCTGGTTTTTCTTTTTGATCATTTTTATATATGATATGATAACCATAACTTGTCTCAACAGGAGTTTTTGTATAACTTCCAACTGCCAAATCTTTTTCAGCATTTAAATATGCTACTTCTAATGATGCATCATAAGAATGAAAACCTAATTCTTCCGATGTAATACTATCCTTATATTCTTCAACTACTTCATCCCAAGAAGCCCCAGAATCTAATTTAGTAATAATTTCCTTAGCAATATTTAATGCTTCTTCTTCTTTTTCAGTCTTCTCTTCATCAGCCATACCATCCGTAATATCTGGAGAAACTAAAATATGCTTAGAATCAATATCCCCATAAACATTATCATTATAGTATTTATCTATTTCACCATCTGTAACCTTACTTTCAACATAATCAGAAACAGCTTCATTTCTCCGAAAATCTAGTTTTAACATTTCTTTAAATTCATCAATACTAGCAATACCATTTTGTTGTAATTGACTTTCAAAATTTTCTCCATAATAGCTTTCATATTGACTTAAAGTAGATTCAATAGAAGCAGTCATTTCTTCACTTTCTGGATATTTTTCCGTTAACAATTGACTATCAATTGCATCTAATAAAATACTAACAGAATAATAATCTTTCATATCAGCATACAACTCATCAGCAGTAAACACATAATTGTCCATAGTTGCGACTGGCTGAGTTCCATCTTCCAATGTAGCAATTCTTTCAGGTCTTGTTACTACCAAAATAAATAATCCTAAAACTAAACCAATCACAAAAGAATAAATAACCTTTCTATTATCTTGTAACATAGTTAATATATTACTTAATTTTTTCTTATTATTGCGTTTCATTATCTTTCTCCTTCCACAAATTATAATATCAAATTTATTACATATTTTCAACCTAATTTACACAATTTTCACTTATTATTATAATTAATTTTTTATATTTTGGCTAATCTAATCACAATTTTTAACTTTTTTCCATACAATAATGTGAAAAGAGAAAAAAGGAGGTATGCAATATGGGAGGTTATACTTCAAGTGCTGCAATTGTTTTAGTATTATTTATCTTACTAGTAATCATACTAGGGGCTTGGTTATAAGAAACAAAAATAAGGAGGTGTAAATAATGGCTTGTTCCAATTCACAATGTGGTGGAAGCGGTTATTTAATCATTATCGTTTTATACATTTTACTCGCTATTATACTAGGTTCTTGTATTCTCTAATTAATAAAAAAAATAAAGTTTTGACTTTTCAAGACTTTATTTTTTTATTATAAAATTAATTACTGCAATACCTACTAAAGCTAAAGTAATAAAGATAGACTCATTTTTACCAATAATAGACTTTATCAAGTTAAACAAATCACTATAACTATTACCAACATTTTCTTCAGCCTCAACCTCTTTTTTTGTTTCTTCAACAGCAACTATATCTTCAGTATTATCATCCGACCAAATACCAATTTTACTTACCTTAGCTTGGGCCTCATAATCTTGTAGAATAGCAGTATATTTATAATCATTATACAAATAAGCAACACTTGCATAACCGCCTTTAATTAATTTTTCTTGTAATAAATAATCGTCTACAAAAATCCAAGCTAACAACCTGTTATATTTATCTTCTTTTTCACTAGCACCATCATATTCGAGTTCTAACTTTGTCGCACTTTTAACTGCATTACAAGTAAAGTCACTTGCCTCTTTCCCAAAATATTCAACTTTCTTCTTAGGATGAACAGTTTCTGGTGTATCAACAGCCAAGAATCTAACTGTTTTAACTTGATCATTCACCTTTACTTTAATTGTGTCACCATCAACACAACTAACAAATTCAACATTTTCTTTTTCAATCGCATTAACTTGACAAACAAACATTAAAAAACACAAAAACATAAATAATATTTTTTTCATAATACCTCACATCGCAAAGAAAAAACAACATACTTTACACAATTATTGTAAATATAATTGCCATTATTGATTATACTTCATTTATAAATCTAATTAACTTGTACTTACTTTCCAAATGTATTATAACAAAGTGTTAACTATATGTCAAACAAAAACAATATGAATAATTTTTTAACAACCACATCATAATAATAATGATATTCGCAAAATATTCACACAAACCAACTTTTTTTAAGTTGGTTTATTTACTTAAACTAATTAATAATATATAATATATATAGAAATGAGGTATACATATGAATTGTTTATTTTGTCAAATTATTAAAGGTGAAAAAGAATCACTAACCATTTACGAAGATGAAATAGTTAAGGTTTTCCTTGATGCTTACCCTGATAACAACGGTCACACTTTAATCATTCCTAAGAAACATTATACTAATATCGTTGATATTGATGAAGAAACTCTTAATCACATCATGAAAATAAGTAAAAAGATATATTCATTACTTACTGATAAACTACAACCAGATGGTATCAAATTAATTCAAAATAATGGATTACCACAAGTAATAAAACATTATCATCTTCATTTAATACCAGTATATAAAAATCAAAATAAGCTTATGAATATTAAAGACGTATATAATATTATTGTTAATTAGTTATTTATAAGTTAGTTATATAAATTGATAGACTTTTGACTAAAATTTTAGTAAAATATAAGAAGAAAGGAAAGTGATAATATGAAATATAAAATACGAGGTGATAAAGTAGTTATTACTAGTGCGATTGAAAGTCACATAACAACTAAATTAAATAAACTTGATAAATATTTTAAAGAACATGAAGATATTACTGCCAATATTCTTATTAAAATAAAAGGAAAAGATCAAACAGTAGAAGTTACTATACCAACAAATAAATTTATTTTAAGAGGTGAAGAAAATCATCGTGACTTATATGCCGCAATAGACTTAGTTACTGATAAGTTAGAAAGACAAATTAGAAAAAATAAAACTAGATTAAAAAAGAAAAAACATAAAGATTTTAATTATGATTATGAAATAGAAGAAAAAGAATTAGATACAAATAAAATTATTAAAAGAAAACATTTAGATACAAAGCCAATGGATGAAGAAGAAGCAATCCTAGAAATGAATTTATTAGGACATGATTTCTTTGTATTTAAAGACATTAAAACTGATAATATATCAGTTGTTTATAAAAGAAAAGATAATAATTATGGAATAATAAAAACTGATTAAAACTAATCAGTTTTTATTATATTTCATCGAAGAAAAAATCGTCAAAAAATTGATCATCGCTAGTCTCATCACTATATTTTTTATCAAATTCATCATCTTTTTTCTCTTCAACACTCTTTTTACTAAATTGATTAACATCCAATTTTTCCGATATTGGCAAAATATCTGCATCCTTCGTTTTTTCTTTTTCCAACCGTTCCTCTTCTTCTAGGGCGGCTATCTTTAAATCAATCTTCTTCATCATTTCATCAATATTAAAGTTAGCAGGTCCATTATCAGCCTTCGCCCCTATTCCTCCACCAAAGGGAAGTCCAAAATTATTCGGAATGCCCCCTCCCATCATTCCTGGCATTCCAAATCCTCCCATCGGATTATCTAGTGTTGGAGTTTCATCTTTTTTCTTATTTTTAACAAACTCTCTTATATCGAAAAGTTCAACTTGTTGCCGTGGTCTTTCTACAAGCTCACATTTATCATAAGTCTTTCCCCAATTCATCTTAAAATCTGGTATAAATTTCGTCTTAAACGGCATCATTCTATTTTTTAAAACAACTATTGTCCATTGTGGCAATCTCTGTAAATCACTAACAGTAACCAACGGCCGACTAGCAGTTTTTTCTTTTTCTTTTGATTTTATTTCTCCACAACGCTTACTAAGTTCTTCTAAAGCCGTAAGTTCGCTACTAAGCAAATAAACTGTACTACAATTACCCTTAATAGTTTCAGCATTTTCTTTCCCATAAACTTGAACCAATTGAGCAAAGTTTTGAATAATAAACGTAAACTTAATAGCACGACTACGTGCGGCTGTAACCATAGTAGTAACATCTTTTAACGGTGGCATATTAGCAAACTCATCCAAAATAAAGTTTGTTCTATAGGCTAATTTGCCTCCATTTGCATGAGCAACATCTATTAATGTTTCATAACATTGTTTAATAAAAATTGTCGCAAGAGGATGCAAAGTCTTTTTTTCATCTTGAATTATCATAAACACAGCCGTTTTTTTTCGTCCAATATCTTTCATATCAAAGTCACTATGACTTAACATTTCTGATAAATTATCACGAGAAGAAAATAATTTTACTTTTTGTTTAAATGTTGCCAATACCCCACCCTTGGTATCTTCAGGAGCATACACTGTCCCAGAAGCACTTATATAAGCGGGACGAGACGGATCTTTCATATTAAAATATTCTTTTATATAATTTGAACGACCATATTTCTCTTCTCCTAAAACAGACATTAAATTTAAACTATTTAAATTAACTTGATTTTCGTTATCAGCATCTTCAAATAAACCCAACACTAATCCCGAAAAATAATCCGCACCAGCTTTCTCCCAAAATGGATCAGCATTCCCTCCTGCTTTTTCTTCATACAAAATATTCAAAGCCAAATCATCCAATAATTCAGTAGATTTATCAGTATCTCCTTCTTGATAATAACGATATGGTAAAGCCATTGGATTCCAAGCATTACCAAACTGTGGATCACGAAAGTTTAAAACAACAATATTATATCCCTTTTCCTTAAGCATATTTCCACAATTTTCGTACAATTCACCTTTAGGGTCAGTAATAATCATTGATTCGCCTTTTTTTCCCAATATCTTAATCATTGGTTTAGAAACCATAACAGTTTTACCAGAACCAGTCGACCCCATAACTAACATATGATCTTCACCAGCATCAACCCACATACCACTTTTAGCATTGTTTATTAAAGCAATTCCCCCATATTCCACTGTATCAGCCGTTGGATCAATTTTTTTTAAACATTTCATCATTTCTTTTTCTTTCGCCCAACGTGCATAACCCTCTTTAACTTTCTTTCCTTCTTGAAAGCCAAAACCTTTTTCTCTATCATAAAATTTAGAACCAGTCGCGGCTATAATACCAACTACAGCTAAAGCAAATAAAGTAAGTGTAGTTGGTAAAAACCTAAGAGTAAATGCTTCAAATGGAATAACACCATATAAACTACCATTTTCATATAAACAATTTACATTTAAAATTGCTATACAAACTAAATACAAAATTCCACCACAATAAAGAAGAAATTTTTTTACATCATCCGCATCCGCTCTAAATTTAAACTTCACATTTATCACCTCTCATAAACATCCCTATTATAACACATATAATAAAGTATAAGCAATAAAATTTTGGAACAGTAATTTATTTTTCACTAGACTTAAATCATCTAACATGATAAAATTAATTTGCAAGGGAAGGTGTTAATTTTGAAAAAAATAATTGATTATATAACTACTATTACCAGCACTATTATTTTTATTACAATCGGTATTTTTTTCATTGTAAGAAGTTCTTTTACTTTTGAATTGACCATCCAACTAATTGGTATTGCCATACTTTTCTCAATAATATTTAAAACTATTAATACGTGTGTTAAAAAACATAAAATTACTGCAAATATTTTTGATATTATT
>JAUNSN010000039.1 GCA_030539175.1 bacterium | reverse complement strand
AGTATATTTAATTTTTCATTTTCTTTAATATTTTTCATTTTCTTTACCTCTATTATTTACTTTCTAACCAAAAATATTTTAAAATTTTTATATTTAAATATTACTTACTTTTCTGGTATCTCTACCTCAACATTTTCTTCTAACAATATATCAGCAAATTTTTCTTTAAAAACAAACAATTCTTTTCTAATTACATCAGGATATACAGCCTTACTAACTTTAATCGCATTATATATATTAATAAACCTAACTTCACTTTTATTGTTAAACACAGCATCCGAAAAAGCTTGTCTTAATATTACTAAACATATATCTGGATATCTTGAAGATATTTCAAATACTCTTTTATATTCACTTGTCATATTAACAATAAATTTCATAATATTTTCTTTAATAAAATCAGTATATGGAAGTACAACACCTGTTTGTTTTTCTAACTTAGGTAAAGTTTTCATTAAGATTTGAACACACATTTCTTGAGTAGGTTCTTCAACTTCAACTTTTTCAAACCGTCTAACAAAAGCTTTATCACGCAAAACATACTTTTCATATTCGTAAGTAGTCGTCGCCCCTATCATTTTAATCGTGCCTCGACTAAGTCCTTCTTTAAACATATTAGCTAAATCTAAAGCACCTTGAGCATCATTACCAATTAAAGTATGAATCTCGTCAATAAATAATATTATTTTTTCTTGTAATTTCAATTCTTGAACTAACTTTAAAACTCTATTCTCTCCATTATCATTACCAAGTATTGCTGTTGTATTAACTCGGAAAATACGATATCCTTTTAAAGCATCGGGAACATCATTTCGTTGTATTAAATAAGCAAGTCCCTCAACTATAGCAGTTTTACCAATACCAGGTTTACCTACTAAAATAGCTGATTTTTCTGGAGTTAAAAGAACCAACATTACTTCTCTTAATTCTTTTTCCCTAGCAATAGCTGGATTCGTAATATATGTCACATCAGTTAAATTTTCAGCATATCTTCCTAATATAGATGTATCATTCATTGTTAATCACCTAACCTTTATTAATAATAAAAACAACAATCATAAACCATAAACCAGCCGTTGCAATAATAGCTGTTAAAAATATTGCATCCGTAAATCCACCTCTAGTTCTTTTACCATAATCATAAAATAATTTACAATCTTTTGTCGCATCAAAAGGCAATTTCTCTTCTGTTATCTCTACTATTTCTATTTTATTTTTCATACACTTTTCACCAACCTATATAACAATATCTTTAAAAGCTATTTGATCTTTACTATTTAATTTGTTAACAATACTACGTAACTTTACATCTTTTTTATACATACCCAACACATCTTCATAATACATTAATTTAGAAGATAATTTTACTATACAATTATATACTGCACTCCGACTAATATTTAAATTCTCACTTATTTCCCCTAATGACAAATTATCAAAATAATAATAATTAAAATATGTTCTTTGTTTATCAGTTAATAAAGAACCATAATAATCAAATAATATTATCAAATAATCTCTATCATCCATTTATTTGATTTAAAACAGTATAAATAATTGCATATAACAACAAAGCCATCCCACCACCAAATAACAAATAAATAAGTGACTTATTCTTATTATCATCAGATAAATAATAAGAAATAGAAAACAATACTAAAGCAGCCATTATAAATGCCGATGGAATAAACACAGGATTTAAAAATGCTAAAACTGTAACTCCTACAAATAATACACCAAATATTATACATACAACTAATAAAAATTTTTTTATTTTAACTTGTGATGTATTTTCTAACGTCACCGCTAATTTTTTATGAACGCTAGATTTAACAACCTTTTTAGCTGGACTTTTAGTTTTTTTCTTAACAGATACTTTTTCACTTTTATTTACTTCCCCTTTTTTTAAAGCCATTAAACTCATCCTTTCTTAAAAGTCTTTAAACAAACCATAAATATATTTTTCAACATCAAACTCTTCTAAATCGTCTTCTTTTTCCCCCAAGCCAACAAATTTAACAGGTAAATCAACACTATCTTTTATCGCTAGCACTATTCCTCCTTTAGCTGTACCATCAAGTTTTGTTAAAACAATACCAGTAATATCAACATGTTTCTTAAATTCAACCGCTTGCATAATACCATTTTGTCCCGTAGTCGCATCAATAACTAACAAGGTTTCATGAACTTCCTGACCTATTTTTGACTTAATAACCTTATTCATTTTAGCTAATTCTTTCATCAAATTATCTTTGTTCTGCAATCTACCAGCGGTATCTATTAATACTATATCATATTTTTCATTAATTGCAATATCTAAACCATCAAAAATTACACTTGAAGGATCTTTACTATTGTTTGATACAACTCTAATACCTGTTTTATCTCCCCATAATTTAATTTGCTCAACCGCTCCAGCACGAAAAGTATCACCAGCAATCATTAAAACTTTATTTCCATTATTCATTAACTTTTTACCTAGCTTTGCAATTGTTGTTGTTTTTCCCACACCATTTACCCCTACAAACAATATTACCGTCGGACCATCTTCATTAAATTTTATCTTATTATCAATAATACCTCCCTCAACATACATAACAAACAATTCATCAACAATAAGTTCTTTAAGCATATCAGTATCAGTAATATTTTCTGTTTTAACTCTTTTCTTTAATCTATCAACAAAACTAACAACCAAAGATACCCCCATATCAGCCATTATTAATATTTCCTCTAACTCCTCAAAATAATCATCATTTACAAATTTATACTTCTTAGATAAATTACCAAGTTTTGAAACAAATTCATTTCTAGTTTTTTTTAAACCTTCATCATACTTTAGCGTATCTTCCTTCTTATTAGAAAAAACATTCTTTATTTTATTAAAAAATCCCATTATTACCCCCTATTTTGCTTCATCAGTTGCTCTTACTTCTCTTGTAACAGTAACTTTAACAGTCCCAGGATATTGTAATTCTTTTTCTATTTTTTGTTTAATCTCTCTTGCTATTTCAAACGTCCTTACATCATCTACCTCATCAGGTTTAACAACAACTCTTACTTCACGACCTGCCTGCATAGCAAACGTCTTTTCCACACCTTCTACGCTATTACCCAATGCTTCTAACTCAGCTAACCTTTTAAAATAGTTTTCGGAACTATCATTTCTTGCTCCAGGACGAGACGCCGATATTGCATCAGCAATACTAATAATAACAGCTATTAAACTAGTCGCCTCTGTATCATTATGATGCGATGCAATACAGTTTATTATTAAATCATCTTCCCGATATTTCTTAGCAAGTTCAACACCAATATCAACATGACTACCTTCCATTTCAAAATCTATTGCTTTACCAATATCATGTAACAACCCTGCACGTTTAGCAAGTATTTCATTTACTCCAACTTCATTAGCAATAATACCTGCAATACTAGCAACTTCCATTGAATGCTTTAATGCATTTTGTCCATAACTACTCCGAAAATACAACTTACCGATAATCTCAACTAATTCTGGAGCAATTCGTGAAATACCTAATTCATAAACTGCATTTTTACCATATTCCTTTATCTTGTTTTTAACTTCTAAACACATTTTATCATAAAGTTCTTCTATTCTTGCTGGATGAATTCTTCCATCACGAATCAAACTTTCTAAAGTAAGTCTAGCAATCTCTCTTCGCATTGGATCAAAACTAGAAATTACAATAGCCTCAGGCGTATCATCAATTATCAAATCAACCCCAGTTACTGCTTCAATTGTTCGAACATTTCTTCCCTCTCTACCAATAATTCTTCCTTTCATTTCATCATTAGGCAAAGCAATAACAGAAACCGTATGTTCATTAGTAACATCAGCAGCATACTTATCCATACAAAGTAGTAGCATTTCTCTTGACTTTTCATTAACTTCTAAACGAGCTTCTTCTTCTCTATCACGTATATAAGTAGCAAGCTCTAAGTTCATATCCGTCTCAACCATCTTCATTATTTTATCTCTTGCTTCTTCTTTAGTAAATTTAGCAATTTTTTCCAATTCATTTAACTGTTTACTCTTCAATTCTTCCACTTTTGACTGTTCTTTTATTACTTCCTTTTGCTTACTTATTAAATTATTTTCCTTCTCTTCTAAAGCAACTTCCCTACTTTGAATAGCTAAATCTCTTCTATCTAAATTGTTCTCTCTTTGTAAAATATGTTCCTGCGATTGTTTTACTTCTTCTTTTTTCTCTTTAATTTCTTTTTCAGCTTCTAATTTTATCTTATGGACTTCTTCTTTCGTCTCCAATAAAGTAGCTCTCTTTATTTTTTCTGCTTCTTTCATCGCACTATCTATAATAGAAATAGATTTATTTTTATCATTTTTATTTTTTATATAATTCAACAAATAAACTACACCCAAACATATAGTAACACCAAGAACAAACATCAAAATGGACGATGCTGATATTTCCATAAAACACCTCCATTTCTTTTCATATATTTATATGTAGCCTAAAATAATTTAAACTCTACAATAATATTTTAAAGTGCTTTTGTACCATTGTCAAGGAGTTTTTGTTAATTTAGCAAGCAACTTTTAGCACATAGAGATAATACTTTAAAATAAATCCTAACCAAACAATCAAAAAAAGATAAAAGAATAAACTCTTATCTCATATAAATCTATTATTCATTAATACGGCAATGTAAAAGCTTTAACTTTCCAAATACCATCTACATTAACTAACGTAAAATCATTTTCCTTATATTCATATTTACAATTATTTACACAATTTATATCTTCATTTTGTGAGAAATACTTTTCTTTTACCTTATACTTCATTTGTGTTTTAGTATTATCAACTAAACTAATACTTTCCACCCCTATATAATATTCATTCTTAGGCCTTGATGATTGAGCACAATATAAAACTCCATCATAATTCCTATAATTACTAGTTGATACTAATAATTTTGTTAAATCCTCATCAAACAATTCATTTACATAATTATATAAACTTTCATATGTTGTAAACCTAACATTTAAAGATTTATGATAATAACCATCTCTTAGTTCTTCACCAAACGGTCCACAAACATTATTAGTACCAAGAGCAAAATCACTATATATACTTCTAGTACGATAATATAACTCTTTTGCTAATATCAAACTATTATTCTTATAAACACTAAGCTCATTTATATAATTAGTCCCATCATATTTACAAGACTTTTTCATATTAATTGCTATAACTAAAAATACAATAACCACAAGAAGAAACACTAATACTATATATACAATAGGTTTTACATTATTACCAGTCATATCTACACTTCGTTGATACATACTAGACTTAATTGTACTACTACTCTTTTTTTTCTCTTTTGATTTATCATTATTTTTTTTATTTAAATTACTAAACAATTTACTCCCTTTAAGGGGATTGAAGTTATTCATTGCCATTTATCACACCTCACATATAAATTAACATAAACTTGATAAAAAAGCAACCAAACACATAGTTATTTTTGATATTTCTTCTCTTGTAAACCCTTTTTCCAACAGTTTATTAACAACTTTATATTTAAGTTCATCTCCTGTATATCTTTGCTTATATTTAGTATATAGTTTATCATATAGTCTCTTTAAATTACCATGATTAACAAAAGTATAAGAAGTAAATACCTGTTTAATTATTTCTTTATCATATCCTAAATTAACTAATTTATAATATATCTTATTCTTTAAAACTGAACCACTTATATTTTTATTACTAATTACCATCTTATTAATTATTTTTTTTATTTTATTTTTCCAAACAACATTATCTATCAAAGATAAATATTTATCAACCAATTCAATATCTATATCATTATCAAGTAATTTATTTTTAATTAAATTCATACCATCATTACTTAATAATACCCTATCATTAATATATGCTTTAACATATTCCTCATCACTCAGTAATTTACTTGAATATAGTTTATTAATTATCTTTTTTATTTCCTCATCAGATATTTTTTTCTTTTGCAAATAATTAATAACTTCCTTTTTACATCTAATTTTTTTTATAGTATATTTTATTGCTTCATCATATGCAAGATATCTATCATTTTCCCTTTGCAACAAATCAAAAACATAATCATTTATTTCCTTAACATAAAGTAATTTATTATTAATAATTACATCTTCATATAATAACAATTCCTTATTATTATCAAAAAAGACCTTATACTTACCATTTCTTTGTCTTTTATATTTTATTATTTTCATATTACCTCCAAAAAACATGATACTTACATTTTATGTATCATGTTTTCGTATACTTCTTCCAACGCTTTACCAATATTTTTGACTGATTTATACTGATTATCTTTCATTTGATAATAACCAGTCTTTTGCATATTTTTGCTTCTATCGGCAATAATATGAACTAAAGCATACTTTGAATCAATTACAGTTAAAATCTTATCGATTGATGGATAAATCATCGTATCACACTGTTACCCCAATATATATTGAGTAACCTCTCCTTTCCTTAATTAATTATAACTTGCATTTTCTCTTAATACATCATTAATAAATGTAAGTATTTTTTTTAATTCCCCCACCACACTAATAATACTACAAAGTTATAATATCAACAAGTATCTTTACACTAAAATGACACTTATTTTACACCCCAACATATACCTTATCCTTATTATCTCTTACTGGTTTAAAACTTAATCTATGATATTTAGTTATTCCATATTTCTTTATCGCATCCAAATGTTGTTTAGTCGGATAACCCTTATTTTTAGCAAGCCCATAAACTGGATATTTTTTATCTAATTCATTCATCATTTTATCCCTTGTTACTTTAGCAATAACACTAGCTGCCGCAATACTAATACTCTTAGAATCTCCCTTTATAATAGATAAAGTTGGTATATCAACATCCAATTCCATCGCATCTATCAATAAATAATCAATATTTGATTTAACATTATCTATCGCTTGTTTCATTGCTATTTTTGTCGCTTTATATATATTATATTTATCTATATCACATTCATCAACTATACCAATACCAACGCCCAAAGCTTTTTCCATAATAATATTATAAAAATAATTTCTTTTTTTCGCAGATAACTTCTTCGAATCAGTAAGACCCTCTAACTGAAAACCAACCGGAAGGACAACGCAAGCAGCAACTACACTACCAATTAACGGACCTCTTCCAACCTCATCAATTCCCCCTATAAAAGAATAACCCCTTTTATATAATTCATTTTCATATTTGCATAAATCTTCTTCATTTTCTCTTATCATTTTTTAACCTCTCCATCGTTGATCTTAATTTGTTAGTCTGATTAAGACTATTTAATACCGACGTATTATTCTTAATTTCTGTCATATCATCTTTTTTAACATATTCTGGTGGTCTAGTCTTATCAGTAAGTCCAAACATAACTCGATATGTATTTTGTTTAGCTTGATTATTTTTATCGACATAAGAAATATTTTTAACTTTATACAAGTCATTAAACACTTCTAATGTGTCACGATTTTTATTTTCTCCTAAAGCCATAATTCTTATCACCTTCCTCTAAAATTATAACAAAAAAAAAGCATTATTTAAATACTTTTTCTAATTTATCAATATTTCTTTTAAATAACATTATTTCAATAATATCTATACTAGAATAAACAATCATCAATATTCCAACTACTTCCATCACCGTTAAAGCACCTATTACAGGATTTAAAATCATTAATACACCACATATTATCCCCATAATAGCAAACACTAAAACAACCCACCAAATAGTTATCTTTGCTTCTTTCATATTAAAAGATATTTTAACTTTAAATGTTGAATTAATAACAAACCATAAACCAATAATTATTGGTATTAACACAATTAAAGTCAATGGCTTACAAAGCACTACAACCCCAAGTACCAAAGAAATAATACCAGGAGTAAAACCATCAAACAACGTAATTCCCATTACCTTTTTATAACCTGTTGCCATTAAGTAAATACCACCAATTATCAAAAGACCTGCAATAATATACGATATCATTAATAATGATATACCAGGTTCACTAAGAAATATTATTCCAATAACAATAAATACTAAAGACATAACAATTGTTGAAATAACCAATGAATTTAAGATTTTCTTCATATATAACTAACCTTCCTTTCTTTCAACCTATCACCCTAACTAATAACTTAGTTAACTATATTATATCAAAAAATAATTATTAAATATAGATAAATTGTTATTTTTAAAAAAATTTATATATATTTTATTTTACATTATAAATCTTTAAAACTATATTCTTATTCTTGCATAAACTCCTTTATGATCGGTTAATTCTTCAACATCAAATACACCCTTATCAATAACATCTAATTTATTTGATACAAATATATGATCTATTGCTTTATCATATCCATCAAAAATAAAGATAGTTCTTTTACAAATTAACACCAAATAAATCCTCATATATATCACAATAATCACTAACATAAACTATATTTAATTTCCCTTTGATATATGAATCAATAACATCAACATCTCTTTTATTTTCTGTACTAAGATAAACTTTATTAATATTATTAATAGTTGCAGCAATTAACTTTTCTTTTATACCACCAACTGGTAATACCTTACCTCGTAAAGTTATTTCTCCACTCATACTAATATTACTTCTAACTATTCTTTTAGTTAATAAACTAATAATAGCCGTAGTAACAGTAACACCAGCAGATGGACCATCTTTAGGTACTGAACCTTCTTCAAAATGAATATGAAAATCATTCTTTGTAAAATTATCATAATCTATATTATATAACTTACAATTACTCTTTAAATAAGATAATGCTATATGTACACTTTCTTTCATAACATCTCCTATTGAACCAGTTAAAATAACTTTGCCATTACCTTGATAACTAGCAACCGAGACCTTTAATACATCTCCCCCATAATTAGTATAAGCTAAAGCATTCGTAATACCAGTTTTATTATTATACTCATTAGTCGCAGTTTTATATTTTATCTTACCCAAGAAAGAAACAATATTTTGAGCATCTATATTATATCTTTTACTTCCACTTTTCATAATATTAGTAATTATTTTTCGACATATAGTTGATATTAATCTTTCTAATTCTCTAGCTCCTGATTCTTTAGTATAATTTCTAATTATTTTTAATATTGCTCTATCAGTAAAAGTAACTTCATCAGATGATAAATTATACTTCTTTAATAATTTAGGTATTAAATGCGATTTACATATATCTAACTTTTCATAAACAGTATAACTACTAAACTCAATTATTTCTAATCTATCTTTTAATGCATCTGGTATAGTCATAACAGAATTAGCAGTTAAAATAAACATTATATTAGATAAATCAAACTCTTCTTCAATATAATTATCACAAAACATACTATTTTGTTCTTTATCTAAAATATCTAACAATGCACTAGCTGGATCTCCCTTATAATCTTTTGTCATTTTATCTATCTCATCTATTAAAAATACTGGATTATTAGACTTTGCTTTCTTTAATCCCTGAATTATCTTACCAGGACAAGCACCAATATAAGTTCTTCTATGTCCAATAATTTCCGCCTCATCATTAATTCCACCAACACTTATTTTAACAAAACTTTTATTTAAAGAAGAAGCAATTGATTTAGCCATAGATGTTTTACCAGTTCCTGGCGGACCAACCAAACAAATTATTGGACTACTATCTTCCCCAACATAGTTTTTAACCATAATATGTTCAATTATTCTTGTTTTTATTTTTGTTAAACCATAATGATTTTCATCTAATTTTTTTTGGATATCTACAATATTATTAGAATCAGTTGTAGTAACTCCCCATGGTAAGTTTACAACCCAATCAATATAATTTCTAATTATCCCTACTTCAGGCGATACCGATAAAGCAAGTTCATACTTGTTTAATTCATTCATCAATCTAACAATGACTTTTCTTGGAGCTTTTAAATGTTCGATTTTTTCTCTTAAAAAATTAATATCTGCTTCTTTTATATCCATATCACCAAGTTCTTGTTTAATAATCTTCATTTTTTCTTTCAACAAAAATTCTCTTTGTGTATTATCTAATTGTTTTTTTGTTTTTTCTTCTATTTCATTTTCTAATTTTACAGATTCAATTTCTTTATGAATATCTTCAACAATCATAGTTGCTCTAGTAATTGGATTTAAACATTTAATATATTTAATTTTATCTAAATATTTAATAGGCAATTCGGATACTACTATATCAGTAAATATACTAATATCAGTATTTTCATTAACACGACCTAATACAGAATTACTCATATTATATGATAATGAAATATATTTTTTTAAATCTCTATATAAAACTCTTTTAAAAACATTTGCTTCTAACTTATCATAAGATGATACTTTACTTTCGCCAACAAACGCCTGATATGTATCATCTTCATTTTTAATATAATTAAGTATCTCAATACGTTGTATTCCTGTTATAACAACTCTAATAATACCATTAGGCAATTCTATCTTAGATTTAATCCGACCAACTACTCCTATACTAGGAAATTCACTTTCTTCTAAACTCTCTTCTAATTGATCAACTAAATTAATAAATAATAAATAATTATCATGATATAATTCAGAAATACCAATTATTTTTTTATCTTCACTATCAAATTCCAATCTAATATCATCATGTGGTAATAATACACATTCTCTTAAAAATATAATCGGTAAATTAGTTTTTACATCCATCTTATTTTTATCCTCCATCTATTAAAACAAAAGTAGTTTTAACTAAATAATTAATTATTTATTTAAAACTACATCACTTCCTTCTTGACTAAGTATTATACATTAAAAAAAAAATATAGCAAGTATTTTTAAAATTTTTACTATATTTTTTATTGTTATGGGACCTCAAAGACGCTTATTGTTGCCCTTACGGGCTGGGCCGGTATGCGCCAGGAACTTTTTAACTTAACTGTGTCTGTGAGGACACAGTTTTTAAGTTAGGAGGTG
>JAUNSN010000070.1 GCA_030539175.1 bacterium | reverse complement strand
GAACAACAAATTCTAGTATTTATGTTATTTATAGTATTATCGTTATTATTGTTATTCCTTTATTAATGGGACTAGGTAAGACTAGTATTTATAATATTATAAGTACTATTAGTATTATTGTTATTTCTCATTTACAAACAAATTACAAACATTGTTTGCATTCGCTTATACATATGATTATATAGTATATATATTTTATTACAAATCTACAAAATTATTTTTTTCACATTTACATTATATAATAAATTACTAATTTTGGCAAATTACTTACAATCGTATTTTATAATTTCTTTAATAGTATCAGATTGCATTATTTTATCAAATACTTCGGTTGCTTCTTTTCTTGAATCTTTAGTACTTGAAATATAATAATTCTCCGTTGTTTCTACATTTCTATGTCCTAGTATATCTGCAACATCTCTAATTTCTATGCCATTTTTTAAAATTGTCGTTGCATAACTTCCTCTCAAATCATAAAATCTGCATTTTTCAATACCCAATTCATCGTGAATAATATTAAAAGGTTGTCTAATCAAATCAGTTCCAACATATATTCCATTATTCTTAGTAAAAATCAGATTGATGTTTGCTTCTTTTGAATCATTCAAATTATTTTTTACTATTCTTTTTTCTACTGCTTTACCATACTCATTATATACATCCTCTATATGATAGTATGCATAATTATAACCACTTATTTTTTTTATATAATCTTGCTTTTTTTTAAAATTAAATAGTGCTGTTAGTAGTGTTTTACTTATATTAATTTTTCTTTTGCCAGAAAATGTCTTTGTTGTTCCAATATACCATCTACCTTTTGAATCTTTTGGTTTATCATATACACTATGCTTAATATCTATAATTCCTGTTTCAAAGTTTATATCATCCCAAGTCAAAGCAAAAACTTCACTTGTTCTCATACCTGTATAACACGATGTTAAAAAAGCACAGGTAAATGTATCATTGTCTTTAAACCTATTCAATATATAATTTATTTCCTCGGGAGTATATAAATGTTTAATATCTTCTTTTTCTTTTTCTATTTTTGGAAGTCTTAATGTGACAGCAGGATTATATTTAATCAATCCATATATATTACAAGCATCTCTAAAAGAACCCTTTACTACTTTTAATATATTTTTAAAATATGCTTTAGAATAATCATACTCATTGCACACTTCATTAATATAAGTATTTAATGTAACACTTGTTATTGTCGATAATTTATATATTCCTATTTTAGGTTTTATATATTTATTTATTAATGATTTATATGCCTGGATAGTATTATATTTTAAGTTTACTTTACAATAATTATCTAACCAATAATCCAAATAATCACTATAAGATAAAGTACATTCTTTAAAAGGAACTCCTGCTGTATGATACTCATTAAATGCTTTTTGCCCTTCTTCAATTGCTTCGGCTTTTGTTTTAAATCCAGATTTATTAATATACTTCCTTTTTCCATTTATAGGAGCAACAGAAAATTGATATTGATAAACTTTTCCCCTTTTTTGAATATAAACATTTCCCATAATTACTCTTTTGCAACTTTCAACGATTCTAATTCTGTTATTTTAGTCAAATTTGATAAATCTTTCCCTTGATTCTCTATTAAAAATTTTTCTAAAGTCGTTTTTAATATTTTTACACTGCCTAATTTCAAAGCTGGTAAATATCCATTATTTATTAATTCATAAACATAGTTGGGACTTGTATGCAATATTTTAGCAACTTCTTTTACTGATAAAACCATTTCACTATTCATTATTATTAGTCACCAACTTTACTTTATATACAAAATCAGGTTTTTTATCAAAAGTTTTACCTAAATTAACATTATGTTCCACACATTTATTCATTAAATTTGCAACTTTCATTATTGCTTTTTGTCCACTACTTTCTCTTACTATCATTGATGTTACTTCTATTTTTTTTACTACCACTAAATATTTTTTCATTATCATAACCCTTTCTTGAATTAGTTAAATCTAATGCTATTTGCAAAGCACGATTTACTTCACCCATTTTTTTATCACTTAAAATACTTACAAAGTTTTTTAATCTACCTTTATCAATTGCTCGTATTTGTTCCAAAAGAATAATTGAATCATATTTCATATAATCCATTGCTTTCAATTTAATGTGAGTAGGCAATATATTTTTATTGTTTTTAGCATCTGTTAACGGGGCAATTATAGTTGTAGGACTGTTTATATTACCAATATCGTTTTGCACCACTAAAACAGGTCTAATGCCACTTTGCTCACTACCTATACCAGGATCTAAATCTGCATAATATATACTTCCTCTATAAAATTCTTCCATATTATTTAAAAATAGGTTTCCTTTCAAATTCTAAAATTACATAATGCTTTGTTATATTATTAATTTCTACATCTTTAATTATTGAAGTTCTTAATAAATCCTTTGCCATTTCCATTGCTTCTTTTTTATTTTTTGCAGGTATTGATATTACATTTTCCATTATTTTTTTAAATCTTATATTATATTTTTTCATTACAATTTCCTTTCTTAGTATGTAAAAGTCATAGCAGATAGCTTTTAAGATTGGATAAATATGAACTATTTTATAATCTGCTAATGCTATGACTAAATTAAATATATATGTTGATATTTCTTCTCAAGACCCCTCAACACAAAGGAAATCATCAAACGGTTATTTGCTAAATAACTCCATAGGAATTGCACCTCAACTGTGGATTTCACAGAGCCGTATCCATTGCTTGAATCTGTGGCTATACGGAAGTATCATTATACCTATTACCTGTTATTGCAATATTGGTAGCAATCCAATATTTATAGTCAAGTATTGATCGACAAGCGTACTTACTAATGTGCTATCAGTTTCCCAATAGTAATAGGAATGTAT
>JAUNSN010000038.1 GCA_030539175.1 bacterium | reverse complement strand
GATTTTTGATAAAAGTGATTGCTTTTTACTAAGTATAAAACATTTGTAAAAAAACTCACTTTTTTAATATATGGTAACTATTATACATGAAAATTTTAATAATATGGTTATACTATCATACAAAAAGATAATAACTTCTAATTATCTTTTTTGTTTTAATTTAATAAAAGTTGTTAATAATATAACTAGGTGATTGAAATGGAGGAAATGTTAAATATATTATTTAGAACGGTTATAACTTTAGTGGTACTATTTATTCTGATAAGAATAATGGGAAAGAAGCAGGTATCACAATTGAATTTATTTGATTATATGATCGGAATATCTATTGGAAGTGTAGCTGCTGATATATCTTTAGATATTGAAAAGAATTTTCTTGGTGGTTTAATGTGTATGATTATATGTGGTCTTTTAAATTATGTTGTTTCGGCAGTGAGTTTAAAGAGTGGAAAGTTTAAAGATTTTTTTGCAGGTACTTCAACGATGTTAATTAAAGATGGTAAAATACTAAGTGATAATTTACGGAAAGTAAATTTAAGTATAAGTGATTTGTTAGCAGAAGCTAGAAGTAATAGTTATTTTAATTTAAATGACATAGATGAGGCAATTATGGAGACTAGTGGTAAAATTAGTTTTTTATTGAAAAAAGATCAAGAAACTGTGACAGTAAAAGATATGAATATTACCAAGAATGAAGTAAAATATTATGATGTTGTTATAGATGGAATAATAAAAGATGATAATTTAAAGAATCTTAAAAAAGATAGAAAATGGTTAATGCAACAATTGAAAGTTTTAGGATATACTGATGAAAAAAAGCTTTTGTTAGTAATCGTTGATTCAAATGAGAAAGTTAATGTTTATTTAAAATAGTGTAAAGTTATATAATAATTAGTGTAAAAATTGCCAACTTATGTTAGAATTACATTAGGTGGTGCCAATGATATTAGTTGTTGATAATTCTTCGTTAAAAGTACGAGAAAATAAGCGTTTGAGTGATAGTATAAATGCTATAAGTTTTTTGTTTAGTGAAAAAATGCGGAAAGAGGTTACTGACAATTTAGTCAATTATGTTGGTAGTGTAATAGTCAATACTAAAGATTATGTAGTTGGTAGTTATGGTCATACGAAGGTAGAAAATTCTAAATTTATTGTTAATTATGGTTGTATGGTTGATAAAACAGCTAATGAAATAATTTCTGTATATAATTTTTTAAAGGTTCTTTTAACTTGTAAAGGAGATAATGTAATAAAGCAAAATGGTTGTTTATCTTCTCAAGGAATTGCTAAATATGATAAAGAACAAAAAAGTTTTTATGGTTTTAGTTTAAATGATGGGTTATGTTTTGTTTTAGCTAAATTAGCAGTGTTTAATAAAGTTAATCGAGCAATTGTTAATGATTATATGTTTAGTGGTGGATTTAATACAATTGATAATAAACATATTATTTTAGAAGATCTAGCAAGATTATTGATGATTGCTTCAAAAAATGATTATGTTGTTAGTTATAGTTTTTTAGAAGTTTTAGATAGTAAAGAGGGAATTGATTCTGTTGTTGATGATACTCCTTATTGTAATTTAGTTTTATCGGCATTGAATAATGACTTTAGTATGGAGAATGAGTTTGATTATTTTGTTGGTAAGGGACAATTTCGAAAAATGTGTGAATGCTTAGATAAAGACTTTATATCGGCAACTTCAAGTAATAGAACGATAAGTAATTCTGTTATAAATGATATTATATTAAAAATTAAATGTTATTATGAGACTAAGTTGGATTATTTAGTTAGTGTAAAATTTATTAATAGTGATAAAAGAGAATTGATGAGAAATAATTTTATTATGATAATTAATAATATTGTCAAAAATTTGGATATAAAATTTTAAAAAACATTTGCTTTATTTTATAAAAAGTGTTATTATATATATGGATTTATTCTTATATTTGCTTCCTTAAATTAAGTTAGAGATATATATAAATCAAATATGTTAGTAAAGGAGGCAAGAAAATGACTGATAAGACCGTTGTATGTTGTAATTGTGGAGAAGAATTTGTTTTTACTGCTGGGGAACAAGAATTTTACACGACTAAAGGATTAAGTGAACCAAAAAGGTGTAAAAAATGCCGTGAAGCGTATAAGGCATCAAAAAACAACAGATAGTTTGATAGAGAGAAATTTATTTCTCTTTTTCTTTATATTTAATTAATATTATGTTAAAATAGTTTTGTGAGGATGATACAAATGAAAAAAATGATTATTATTGAAGATGAATCTAATAAGAAAGTTAATAATAGGTTATTAGACAATAAAGTTTTTGAATTTATATTGTCAATTGTTTGTTATGCATTAATATTAATATTAATGTCTTTGTTGTTTTCTTCTTTTGAAATATCTAATGAATATTTTGGTTTATTTAGTGTTGTTGCAGCATTAATTATTTATGTTTTAAATTTAACTATAAAGCCAGTTTTAATTTATTTGACTTTACCTTTAACAGGGCTTACTTTTGGTATATTTTATCCTTTTGTGAATGTTTTAATATTATATATTACTAGTTTTATATTGGGGGATAAATTTATAATAAAAGGTATTTTTGTACCATTTGTAATAGCAATTTTAATATCTTTATTAAAAATGATGATGGAAGGTTTAATTATTAAACCGATTATGGAAAGAAGAAAATAATGGATAGAGTTTTTATATCATTTTTAGGTTTTAATATTTATTGGTATTCAGTTTTAATTATTGCTGGTATTATTGTTGGTTATTATTTAATAATTAAAGAAGCAAAAAGGATAGGAATTGATACTACTTTTGTTAATGATTTAGTTTTTTATTTAGTACCTATATCAATATTAGGTGGTAGATTATATTATGTAATATTTAATTTATCGGCATTCTCTGATAATATATTATCAATTCTTTATATTTGGGAAGGTGGATTAGCAATATATGGTGCGGTTATTGCTGGGGCTTTATTTATTATTTATTATTCAAGCAAAAAGAAGCAAGATGCTTATAGAATATTAGATTTAGTCGTACCTAGTGTTATTTTAGGTCAAGCAATAGGAAGATGGGGCAACTACTTTAATAGTGAGGCATATGGTCCAATAACGACAAGAAATTTCTTAGAAAATTTACATCTTCCTAACTTTATAATAGATGGTATGTATATTAATGGTCATTATTATCAACCTACTTTTTTATATGAATCTTTGTGGTGTTTATTAGGTTTTTGTTTGTTACTTTTAATTAGATATCTAATTAAAAAGAAAGAAACTGGTGTTATGTTAAGTTTTTATTTTATATGGTATGGAATTGGAAGATTTTTAATTGAAGGATTAAGGGAAGATAGCTTGTATTTTTATACTTTTAGAGTTAGTCAGATTGTTTCTGTTATATTAATAATTATTGGTGTTATATTAATATTTTTAAGAAAAACAAGGAATAGATATTTACAATAAAATATTTTTTATAAAAGTTTAGTGCAGGTAATTGACAAAAGAATAAAAAAAGATATAATTATAATAGAGGTGGAGTGTTTATGGCGAGTGATACTGTAGTACAAAATTTTAATATATATGATTCTTTGCAAAATAAATTTTATGCAAAGATATTAGTTGCAATAATTGATTATATGAATATTGTTGGTGAAAATGGACCTTTTCCAGCAAACATTAATTCTTATGACGCGATGAAAAATGTAATGTTTGAGAACTATCAGCTTTTATCGCTTGCTATGCAAGAAAGTGCTAAAAAAAAGATAGATGATATGTTGAAAAAGACTCCTACTGATGATGCTTTTTTAAATGACTACTTTTTAGATTTGAGTAAGCTTTTATTAGAGATTATTGCCTGTTTTAAAAAAAATGATGAGTTATGTTTGAAATATAGTGGTCGTATTTCCAGTATTAATAAGAAATTTTTAGAAGATATAGAGAAAAAATTTGGGTTTGTATGTTCGTCTTTACAAGATATGGAAAATGCTAAAAATTCAAAAAATGAAAGTATTAAATTACGCGATGAAGTTTTAAAGATTACTGATGAAATAAAAGATCTCCAAGCAAAGTTTTATAATAAAAATGCAATTTTTGATGATGCTTTAACTATGTCTTCTTCTTTACCATCTTCTAAAGGTGAATGTGATGAGTTAAAAACTCAGTTGACGGAAAAAGAAAAATATTATCAATTAGTATTAGCAACTTGGGATACTATGAAGAATATTTCTTCAGAGGATACAGCTACTAATTATCTAGTTAAGGCAATATTGGCATATGCTGCAGTAGTGGAAAGTAGAAGCAAATATTTAGTCGCTCTTTTTAGGGCATTGGTTAATAAAAAGAATGATTCTTCATCAAAGGAAGAAAGAATAGCTTTGTCAAATTATTTTGGAAAAGTTTTGGATGAAATTAATAGACCATTAGATGAATTGTTAACAAATGAAGAATCATTGAATAAAATTAGTGATGTTGAAGAAAGAGCAAGAGTTAAAAGAATTTTTGGATCAGTTAAAGAAAATAATTTTAGTGAATTACTTAATTTATATAGAGAGCTAGAAAATATTCGTAAGCAACTAGATAAGATGTTTGAAAATTTAAATAATAAAAATGGTGAATTAGAACGTGTAGATTCGATAGTTAAGATGGATGATGTGAAATCAGATGAAATCTGTAAACATTTTCGCGATATTTTTGGTGTTGAAATAGGTTCGGTGGAAAGTGCAATTCCAGTAATTAATCAAGTTTCTGGGCAAGATGCTAAAATACCAGTATTGCCAAAGGAATTACGTGATGTATTGTGTATGCCTAAAAATGTAAATTCAAAAGATACTAAAAATGAAGATATTCCATTACGGGCTGGTGATGATGTCAAAAAAACACCTGTTCTTTTAAAAAAAGATGAGGATATAAAAAGTTCAGCTGAATTGTCCGCTAGTAAGTTGATAAGTGTGGCAAGTAATGCTTTAAATAAAGATGATGAAGTTATTTCTAATAAAGTTGAAAAACCTGTGTTATTAACTCCATTTATTTCTAATAATAATTTATCTGTTGTACCTGTTGTTAATAAAGAAAATAGTAATGATATTGAATTACAGAAGACAGATAAAGATAGTTTGCCTAATGATACTTCTGTTAAAGAAAAAGATGTTGTTGATACTAAAAGCAATGATGGTGGCTTGTTTACAAGAATGTTTGAAGTTGCGAAACCTCCTGTTTTGCAAGAGTCAGCGGATTCTTTAAAGGTGGATAATGAAGTTTCATCAATTAAACCTTTAAATAAAAGTGAAGCTACTTCTAGTATTGGGGTTCAACCAACTTTAAAATCTGGGCCTTTACTTGATGGGGAAAATAAAGATGATAACAAGCAAGTAAATGTTGAGTCAGTTAAACCTATTAATAATATACCAGCAAATGCTATGAAGGTTATAAATAGGGAATCTAGTTCACCTGATATTGTTAATTTAACTTCGTCTTCGAGATTTAAAGAGGCTGTAAAAAAACAATTGGAAGCTGTAAGAAAACAAGCAGGTGTTATAAATAACAAGCAAGTAGGCTCTCTTTCATCAAGTAATTCTCTTCCTGGTGGCTCACCAAAAATTAATGATGTCGTCACACCATCGGTTGGGGAAAATTTGGGGGCATCAAGAACATTAACACCACCAGCAACTAATACTAGTTGGGCTGCTTAAGGAGGTAAATATGGGATTTTTAATTAATGATATAATTACTTTAGAGAATAATGATAATTATATAGTAGTTGATACTGTACAACGATTTGAAGATAAATATTACTATATAGTTGGTGTTGATAAAGAAAATAATAAACTGAAAAATAATTGTCGAGTAGTTAAAGTATATGGAAATAGTGATGATCAGTATGTAAGTTTAGTCGATAATAAAGATGAGTTACGATATGTTATTCCTTTATTTTTGAGTCATTATACTTAAATTACTTTTTTCTTTTAAATATTTTGTTATTTCTTGACAAATTTTGTAAAAAATATATAATTAAAATAGAGGTGATATTATGAATCTTCAAGAATTAGAACAACTAAAAAAGAATAGGGAAATGGCTGAAAGTTTTTATACTGTATATAAAGATAGAGTAGATGCTTTAGGTAGAAGTGATTTATCTTCAGTAGAGGAACTTGTTAAACATGCTAAAGTGTTAGATGAAATAAATGAAAAAATTTATTTAATAGAAAAAAATGATATGTTAGTAAAGGAAAAAACATTAAAAGATGAAGAGTTACGTTTAAAGAAATTAGTTGACTTTATTGATACAAGAATAAAAGAAAGAGATAATTTGTTAAAAGAAGTTTTAGAATATACAGGTGTTACTATTACTGATTTAAAACCTGTTGATGAAAGACGTAATAGAGATATGTATCATCAACGTAGATGTCTTATTACTAAGTATTTTGATAATGTTGCTAGTGTTAATACGATAAGTAAAGAAATTATTGAGGATGAAGAAAAACTTCAAGTTGAAGTCCAAGAAAAACAAACGAATGAGAAACGTAATGCTACATTAGAAGAAGAATTATTAGATAGTTATAAGGATATAATGTCATCTTTAAACTTAAATGGTCTTGATATTATAAAATTAGAAAAAACTGTTAAAGAATATGGAATGTTATTAGATATTACTAATGGGACATATGAAATAAGAAAACAAAAGAATGAACAGTTGCCTGAGGGTAGTAGGGATATTGAAAAAGAAAGAGAGTTATTTGATAAGGTTAATGATGCTAAGAGTGAGTATTACTCTCATAAAGAACAGTTATATTTTTTACAAATTAATGAATTAATTAAGACAAAAGTAAATGATTATGACAGTATGTACAAGAAAAGAGAGAATATTTTATCGTTGTTGGAAGAACGACGTCAAGATAGAAAAAAATGTAGTATAAAAGGACCTAATTCTCTTGCTTTGTTTTCTGAACTTGTTACGAGACAAATGACTATTGTTATGGCTCAATTAAGAAATAAAAATCAAGTTGATAGTTTATCTGCTGATATTCAAAATAAAAAAGATTTGATCGAAAAGTTTAAGAGTGAAAATAATTCTGTGGAAATGCTTGCTTTACTTAAGGAATATAATGAAGTTACTGTTTATGATAATAATTTGGATAAACCAAAGTTAGAAATTAGAGATACTATTAAGTCTAATTTAAAACCAACTTCGGTAATAGGAAAAACAAATACTATTCCGATTATTGAACCTACTATTCAAAAACCACTACATCGTGGAATAGATGAAGAAATTATTAAGAGTGATGTTGTTCCAAGTGGAATATTAATAGATAAAGAAAAAGCAAAAATAATGGCAACAAAGATTGCTGTTGCACTTGGTTGTGAATTTAAGCCTATTGTAGATGTTACAGAACCCAAAACTAAGCCACAACCTGCTGTTAAGTCTGTATTTGAACAATATGCTCAAACAAAGCCAGTTGGTATTGTTAGTCCACTTTCTGAGGTAAAGCCAGTTCCTAAGGTTGAACCCAAGGTTGATATTCCTAGTAATACTAATGCTTCTACGGTACAAAATGCTTTAAGTGGAATACATATTCCTAATATTACGAGTTTGGATGAGATGGTTGGTGATGATAATGGAAATTAATAAGTTATTGACTTTGAGTAGTAATAAACAATTTATTGTTTTAGAGAAGGTTAGTATTGATAGTATTGGTTATTATTATTTAGTTGAATATGATAATTTATCTAATAAAATTAAAGATAATTATAAGATTGCTAAAGTTGAATTAAGATATGGCAATGAGCATGTTGTAGAGGTTACAGATGAAGATGTTTTAAAGAAAATTTTACCAATGTTAATTGAAAAACTTTCTAATTAAAAAGAAATTTGTTTATTTCTTTTTTTTTTGATACAATATTGGCAAGTAGGTGATATATATGTCTTTTTCTTATGAGGTTAAGAGTGAAATTGTTAGAGGAGAATATACTAAGACTTCAGCGATAGCTGAGTTGTCTGCTATTGTATATAATAATGCTATAATAGATACATATGTTGAAATAATGGTTGATAGTAATGTGGTAACTAGACATATTTATAAATTATTAAAAGATATTTATAATGTTTCTTTAAATGTGGAAGTTGTTAAAAAACATAATTTTAATAATAAAGTTACTTATGTTTTAACTATAAAAGATAATATAGATAAGATATTAAAAGATTTATCTATTTATGATAATGATGGTAACTATTTAATTATTCCTAAGGATTATATTATTAGTGATGAAGAAGAAATTAGGGCATATTTTAAAGGGTTATTCTTAGTTACTGGTAGTATTAATAATCCTAAAAAATCTGGTTATCATTTAGAATTTGTAGTTAATAATTTAGATTATGCTAATATGATAAATTCTTTATTAAATGTTTATAATTTAAATAGTAAAGTTTTAAAAAGAGAAAAGGGTTATATGGTATATATTAAAGAAGCAGAAAAAATAAGTGATTTTTTAAGATTAATTAAAGCTTATAATGCTGTTTTATATTTTGAAGATATTAGAATATATAGAGATCATAAAAATATGACTAATAGATTAAATAATTGTGAACAAGCTAATATGGATAAAGTTTTTATTACTTCTAATAAACAATTAAAGGATATAAATAAGTTAATGGAATATGGTGTGTTTGATTCTCTTGATAGTAGATTACAAGAAGTTATAAAATATCGATTAGAGTATAAAGAAGCATCTTTATTTGAACTTAGTACTATTATAACTAAAAAAACTGGTAAAGTGATAACTAAATCTGGGTTAAACCATAGATTCAGAAAAATAAGAGAGATGGTAGAAAAATTAGATAAAGAAAAAAAGTAGATAATATTATCTACTATAAAATTCAACAATTAATGATTCATTAATATTTGGATTTAATTCACTTCTTTCAGGTAATCTAATATAGGTACCTTCTTTTTTTGTTTCATCATAACTTATAAAGTCAACTCTTTTAGGGGCATTATTTAATGATATTTCAATTCCTGTATGATTTTTAGAACTTTCTTTAATACCAATTACGTCACCAACTTTAACACGATATGATGGAATATCTACTTTTTGTCCGTTAACAGTAATATGTCCATGATTAACTAGTTGTCTAGCACCACGTCTAGTTTGTGCAAAACCAATACGGTATACGAGGTTATCAAGTCTACTTTCTAATATTTTTAGAAAGTCTTCGCCATGGACGCCCTTTAATTTACCAGCTTCAATAAATGTTTTCTTAAATTGTTTTTCACTAATTCCATACATAAATCTAACTTTTTGTTTTTCTGTTAATTGAATTGAATAGTTAGATGGTTTTCTTTTTCTTGCTTGTCCATGTTGTCCTGGTCCATATGGTCTTTTATTTAAATCTTTACCATTTTCTAAAATTGAAAAATTAACACGTCTTGCTTGTCTGTTATTAGGTCCAGTGTATCTTGCCATAGTTATCCTCCTTTCTTGATTAAATTTATTTAACTTTATTACTTCTTTATTTATGGGGTGTTTTTATTTGTACTTTCGCTTATGCAGTTTTAAGTTACTTATATCATAACACATCATAATAAAGGTAGTAATACTGCCAAATCTGTTAATATTATAGTGTATATATTGTTAGATGTCAAATAAAATAATTATATTTAATAAAAGTTAGAGACATTAAAAAACTTATTTTGTTATTTAAAGATAAATAACTATTGTTTCATAAGAAAAGAATTCATATTATTGAATTCTTTTCTTATATTCTTCTAAAGTTAAATCATTATTATATAAACTATTAGCAATATTACCGACATATCTTAAATGCCATGGTTCATAATTATATTTAGTAATTTCTTCTTTATCTTTGGGATATCTAACTATAAATCCATATTTATGTGCATTTTGATGTATCCAAAGAGTTTCATTTAACCCTTCTACATCATGTTCTATATAACATTTATCATCTTTATATATAACAAAATCTATTGCTAATCCTGTTTGATGCTCACTTGTACCAGCTTTAGCGATATAATTATAAGCATAATTAAAACCTTTCTCGTTTACTAAATTATTAAATAATTTATCTTGATAACTATAACTTCTATATCCACTCATTATATCTATTTCATAATTATATTTCTTAGCCTCTTCTTTCATTTTGTTAAAAGCTTCCAATACTAATTTATCAACCATTATTCCATCTTTATATATACTATTAGATAGGACTAAATTTTTTGGTATATAATCTTTATCTAAGGAGTTATCTTTATTAACTAGTATTTGATAATCCATAAAAAATCCCTCCACTTTATTATATGTATTGGGGGATTTTTTAACTATTATATTTTACTAATACTTTTATGATTTTTCATCATTTTCTTTATTCCGTATGGATAACTAAAGGCAATTGTAATAATTGATTTATCAACACTAGTAATAATTCCATTACCAAATTCAGTATGTTTAACTTTATCGCCAATTTGATAGTCAGTATCATGATTATTGAACATGTTTTTCTTAATAAAGTCAGTTATTCTTATTTTTTCTGAACTTTTTTCTTTTTCTAAATAATCATTATCAATTTCATTGATAAATCTACTAGTTGGATTTATTTGTTCTTTACCAAATAGCATTCTACGTTTAGCATTTAATAAATACAATTCTTTTTTTGCTCTAGTAATAGCAACATAACATAATCTTCTTTCTTCTTCAATAGCACTGCTAGAATTATCCATAATTGCATTAAAATGAGGAAATATACCTTCTTCTAATCCAACAACAAAGACATAATCAAATTCTAATCCTTTAACCGCATGAATAGTCATTAGAGTAACTTGATTAGGTGCATCATTGTGTTCGGCCATATCACTAACAAGTGTTAATTCTTCTAAAAAATCTTTTAAAGAAACTACTCCTAAATTTTCTTCATAACTTTTAGTAATAGACTTAAATTCTTCTAAATTTTCTAATCTAATTTCTGCTTCAATTGTTTTTTGTTTCTTTAAGTCTTCTTTCATTCCACTATTATTAAGAACCATATCAACAATTTCTGTTAGAGACATAGTTTCAATTTTACTTCTCATATCTTCAAGTAATTGTTTAAATCCTAGTTCTTTTCCATTTATAGTCGCATCATATAAACAAACACCTAGTTCTTTTGCTCTTGTTTCTAAATTAGATATTGTTTTTGTTCCAATACCTCTTTTAGGAGTATTAATGACTCTAAGAAAACTAATATCGTCTTTTTCATTAATTAATAATCGAAGATAACATAATAAGTCTTTAATTTCTTTTCTATTATAGAAATAAAAACTACCAACTATTCTATAGGGAATACTTCCCTTTAACATTTCTTCTTCAATAATTCTTGATTGGGCATTAGTCCTATATAAAATGGCAATTTTATCATAATCACTATTTTCTTTAACTATATCTTTAATCTTTTTTACAACGTAAATTGCTTCGTCTATTTCATTATTAGTTTTAATATATTTAACTTTTTTACCTTTATCATTATCAGTAATTAAGTTTTTATCTTTTCTTTGTTTATTATGTTTAATAACACTGTTAGCAGCATCCAATATATTTTTAGTAGAGCGGTAATTTTGTTCTAATTTTACAGTTATAGCATCTTTAAAATCTTTTTCAAAATTTAAAATATTTTT
>JAUNSN010000002.1:41987-60951 GCA_030539175.1 bacterium | reverse complement strand
GACTTATCCACAGTCTTTATTATTGAGTTAATCATATCACATAATTTATTCTCAGGCAAGTATATTAGAAAAAATTTAAAACAAAATTTTTTCTAATATAATAAAATGTAAGAAAATTAATTAATTTATTTTCCTACATTTTATTTATTGTTTAACTTAAACCAACACTATTAAAATACTCTTGTATATTCCACATAATTCGCTTATGTAAATCACTATTTATATATGATTTATCAAGCTCAACTTGCTTAACCTTAACATATCTAAAGTCAACAAATGATTTAACAATATTATAAAGTAATACTTCATCACTTTCTAACAACTTAATCGCATCCTCTACTGCGGTTATATTAAATACATCATCTACTGATAAAGATAACAACTCAAATAAACGTAACTCAGATTCCCCAACACTATTATTTTCATAATCTTTAGAATAAGAAGTTAATAACCTAAATTTCTTAATATCATAAAGAGCATCTAACTTAACAACATGTTCTAATAAAACTCTCTCAAAATTAATAATACCTATTTTTTCTATTTTTTCACGTGAATTATAATCATTAGTAAAAGAAGTAGTTGAACCACATTCAATATATTTAACTATTGCACTTACTAGTTGTTCATCAACATATTTAGAAATAGTTGGTAAACAAGCTTCATCTACTAGTTTTATTAAATCATTTTCCATGACTATGCCTTCTTCCTTTAATCAAACTCTTTATTCTTAATAATAATTCTTTAGTATTACTATCAATAAAGTACATAATTGAAAATACTAATGCTGTTATTACTATAAATATTAACAATATTAATAAAACACATCCGACTAATCCACTAACTACACTTAATAATAAAGATTCAACAAAAGAAAGTAACCATACACTTATAATAAATACTATTATGGCAATAAAATATTTAGATAAAATCTTAAATATATTAATATCTTTAAATGTTGATTTAACAGTTAAATTAGATTTTAATAAAATATTAACTAAAAGAGCTATAGCAGTTCCTAATAAAATACCATTTATTTGATACTTACCAATAAGTAAAATTGATAATACTACATTAATACCAGCACATATAAATATATGATATTTATTTTGTTTAAATAAACCTTTAGCAGTAATAACTGATAATAATGGATAATATAAAATATTTAAAAATAAAGTTATACCAAACAATACAACAGTTACATAACTAAGTAAATAATCAACATCAGCAATCCATACTTTTACAAATGATCTAATACCAACAACAAACGATAAAGTAACACAGAATCCTAATATTATAAATAAAGTTAATGATTCATTAAACAAACTATAAGCCTTATCTTCTTTTTCTTTAACAAAAACATTACCAAAAGACGGAATAATACTTCCATATACTCTTGAGGTTATCTCATTTAAAAATCTCATTATAAAGTTATATGAAGTATAAATACTAACACTTATTGGTCCGACAAAAGTCATCAGTAAGATAGCATCAACGTTATTCAAAATTAAATAACCAATTTGATACCACATCAAATCTTTAGTCATTTTTACAGCAGAAGTATCTTTCTTAGCAACCTCTTTTAACCACGGATACTTCTTTTTTACAACTATTCTCATAACTATTTCTTCTATTATTTTAACTATTAATATTACAATAGCAATACATATTAAATTTTTAAATATTACAATCGCACCTATAATTAAAATATCACATAGTAATTTTATTATATTTAAAACAAGTGAATAAACATATTTATCTTGCGCAGCAGCTAATACTGTACCATAACATAAAGTCTTTCCAAAATATGCGATTAAATATGAAGAAGCAATAACAAAGAAACATAATATTGCTGAATCTCTATATCCAACTTCAAAATTATAAAATAAATATAAGAATACACTAACAACAATAATTATTACTAATATTAACAAAGCAATACGTGTCATTATCTTTCTTGCACCAGAATAAATAGAATTAATATCATCTTTCTTACCATCTGCAAAAGGTTTATATAGTTTAAATATAACAGCTTCACTAAAACCAGCTTGAGCTAAAAATACATAAGCAATAACTTGGTTAATAAACTGATAATAACCATTTCCAATATCACCTATACAAGATATTAAAAGCTTTACCTTAATAAGACCAACTATACCAATTAATAAATATGGTAATATATCACATACTATATTTAAAAATATTTTTTTAGTTCTCAAAGTTTATCTCACCTCGTTTTTCTTTAACAAAAAGTATAATACAAAACTAGCAATACTTATAAGTATTCCTAACAATAATCCTTTAGGAAAATACTTAAATTCAATATAATGTTCTCCACTAGATAAACTTACTCCAATAAAAGTATCTAGTATCTTACTCTTTTCTACTCTTTTACTATCTACATAAACATTCCACCCATCATCATAAGGAATAGAAGTATATAACATTCCACCAGTTGTATTATCCACATATCCCCCTATATAATCACCTTTGTTAATAACCACTTTATAAGTACTATTATCTAATTTATCTACAACTGTACTTAAATTTTGCATATTTAAGGTATAGAATTGGTAATCATCAATTCTCGTAGTATCTTCTAACAATTCAATCTCTATCTTAACTACTTCCCCTACCTTAAAATAACCAAGTTCTAATACATTATATCTAAAAGAGTTTTGATCAGCAATATCTATAATACTCTCACCATTTACCTTGATATCTACTTTCTTATTCTTTGGAGAGGCAAAATAAGCATACATTATACCATCATAAGATGAAGTAACTTCATAACTTAGAAAACCATCAGTCGAATTAATAATCTTAGCATATGTCTTACCATCAACATTTAACTTAACATTATCATAATTAATTAACACTTTAGTATTTTCATTAAAAATATTACCAGTTATACCACTCATTTCCATAAAAATATTATTTTGATTAATAAATGGATTATACTTCTCTAATTTTAAATTAGTTATATCATTAGTTATAAAACCAAGTGGTAAATAATAATTATTATAATACAACTGTATATCACCATAACTACTTAACTTAGTATAATAAACATCATCATCTTCACTCATTATATATTTTATACCAAATAAACTATTAGTCGCATAAGTACTTCCTACATATGAAGTAATATAAAATCTATTAAATATTCCTAAATAATCACCCAATAATTCATTATTTTTTCCTTCATAAGTTGAAGAAAAATGACTAATACCATTATAATTAAGTAATAACGGATCGTTAGTAGAATAGTTCTTTTCCTTCTCCATTCTATAAAATGAAGTATCGGTTGTATTTACTAATTCTACTACTGTCCCATAACTATTAACAAATTCTAAATATTCATCATAATTAGAATATTTTAAACTAGTTGTAATTAATAAAGCATTACTAAACATCTCAATTATAACAATAAAACAAATTAAATAACCAAGTTCTTTTTTCTTAGAAAAAGTTAAATATAACAAATAAAAAGATAACAACAAAAAACTAACAAAATATTTATAATACAAATTAGAAGTATAAAACATCTTATCAATAAATACAAATAAAACTAAAGCAAAACCAAGAATTTTATAAATATTATTCTTATTTACTTTATCTAAATTAATATAACTCTTATATGCAATAATTAAGATAATAAAATCAAAAATAAACGCATATCTAGCTGGAAAACCAGCTGGATGTTGAAAAGCATGCCATATAATATCAAGTGGGTAGAGTAAAAAAGACAAAATAAATACTGAAATAAGAGATACTGTAATAACTTTATCTTTTTTAGTTATTTTTTTATTAAAAAAGTAAAGTATAACTAACCCTATAACTAACAAAGAAACAAATAAATTAGGACTTCCACCCTCTAAGTCAGTAAGTTTAAAAGAACCAAGGAAAAACCGAGAAACTAAATCAAAAAAAGCATAAGTTTGTTTTGGAATAAACTCCGATAATGAACCACTCACTTTACCAGATAACAAAGTAAATATTGATGGTAATAAAACAAACATTGAACTACCGACTGCTAATAAGCCATATTTAAAAAAATATAATACTCGAGATTTTACATTTTTAAAAGAATAATTATTATCTATATATAATTCATACAAATAATATAATAATGAACCAATACATATCATATAACCCACATAATAATTAGTAACAATAGCCAAAACTAAAGAAAGATAAAACAACCAAGGTTTATATGAAAATAAATTTCTTACTCCTAAAAACACAAGTGGCAATAATATAACACCGTCCAGCCACATAATATTTTGACTATAAACCACATTATAAGCCATTAAACTATAAATAATCGCAAATATCAAAGATACCATATCTCTACTTTTAAAAGTCTTGCTAAAGAATATATAACTAGTTACTCCAGCACAAGCAATCTTTAATATATTTATTATAAATATCGCATTAGGAAAATTAGAAATATCAAATAATAAAAGAATCAAATTAAATGGACTCATTAAATAATAACAAAACAAACTATACATATTGCCACCTAATGTTTTACTAAATGAATAAAACAAATTAGTCACGCCACCCAATATATTCTTATATGCACTAAAGAAAGACACATATTGTCCTTGCATATCAACAGTTAAAAGTGTTTTTTCCCCAAAAGGATAAATACCACTTATAGCATATACTATAACCATTAATATAAGTGGAATAACAAATGCTAAAAACAAATACTTATAATTAATTTTTTTCATCTTTTTTCCTCCCTCTAATAGCTAATATACAACTAACAAATATAACCCCAGTTATTATACTTATATACATACTAACAAACGTAATATTAGTAGATGAATAAGAAACTTCTATTTCCCCTTGTCGAAAACCTCCTAATTTTATTCCTACTAAACCATCATCTGCTTTATAAACATCTAACTCATTACCATCTATTGTTGCCTTATAACCAACATAATATAACAATGGCAATTCCAAACTAGTATCCTCATAATTATTAGCAGAAAAATTTATCTTTAAATCAAGTCCATCTCTAACAAAGTTAAATACTATTGGATTACTAGATATTATCTTATCACCCCGCCCAACTATATCATCTCTATTAGCATTACTCGGTAAATATTCACCATAAGATATAGCATAATCTGTTGTATCACCAACTTTATTATCATGATAAGTAGTTACAAAAGATACACATACATTACCAATTAAACCAATAAGAGATACTACTATAGACCACGTAATTATTTTTCTTTTAGTCACGCTATCCTTTATTCGCATCACTAACATAGAGCCCCCCATTGTCAGAAAAACAGTTGCCACAAAGAACAATCGCCAAGGAAATTGAATAGGTGCTAGTAAAGAAGTCGCACTCCACCAAGGAAAAAGAAGAGTTGAACATAACAAACTTAACAATCCCACTAACATACACATCTTTATAAACTTATAGTTTTTTATTTTTGTCTTTTTATTTCTTATAAAAGAATAAATAAAATACCAAAATATTAAACCAATCCCAGCAGGTATCCAAGGTCTAATAAATTCATACGGTAAAGCCACAAACAAAGCCCAAATCGGCATTGCTCTACCCACTAAATCCACAGTAGTATCTATTCTTGTAAAAACAAATTCACTCATAAAAGTTTGTTCTAACATTGGAACAGTAAAATATGCAGTTAATAAAAAAGTAACAACAACACAAAGTAATAAATAAATAAATCTTTCTTTTTTTCTAAAAAATTTCTTTATATTAAATATACAAACAATAAACAAAACTAACACTAATAAATATGTACTTATAATATGCGATAATATAACACCAGTCATTCCAATAACCAATATATAAAACTCTTTATAATTTTCATATAATATTTTATAAAAACCATATAAAACTAAAGGAGCAAAAACAAAAGCTAAACTTTCCCCTAACGCTGCTCTAGTATATAAATCAATTAAACGATATGAAGAAAACATATAAATTAATGTTGCTAATAATGCTGTCTTATGATTTTTACTTATTCCTTTTACAGAAATATACATAAAATAACCAGCAAAGAAATTAATTAAAAAGATAAATATTTTATAAGATATAGTTATATCTAATCCCAAACTAGATAAAAAAGCAGGAATATACAAAAATAAATCTGGATAAAACAACCCGTTACCATAACCATAACCAGCTAAATAACTAGGATATACTTTAATAGGAAACATTCCCAATTTAAAAGCATCTCTAAGTCCCATAATTCTTGACAAATGAAAGTTTAAATCATGCCCTCCCGCCATAGAAAAACTAATAAATAAAGTAATAGACGCAACTAAAGCCATAACTAATATTATTAAAAAGACATTTTTTTTATTATCTACCAAATATTTCTTCACACTAATCACCGCCCACTTAAATTTTGACAAAATATCACTGATTTATTAACTTATAGTTTTATTATACTATAAGGCTATTTCAAAAACAAGTCATTCTTAATCATTAAGAAAATAACTGTCATTTGCCAAGTAAACCATCCCCCTCTTTTATTACCGACATAACCTCCTTTCATTCCTCTATCACTTTTACAATTTATTAAAAAAAGATAAGTTTACACTTATCAATTTTAAAATTAATCAATCTTCTTTTATTAACTAACTAACTAACTGATTTCCAACATGTACTCCAACTAGCTGTACCACCAACCTCATCAGCAGTATCAGAACTAGCAAAAATACCAAACACCAAAGAAACGATAGTAACAACAAAGAATACTGCTACCGCATAAATACATCTTTTAATCAACATTCCTTGGGCCTCTTTCACTTTCTTATCATCACTAGCAATAACTGCCTTACCCAAATCAATACTACCCAACACAATCAAAATAATTGGAATACCAAATTGAAACAAAGGCATAACACCAAATTTTATAAATCTTACAATTACCTCAGTCCCATCAGGACAATCTGCTAAAAAATACATATATATATCTCCTCCTTCATCAATAAATAAATAATACAATAATTACATTCTTTTGTCAATTGATAACTAAACTATTTTTAAAATAAAATCAAAAATGTAAATAATATGACGTTAATTAAGATTATAAATATAATTATATTAAACATAATAAATATAACTGTTTGACTTATATCTTACATTTTAGTACAATAATTAAAGGTGAGAAAAGATGAAATTGATTATTAAAGATTTACAAACAAAAGTTGATAATAAAATTGTTCTTAATAATTTCAATCTAACTATTAATGATAAAGAGATTCATGCAATCATGGGAAAAAATGGCATTGGTAAATCTACTTTAGCTAAAACTATTATGGGATATCCAGAATACATTATACAACAAGGAGATATTATTTGTAATTCTTCTTCTATACTAAATTTACCAATAAATGAAAGAAGTAAATTGGGAATATTTTTAAGTCATCAAAATCCTTTAGAAATAGATGGAATTACTAACATTGAGTTTTTAAAATCAATTGCTAAAAATAATAATACATCATATCATGAATTTATAAAAGAAGTAAAAGAATTAAGTAATAAATTAGACCTAAAAGATGATATATTAAATAGACAACTAAATATTGGCTTTTCTGGTGGAGAAAAAAAGAAAAACGAAATACTACAACTTAATCTTTTAAAACCTAAACTTATTATTTTAGATGAATTAGATTCTGGTTTAGATATAGATGCTTTACAAATTGTATGTAAGAGTATCATTGAATATAAAAAGAATAATCCTAATACATCAATAATTATTATTACTCATTATCCAAGAATACTAAAATTTTTAAAGCCTAACTATGTTCATATTTTAAGTGGTGGTAAAATAAGTAAAACAGCTGATTATAAATTAGCTGAATTTATAGAGAATAATGGTTATGACAAGACAAATATTATGGAAGAAAATAGTAATTATGAATAAAATAATATTAACTAATAATAAATCTACTGTTACTATCAATAAGAATAGTACTAATACGATTATTTATCAAAATAGTAAAAGACTTTTACTTAATGTAGAAAAAAATATTACCACTAATATAATTATTATTACTAATAATGAGTTACATAAAGTTAATAATACTATTAATATAAAAGAAAATTCTAATGTTTGTTTTAAAATATTTTATAATAATAAACAAACTATTGATAATACAACTATTAACTTACTTGAAAAGCTATCAACCATTAATTATCATTTATCTGCTATTTCTCATATTAATTCTAATATTACTATTAATATTAATCATTTATCACATAATACTAAAAGTAATATTATAAATAATGTAGTTAATCTAGCAAACGCGACTACAAATATAATAATTAATTCTTATTTACCTGTTAATACAAATAATTGTTACTTAAATCAAAAGTCAGTCATTATTACTAATAAAAGATCTACTAACTCAATTAAACCTAATATGTATATTAATAATAATCAAGTAACTGCTAAACACGGAAGTGTCATCGCACCAATTAATAACAACCAATTATTATACTTAATGAGTAAATCATTAAGTAAAGAAGAAAGCATTAGACTTATTATTAATGGTATATTATTATCACATTTACAATTACCTGATAAACAAAAACAAAAAATACAAGATACTATTATAAAATGTTGTTTTAATAATAAACTACAAATATAAAGATAAACATTACTATTATGTTTTGGAGGTGAAAACAATGAATAGAAATGATTTTCCATTAATTACCAATAACAATATTATTTATTTTGATAATGGAGCGACTACTTTAAAACCAAGATGTGTTATAAATGAAATAACTAAATATTATGAATCATATAGTACAAATGCTCACCGAGGAGATTATAAATTGAGTCATATTACAGATAAATTATATGAAGAAACTAGAAATAAAGTAAAAGATTTTATTAATGCTAAAAATAGTAAAGAAATAATTTTTACTAAAGGCACGACTGAAAGTTTAAATTTAGTCGCATTTGGTTATTTTTTAAACCAATTATCTCCAAAAGATGAAATAATTCTTACTAAAAGTGAACACGCATCTAATCTTTTACCATGGTATATATTAAAGAAAAAATTAAATATAGTTATAAAATATATCGAATTAGATTCCAATTATCACGTATCTATAAAACAAATTGAAAAAATTATTACAGATAAAACTAAAGTTATATCCCTAGCTCACATTACCAATGTTATTGGTGATATTAGACCAATTAAAGAAATTGTCAAATTAGCTCATCAACACAATATTAAAGTTGTCGTGGACGCTGCTCAATCTATTGCTCATGAAATTATCGATGTTACTGACTTAGATGTTGATTTTTTAGCTTTTTCAGCTCATAAAATGTATGGACCAACTGGAGTGGGAATTTTATATGCTAAAGAAGAATTATTACAAAATACTCAACCTTTAAACTATGGCGGAGGTATGAATTCTAACTTTTTTGAAGATGGAATAATTAATTATAAAGATATTCCAACTATCTTTGAAGCAGGAACACCAGATATTGCCAGTATCTTAGGGTTTGGTGCAACTATTGATTTTATAAATAAAATAGGTATGATTAATATTAAAAAGCATGAACAAGATTTAAAAAACTATTTATTAAAAAAATTGAAAGAATTAGACTTTATTACTATATATAATGAAGAAGCTGATGCTCCAATTATAGCTTTTAATATTAACAATGTCTTTAGTCAAGATACTGCTATTTATTTAGATAAATATAACATATGTGTTAGAGCAGGTAATCATTGTGCAAAAATATTAAAAAGTTTAATATCTATTAACAATACTTGTCGTATATCACTTGCTTTATATAATACAAAAGATGAAATAGATTTATTAATTAATGTTTTAAAAAATTATAAAAACATTTACCAAGAAATATTATAAGAAAGAAGAAGAAAATATGAATGAAGATATAAAAAGACAAATAATTATTGATAATTATCAAAATCCAGCAAATTATCAAACTATAAAAGATAATACTTATATTTCACTTAATTCTAATAATGAATCATGTATCGATAATATTAACTTATTTGTTAAATTAGAAAATAATTTAATAAAAGATATTAAGTTTAATGGAGAAGCATGTGTTATATGTATTTCAACAACTTCTATTATGACTAAATTATTAATTGGAAAAACTATTAAAGAAGCAAAAAATATTATTAATAATTATCTTTCTATGATTAATGAACAACCATATAATAAAGATATATTAGAAGATGCTTGTATCTATAATAGCATTGCTAAACAACCTTCTCGTATAAAATGCGCAACTATTACTTGGAATTCTATAAATAATTTATTAAATAATAAATAAATGTATAATTTTATATTACTTACAAATAATATAAATGGGTGATTAATATGTCAAAAAAGAAAGACAAAAAAAATGAACAAAATGAAATTAATACAAAAGATGTCGTCGAGCATGAATGTGGACTTGAAGACTGTGATCTTGAAGAAGATATAGAAATAGAAGACGACGATGATAAAAAAGAAGATAACGAATAATCTTCTTTTTTATTTTACCAATAATATTACTAGTATAAAACCAAACAAATCAGTAAGTAAACCTACTAATAAAGCATATTTTATTTTTTTGATACCAACACTTCCAAAATAAAGTCCTATAACATATATCGTCGTTTCCGTTGAAGATTGAATTAAACAAGCTACTTTACCAATATAAGTATCTACTCCACTATTTTTTAAAATATCGGAAAGAATTGCTAAAGCAGAAGTACCAGATAACGGTCTTACTATTGCTAGTGGTAATACTTCACTAGGTATATTCAAATAATTTAAAAATGGTTTTATAAAAACAACTCCATCATCTACTATACCACTTTTTAAAAAGACATTCACGGACACTACCATAGCTAATATTGACCCAAATATACTAGTAACCATTACTAAACCCTCTTTACTACCATCTATAAAAACATCATAAACATTTACCTTTTTTATTATTCCATAAACTACAATAAATAATACTATTATAGGTAAAATAATAACAGAAATATTAATCATTGAAAATCTTCCCCATTATATAACATAATCTATCTAATAAAAGTCCAAAAAAACAAGAAATAATAGTAACAATTATAGAAATACCTAGTATTTCAGTAGGATTACTACTTCCATACATTAGTCTAAGTGATATTACCGTAGTAGGAATAAGTGTCACACTTGCTGTATTAATTACTAAAAAAGTTATCATACTTCTTGATGCCGTATCATTTTTACTTAGTCGTTTTAATTCTTTCATTGCCTTTAAACCAAAGGGCGTAGCCGCATTGCCTAAACCAACCATATTCATAACTATATTAGATGCAATAAACGACAAACTATCATCTGATGGTGGTATTTCAGGAAATATTAATCGCAATCCTGGTTCAATTATTTTAGTAATTTTATTTAACAAACCACTTTCTTTGGCTATATTCATTAATCCAAGCCATAAACACATAACAGGAAGTAATTTTAATACTAACTCTAATGCTGTATTACAACTAGTTAATAACGTATCACCTACTATTTGTACACTACCACTTATAAAACTATATATAATACCTATTATTAAGAAAAAAGCCCAAATATAATTTACCAAAATTTAATCCATTTCCATATCTTTTGCCAAATACTTATATCTTTTATAGCATTATTTTTACTAATATATATATTTTCTCTTAATAATAAAATATCCCCCAAATATATAGCATTATTCCCTACTACTTCACCATCTTTAAATTTACTTAATTTTTCAATTTCAATTTCATTTTTCAATTCATCTATTTCCCCTTCTTTTAAAGTTAAATATACATCATTTTTAATATATAAATTATTATTATAATAACTATCATCAACAAGATAATTATTCTTATCTAATACTTTATAACTTTTATAAATAGTAAATGCTTCTTCATACAATAATCTATGTCTATTCCAATCATCACCATCATTTAATGTAACTATAACCATATTCATATTATCTTTAGATGCTGTACTAACCAATGTTCTTTTAGCCCTTTCTGTAAAACCAGTTTTACCCCCAGTAATATAATCTATTTCTAATAACTTATTCTTATTTTTCCACAAATAAGTTTTATAATTAGTCTTTAATCTATATTCTTTAGTACTAACTATTTTTTTATATTCATCATATTTCATAGCATAACTAGTTAAAAGAGCCATATCATATGCAGAAGAATAATTTCCCTTATCATTATCTAATCCACAACTATTATTAAAAACTGTATTATTCATTCCTATTTCACTTGCTTTTTTATTCATCATCACAACAAAGTCTTCCTCACTACCACTAATAAAGCTACTTATCATCATTGCGGCATCATTACCACTTCTAAGCATTAATCCATATAATAAATCTCGCAAAGTTAGTTCTTCTCCTACTTGAATATATATACCAGAACCATAAGATTTTAAAATACTTTCATCGACTATAACAGTTTCATCCAAACGATTAGATTCTATTGCTAAAAGAGCAGTCATAATCTTCCTTATGACTACATAGAGATGAATCGGAATCGTCAACTACCATTTTGTCATACACAGACAATTTTTTTCCAATAACATTTGCATATATATCTAATCTAACTTTTTTTCTATCTCCATCAATTTTTGATACAACAACTCTTTCAATGAGAAGTTGGACTAATTTTTGAAAAGATTCTTCACTATCTATTTCATCATTTATTTTTTCGTCTATTTCTTTATACTTTTCTCTTAATTGTTTTTCATATAGTTCATCACTTTTTAATTTTATTATTTTATTATTTAAGTTTTCTATTTCTTGTTCTAATTCGTTATTTCTTCTTTTATACTCTTCTTTACTAACTATTTCTCCTATTAAGAAATCTAATAGTTTGTTTTTTTTCAAATTTATTTCATCAATTTGTTTATATACTTTATTTATTTCATATTCATAATTTTTAGTATTATTTGCCTCTTTATATAATTCAGATAAATGTTTAATTATCTTAGGTCTATCTTCTATTAGCTTATCAATAATTTGATGAAATATATCATCTAACTCACTTTCATAAAGTATAGGACTTTCACAAGCATTAAGACCATGTCTTATCATTTCTCCACATTTCCAACTTACTGTTTTATTATTTGCAGTTAATCTTCTAAAAGCAACATTATGTTCTGCACATATCAATAATCCTCCATAAGTAGTTGTTCTTTTAAAAGCACCCATATCTTTAATTTTTGAGCAATAACCACTAGATTTCTTTGCTAACAATTCATTTGCTTTATCCCATAATTCAGGTGATACTATAGCAGGAATTTCTCCTTTACTATCATAGACTATCCACTCACTTTGGGGCAGTCTTATCTGTTTATGCGTTTTATAATCTAAATGTTTTACAGTGTTTGTACAATAAAATCCTTTATATTTTGGATTAGTAATAATTCTTCTTAAAGTAGTTGAATGTATATATCCTTTCTTTCTAGTTTTAAATCCTTTTTCATAAAGGTAATCTGATATATATCCTAATCCATGATCACCTGTTGCATACATTTCATATATAATTCGGATCATTTCTGCTTCTTTTTCAACAATAGATAACTTACCTTTTTCTTTCTTATATCCAGTTATAACATTATTGCCTAATACCTTACCTTTTTCAATACTCCTCTTCATTCCAAACTTCACTCTTTCACTTAATTTACGAACTTCTTCTTGAGCAATACTTGCCATTATTGTTAAACGAAGTTCTGAATCTGGCATTATGGTATTTATATTATCTGATTGAAATATAACACCTACATTATTCTCCAATAATTCCTGTGTATATTTAATACTATCTAATGTGCTTCTTGAAAATCTTGATATCTCTTTTGTTAATACTAAATCAAACATTCCTTTTTTGGAATCTTCAACCATTCTTAAAAAATCTTCTCTTTTGTTAACACTTGTACCACTAATTCCTTCATCTATATATCCATCTACATAAGTCCAATTTTTATTCTCTGTAATTAAATTTCTAAAATACATTATCTGATTATCTAATGAGTTTAATTGAACATCTTTATCAGTTGATACACGAGCATAAAAAGTAACTTTCAAAGGAAGATCATATATACTTTCTCCCATTGAAATTCTATTTCTAATCTTATATAATTCCATAGTGCCTCCCTTCTACCTATAAAAGATTATCCAGTATCATTTATAGGTTTCTTATTTACTTTACTATTTTTTATTAATTTGATTAATTTTTCGTTTACTTTTTTATAAATATCATCAGTTATTATATTTTTTTTATATAAATTTTCATTTATAATTAATTCTATTTCATAATTAACACAATCATTGGAATTGGTCATATTATTCTCTCCTCTCATTAAGAATATTAAGTCTTTTCAAAAAAAAGAACTCATAATCGAGTTCTAAATTTGTCAGTTTTAAAACTCAATATTTTCCTAATGAGAAAGAGTACACCTATAAGCCATTATTTGAATATTAAGTTTTCAAACAACAGTTTATTTTTGTAACTTTTATTTTTGTTTTAAATCTTGAATTAATTTAGCAGTTGTAAATCCACTTTCCTCTAATTTAAAAGGAAACATAGTAATTTCATCTCCATATAATGTATTATTATCATATCTAATAAATATCTCGCTAAATACATCTAACTTTTCATTAAAATCTAATCTTTCAAAAGAAGATATAACTTTTTCTTCTTCAGATTCAAATTTCAATCCCATAACATTTCCATTTTCTTCATACAATTCATCTGATTTAGTTAAAACTTTATATATTAATATATTGTATTGTAAAAATACTGTACAAAGATTTGGAGCAAATCCAATTGATTCAAAATTAAATATGATTAAATCATCATCTTCAACTAAATCTGGATTTGCTATGTTTTTATTATTGATTTGATTATTATTTAATAAACTAAAAATATACATTAAAAATCTCATTTTACTTGCATTATCCATATTTTCTAAATTATCAAATAATTTTCTAACATTATCAGTTGTTTCTGTTATATACATATATAATCATTCCTTTCTATCTTTGTATATTTTCTTCTATTTCATCTATCATTTTATCTAATAAATCTTCACTTATTAATTTCTCATCAAAATCTATATCATATATAAACTTCAATTTTTGAAACATATTACTTACTTCTCTAGTATAAGGATACTTAACTTTCTTTTCTTCAACATCACATTTAATTATTGTTGAGATGTTTTCTAATAAGTAATTTTCTAAAGCACTATTCATGACAAAATTATCTTCCATATTGTAACTCCTTTCTATTAACTGAAATAAAGCCATTTTAAGAGCATTTTTCTTTTTTCTCTAATATCTGTCCATACTCTTATATAAGATTTTGCATTTGTTAAATAAAGTATAAATAATGGCATTTTTCGTTCGTTTAATTTATCACTTAAAAAAAGAAATTTTTCAAGTGTTTTTTATCAAAAAACTAAAATTATTTGTTTTTAAGTAATCTTATCAAATTATAAGAATACTAACACTCTAATCCTTCGTCTAATTGATTTTCACTATCATCAACATCTCTTGTTATTTCTTGTTTATCTAAATCCAAGTCACTGTCAATTGCTGCTTTTCTTTTTTGCAACTCTCTTATTTCATTTGATGATGCAAAAGGTTTATCTAATTCTTCTTTAATGTCAGATAATTGTTTTTTAGTATAATTAATTTGTTCTCTAACTGTACTCATTTTATTATCAAAACTCTTTAATACATTTTCCATTTTAATTATATTTCCTATTTCATCTATACTATTAATTTCTACTTTATATTTACCATTACATTTAAGATATACAACTGGTGTGCAATTTAGTTCTTCTCTTGTACCTATAATATCAAATCCACTTATTTCACCAAGTTTAGTATCTTCTCTTGTTCTTAATAAAGATAAAGACTGATAAAACTTTGTACTTGCATCTTTTCTTGAATCAAATTGTTTATCTAAAATCTTAATTTTAAAATTATCAGCAGACAAATCTTCTACTTTCGTTATATCTTTTTCCAAACCATTTAAGTATTGTTCTTGATACTTTAATTGTCTTGGCAATTCTCTATTATATTTGGCTTCTAACTCCATATGTGACTTATCATATCTAGTTTTAGATAGATATAATCTTTTCAATTCATTCTCAACTTTAAATTTTTCCAATATTAAAGGATTACCACTAGCAAGTGCTTTAACTTCTGCATAGGTTAAAGAGTCCCTATCTAAATCTTCAGCAGTTCTTCCTCCTCCATTACTATTAGCCATAATTTGATTAATAAAATTTGCTTTTGTTTGAATTAACTGGTAAGAATAAGCATCAAAAGATCCCTCTGTAACATATCTATATATTTCTACCTCATCATTTTTATTTCCCTGTCTTAATATTCTACCCTCTCTTTGTTCTATATCAGATGGTCTCCATGGACAATCTAAATGATGTAATGCAACTAATTTATCTTGAACATTCATTCCTGCTCCCATTTTAGAAGTAGAACCTAATAATATTCTAGTTGTTCCATTTCTCATATCATCAAATAATTTTAATTTCTGTGGATTAGTTTTTGCATTATGAATAAATTCTATTTCATTTTCTGGTATTCCTTTAGCAATTAACTTATTTTTTATATCATCATATATATTAAATGTTCCATCATTCTTTGGAGTAGATAAATCACAAAAGATAAGTTGCGTTAACTTGTCTTCTTTATTTTCTAACCATATTCTATAAATGTTTTCAATAGCCATATTGATTTTTGAATTAGGTAAATCTGGCATTGTTGGATCTATCATTCGTAAATCAAGTGCTGCTTTTCTACCATCATTTGTTACTAACAACATGTTATCTTCTCTTGGATCACACCCATTTCTTATGATTTCACTTCTTTCAGCAAGTTTATCTACATATTCAGCAAGTTCTGGACTTTTAGGAGCAACTATTGTTTTATATTCTCCATCTTTCAATTTAGGCACTGGTAAATCTAACATTTTTGATGTTTTAATATCAGCAACTTCTTTAAATAAAGTCATCAACTCTGGAATATTAAAAAATTGAGCAAATCTGGTTCTAGTTCTAAAACCACTACCATCAGGGGCTATTTCAAAACTATTAACTATTTCTCCAAATGTAGATGCCCAGGAATCAAAATGTTCTAATCCCATTTCTCTTAATCTATCAAGTTGTAAATACTTTTGCATTGCATATAATTCACCCATTGAATTTGAAATAGGAGTCCCTGTTGCAAATATTGCACCCTTACCATTATTATTTTCTAATATGTAACTTATTTTCATAAATAAATCAGTTGCTTTTTTTGACTCTGAATTATTTATTCCAGCAACATTTCTTATTTTAGAAAACATAGGTAAGTTTTTAAACATATGTGCTTCATCAACAATTAGTTGATCAACTCCTAATTCTTCAAATGTTACTACATCATCTTTTCTACTATCATCAAGTAATGTTTTTAATTTTGTTTCCATTCCCATTTTTATTTGTTCTAGTTTCTTAACACTTAAAGATTCATTTACTTCTGCTTTAACTCTTTCTATTGCTTCAGTTATTTCTTCTATTTGTTTTCTAATATGTTTTTCTTCATATTTCTTACTCATAGGAATTAATCCAAAACTTGAATGAGCAATAATTACTGCATCCCATTCTCCAGTAGCGATTCTTGCCATTAATTTCTTCCTTCTAGTCTTTTCAAAGTCTTTTTGCGTTGCTACTAATATATTTGCGGTTGGATAAAGTTTTAATACCTCACTAGACCATTGACCTAATAAATGATTAGGAACAACAAACATTGGTTTACTAACAATTCCTAGTCTTTTTAATTCCATTACACTTGCAATACATTCATAAGTTTTACCAGCACCTACTGCATGAGCAAGTAAAGTATTGCCTCCATACAAAACTCTTGCTACTGCATCTTTTTGATGTTTTCTTAAATCAATATTTGGATTCATACCATCAAAGGTTAAATGACTTCCATCAAATTCTCTTTCCTTCATACAATTAAAGTTTTCATTGTATATTTTAACTAATCTTTCTCTCCTATCTTCATCTTTCCAAAGCCATTCCTTAAACTCTTGCTTTATTAATTCTTGTTTTTCTCTAGCATTAGCAGTTTCAATAGGATTAACAATTTTTCTATCATCATCAGTGGTATCATAAACTGTAATTGTTTGAAGATTTAAACTATTTTTTATTATAGATAAAGCATCAACTCTATTAGTTCCCCAAGTATTTGTATTCTTAACACCATAGCCATATAACCCACTTGCTTGAAATAGCCATACATTTCCTTCTTGAACATATTTGATTTTTAAATTACTACCATAATATTTAGGTATATCTAATAATTCTAAACAAAATTGATGATATATGTCATTTGGAATCCAAGTAGAGCCGAGTTTTACACTTATTTCATCATATTCAAGTGGAATTGGTTGAACATTCTCTAATGCCTCAATATTTTTATCATACTTATTATCTTCATTAACTGATTTAGCATAATTTAGTTTTTGCTTTACATTGCCACTTAAATATTCACTAGATATTACCCAACCCTTATTAAAATCATGTATTTTTTCTGGATCTTGATATATAAGATTATCCAATTCTTCTATGATTTCATTTTCTTCTTTTGGATATATAGTTTTCATATATTCAAAATCAACACAGCCACGATTATTTAATGAATATCTTAATGCTTCTTCTGCAGTTTCAGAACTATTTACCTCTTTACTTTTTCTAATAGTTCGTTTAGTGAAAACATCTCCTTTTTCATAAACTGGTTTATCATTTTCATCATCTTTACTAACTTTATTTTCAATAGATGTTAACAAATAATAATCTGGATCATCATCAAATGCTCTAGCATTTACATTATCATTAATATATCCATATTTTTTCTTAAATATATCATATTCTTCT
>JAUNSN010000002.1:40386-41977 GCA_030539175.1 bacterium | reverse complement strand
GATAATATTTCTTGGGCATTTTTTAAATCTTCATCAGTTCCATCTCTTAATTGAATATCAAATACTTCTCTTAATGCACTTTTTATCTTACATAATCCTATTATTCTTTTTGCTGTCATGCCATCTTGTATTTTGTATGGAATTAAACTTGAGTATTGCCTTTGATATATTATTTCTTCACCATCAATGTCTTTTATGAAAAACGCATTATTTTTTATATTATCATCAGCATCCAATATTGGATATTCTTTATTTTGTTCACTAATTTCATAAGAGATATTTTCAAATATATTTGATGGTAAATTTTCAACTGCAGTATCAATTAGTTGTTCTAATGGTTCATCACTAGGTTCTAATGTATTTTTCATACCACCATATTGTGATGATGTTTGTGTCATTTTACCAAGCATCATATTAGGGTTATTTATATAATAATTATTTATTACAATATCATCATTATAATTATCTGTATAAATCCAATCTTCATCACTTATATCTACTTTTAATTCATTTCTTTTTTTTAGGAAAATAATATCTGTTGTTACTTTTGTATTAGCATTACCTGTAAATGTATTATTAGGTAATCTTATTGCTCCTATCAATTCTGCTCTTTTTGCAATATATTCTCTTATTTTTGTATCTTTTTTATCTAAAGTACCATCAGTAGTAATAAAAGCAATTATTCCACCATCTCTAACCTTATCTAGTGTTTTTTGAAAAAAGTAATCATGAATTACAAACTTTTCTTTATATCTTCTATCAAAGACTGGATTATTGGCAAACGGGACATTTCCAATTGCTACATCAAATAGATTATCTGGTACATTTGATTCCTCATATCCTTTTATTTCTATTTTTGAATTAGGATATAATTTTTGAGCAATTCTTCCACTTATTGAATCCAATTCTACTCCATATAGTTTAGACTTATTTAATTCTTCTGGTAATCTTCCAAAGATATTACCAATACCACATGAAGGTTCCAAGATATTTCCTTTTTTAAATCCGAATTTTTCAAGTGCTTTATACATACCATCTATTGCAATATTTGGAGTATAAAAAGATGATAAAGTAGATTTTCTTGCACTTGTGTATTCTTCATCACTTAATATGTTTTTTAATTCGTTTCTTTCCTTTGACCAGTTATCTTTATTTTCATCAAAAACATCAGCAATTCCTCCCCAGCCAACATATTTTGCTAAAATATCCTGTTCTTCTTTAGTTGCATTTCTATTTTCACTTTCCAAATCTTTTAATAAATTAATAGCATTTACATTATCTTGAAATCTACTTTTAGCTCCAAAACTATTATCAATTTTATCATCACTTATATGATAATTTATTGGAGGATTTATTTCTTTGTTTTCTACCTCTATGCCATCTTTATTATAATATGTTGTAATTGGTGTAGAAGTTTCAATTCCATTACGAGTTGGTATTATCTCTACTTCATCAACTTTATATGATATTTCCTTATCAATCTTTTCTAATTCTTCGTTTTCTATTTCCTCATTTGAAATAATCTTTCTACTATCAATATTTAGATCAAATTGTTTTTCATCAAAATTATGCCAATAAATATGAATTAATG
>JAUNSN010000002.1:0-40376 GCA_030539175.1 bacterium | reverse complement strand
GTAAACGATATTGAAAAATCTTTATCCTTCATAAGTGGATTAAGGAAAGCATTATTAGTTATGTAATCATTTAATTTCTTTTCGTCAGTTTTGTCAGTATTAAAATAAGTAAAACTATCTTCACCCATTTCACTTGCTATAGGACTATTAAGAAGAATAGTTAAATTTCTTTTTTTACTAGAAATATGTTCCCATCTTGCAACTTCAACATTGGATACACCAAAAGTATTTTGATATTTCGTATCAAAAGAATTAAATATATCACATATCTTATTAGCAAGTGTTTCTTCTCTTGACTCAAAAAGTGATAATTGTTCTCTTTCACTAAATACATCTTCTTTATCTTTTTCTAAAACAAGATTATCATCAATATTATCTTCTGATGTTTCCTCAATTAGTGTAATCTTATCATCAGTTCTTTTATTCTTATTTATATATGTATATCTTGATATGTAATAATTATAAATACTTGATAATAGTTCATAATCTACTCCTGTGTTTAATTCTATTACTTGAAGATAGCCCTCTTTATCACTATTAGGCATAAAATCATTACTTTTATATTCATCTAATACTGTTTTTGAAATTTCTTCTTTAATTGAAATTAATTTTTTAGCATTTTTACAAAAATCATCATATATTATTTTTGTTTCTTTATTTGATATTTGCATACATTTTAAAATATCTTCATCGGATAAATCATTTATATAATTAAAACTATCTGTTATAGTATAAATATTAAAATTTAATTTAGATAATAAAAGTGAAGATATTGTTTTACCAATAAACTTCACTTCTTTATCATTCATATCAATATAATTATCTTCTATTCTATCTAGTGCCATTTGATTAAATAAATTATAATAATTTTCATTTTGAGTAATATCACTATTATTTTCGATATTATATCTATCTTGATAATAACTTAATATTTCAATATCTGCTTGATGTCTATATTTCCATTCATTATAATCTCTACCATATGTCTGCCTTATATCAAATACATAATTTTTATAATCATCTTTTAATATTGGTATTCCCTTTGATTTTGGTTTGATTCTTCTTTCTATATCTTTACTATTCCAATCATCAAATGACTTAAATACTTTCCCATAAGGATTATATGAATACAAATTCAATACATTATCAACACTATATTCATCTAAAATATTTGCCCAATAATTTAAAAATTTATTCCAATTATATGCACTTATCTTAATTTCCTTTAAAGAATCATCTCTAGTTTCAAAAAACTCTTTTTTAAATTCATTGTTCATTCTATCCCTCCTCATCTATTAATGATATTTCCAATTTTGAATTTCTATTTTTTCTTTTTACTTTTTCCTTACTAGATATAGCATTATAATGAAAATTTAATTTATTACTTAATTCTTCCAAACCTGCTAGATCTCCAGTTGAAAGTGGTGGTGCTAAAAATAGTTCTGCCATAATAGTCATATTATTGTCTTTAACATATTCAACATTAAAATCTATTTTTCCAAACATTTTAATTATTTGGTTTATAATTTCAATCAGCTTTGATTTATTTTTTGATTCTTCTGTTTCTATTTTTGTAGTATCTTCTTCTTTTTTATTATCAAAGTTTAACTTTTCAACTGTATAATATGTATTAACTAATCTCTCTAATGGACGAATATCTCTTTTTATTGCACCATCGCTATAACAACTAAATTTTTGATATACAACTGTATCTCTAAAAATTGGATAGCCTATTGTTGGAAATATAATAGTTTTATAATGTAGTTGCTTTATTTCATCTGCAGTCATTAAACTTCTAGCAATAAGACTTGTACCTTTACTTCCATTATTATTTAAAAAACTCATTGAATAATTTACCGATGTTGTTTCAATTGTTTTATTACCTAATCTTTTTGAAATTGCCTCTGCTGTTTCTTGAGTATTAGTTTTTAAATATGCTAAACCACAGTTATCTTGTATTATTTGACTAACTTCTTTTCCATATAAATTATCTAATTGGGCAAAACTTTGTAAAAAGAATTGAAAATACATACCTCTACTTCTTGCTACTGATACTATAGTTTCTATATCAGATAATGGTGGAGTATTTGCAAATTCATCTAATAAAAAAACAAGATCATAAGGTAATCTCTTATTCTCTTGTTCATTACAAAGTAATACTAATGTCTTATATATGAGTGAAACTACTATTGATACTAGTGCATAATATATTTTAGATTCATCTGGAATGCAGCAGTAAAGAACAGTTGGCTCTTTTCCTAATATATTAAAGGCAAAATCAGAATTAGATGTTATATTTTCTACATTTATATCATCAAATAATGTCATTCTTTCATTAAATATACTGGTAATACTTTTATAAGTATTTTCAGAGGTAGAAATAATTGGAATCAATTTATCTTTGCTTTTCAACCCATAAGGTTTTAACTCTACATACTTTCGCAATAACTTTAAGTTTTTATCAGTCATAGAACTATTTTGAAATTTTTTTATAGAAGACAATGTAATTTGCTCTCTTTTTATTTTCCCATCAGCATAATCCTCTAAAAATAATGATATAATTCCATATAATAAATCACTTGCACTATTATTCCAAAATGCTTCTTTTGCAGTTTTATCTTCCATTATCATTGTTGATAATGAACTAATTAATTGATTACATTCTGCTAAATGTTCTATTGATTTATTTTTATAATTAATCTTATCATTTTCATTATCTGTTTCACTAGCAAGTTTTTCATTTTCATTAAATAATTCATATTCTTTTATAATAGGTTCCAAGATATTTAAATGATTAGATAAACTTGGGTTTCTAAAATCTAATGTTAAAACTTTATAACCTTGTTCTTGAAACATTTTACTTGTTGTTGAAAATATTTCACCTTTTGGATCAGTAATAAAAACACTCTTTTTCGTTTTTGCAGTTGCAATAAAACTACATTGAGGTATTACAGCAGTTACTGATTTACCACTTCCTGTTGAACCTAGATAAATCCAATGTGGAGTATCTTTGTCAAACCAAACATATTTATTATCTTTTGAATAATAAACAGGAAAGCCACTTTTATTAATATGTCTTATTTCTTCTTTGCTAAAATTTTTATTAATTTCTTGTTTTGTTGACCATCTTGCTGAACCATGTTCATTATTATTTTTAATTTTTTGTCTTGTAATTAAAGGCTCAATAAAATATAGAAAAATAATAATCATTGTAACAATTACAAGAATCATTATATATGCTAATGGCATTATTATCTATCCATTTCATTATCAAGATGATTACTTTTATATTCATTAATAAACGAAGCATATCCATCTTTATCATATTCTATCAATTTATCTTTATTAATGTTTACAACTTTATATAAACCATAATTATAGTTTTCTTCATATAATGGATCATCAAAAATACCCTTTTCTTTTAACATATTAAAAATCATTGATGACATATCTCCATTTAGATAAACAAAATCTTTTCCTAAATCATTTGCACCAGGTAAATTGATTGTTATATCATCACATATGTTATCATTAACATCAGTGATTCCTAAATATAATCTTCCATTTAATTGATATGTACCAACATATAAATAATATTTTTCTTCATCTATTTCAAACAGTTCCTTTTTCATTTGATATATCCTCCTCTATTAAAGTTTTTAAAAAGCCATTTTCTTGTATAAGTATTTCTTTTAAACTTTTATATAAAATCTTTTCAATTTGACTAGAGTTTTTAATTAGTTTTTCATACTTAATAATATCCTTTTGATTTGATTTAATCTTATTATTTATTTGTAAACATTGATTATTATATTTATCTATAGTAATTTGCATTTTATTAAATTCTAAATTTAATTTTGAAAAATTCATTTTTATCACCTCTCTATTTCATGTTTCATCATACTTATTTCTTCATAATTAATTGCATCATATATTTCACTATAAGAACTATTATTCAAATCATCTAATGTTATATTTCCATCTACGAAATTTTCTGTAATAAACTTTGTTACCCAAGATAGTGGTATATTGCTTTTACTATCTTCATTATAAAAATCAATTATTACTTCTCTTAATGAATCAATATCTTCATCATTAATTTTAGTGTTTTTTTCTCTCAATACAGTATTCATATCTCTATATACAATAAAATCTTCTAAATAACTATTATCAGATTTAGATAACTCCCTATATCTTTTTAAACTATCAATCATAAATATCATCATTCCTTTCTTCAAGTCTTGAACATCTGCTTGATATAATACATGCAGACCATAAAAAAAGCACTAACATAATTATTAGTGCAATACATATTATTATCATTATTAACCTCCATTAAAACTTATCTTTCAAAATCGTCATCTCTATAAAAACTATTATCATCTATTTCCATTGCTTGTAATATATCACAGTAATCAGCATCTGCTATTTTATCTAATGATTGATTATTATTCAAATAACAATTTGTAATAAAATCACTAATTTCAGATTCCGAATAATTATAAGTTTCATCATCTAAATATACTTCCATTGATAATTCTTTAATACTCTCTACTACCTTGTCATCTAAAATAACATCATTGTTACTAGCCACATCATATATACTTCTATATATGCAATAAGATGTTAGATTGTTTTTATCTTCATTTGATAATTTTTTATAGTTTTCTAATACATTCATTATTGTATCTCCTTTCTTTTTTTATAATATAAAAAGACCAACTATAAAAGTTGATCTAATCGTCAATTTGCTATATTTTTTCATCATCTTCATATTTCCAGCAATATCCTCCAGCATGTTTTTGAACACCAGTTGCTGCATCTCTTATACTCTTTGAATTAACTCCAGTTTGTCTTACTGCTTCGGCAATAGAAATGTATTTTTTTATAATATTTCCATTGTCATCCATTTGAATAACAACTCTACCATTTATTGTTTCTTTAGATGATGTTTTTAATTTTTCTTCCTCTTTTTGTTTTCTTTTTTCCTCTTTTTCATTTCTTTTTTGTTGAATTTGTTTTTCTTGTTCTATCTTTTTATAAATTGTTTGTACAGCTTTGTCTCTTCTTGTAATAAGATTTCTAACATTAACATTATCTCTATGTAATCTTTCTATTCCTTCTTCAAGAATATCAATTTCATTATCATAATCTTTTAATTGATGATATGCCATAGCAAAAGATTCATATAGAACTGGTGCATTGTATCCATTGTATCTTGACAAATTAAATAATTTTATTGCTTCACAATATTCACCATTTTTTCTTAATTCATCTCCTCTAGCCCAAAGTTCATTACCTTCATCATATCCTTTACTCCAATCGTTCAAATTTTTAATTTGATCTAATGGCACTCTATCATTTATTGGATTAATTATTATGTCTTCACGAGAAATACTCTTTTCAATAATTATTTCACTTAAATAATTACTTAAATTTTTATTTTGCAATTCTTCATTAAGAATAGCATCTACTTCTTCTATAGGAATTTGATATAAATTTTCAATTTCCTCTATTACATTTTTCTCTTTTCTAGAATTTCCATGAATATAATCAATAGTTGCACTATAAGCTTTTTTATATTCTTTTAATATATATCTTTCTAATTGTTTTATATCATCAAGTGAATTAAAATATACTCTTACAAAATCACTTCCACCTTCACTTATATTACATGATTCAGTTGGCAATGCAATATTTTTGGCAAATTTATTATCAATAATTAGGTATTTTCCTTTTTTACAAAATTTATATTTTAGAAAACTATATAAATAACATATACTAATATAACCACTAGTGGTTTTTCTGGCTCCTAAATAATTAATATTTAATCCATTGTCATTAATTAGCTTCTCTACATATGCAAATATTATTTTTTCATAATCATCAAGAGAAATATTATTTTTTTCTGCTTTTTCTTGTATTTTTTCTGTTTTATAATCTAAAAGATTAAACAATATTTTACCACAAGTTTCTGCATCAGTTACAGCCCTGTGTGCTTCCTCATTAACTAGATTAAAATATTTAGCTATTGTACATTGCTTGTAATTTTCTAACCCATATAGTAAATCTCTAGATAAGCCTAAAGTATCGATATATCTTATATTTCCATTATAACCTAATCTTTCTAATGTATTAGTTAAGAATTCAAGATCAAATCGTGCATTATGAGCACAAATAATTGTTTCACCAGATAATGAATCGCCTAAGAATTCAAGAAACTCTGAAAATACAATTTTTTCGTCTGGCGAATTTTTTATCATATCATTTGAAATATTATTTACTCTCATCGCCTCATGTGAAATAGATTGATTTGGATTTACTAAAGAACTAAATTTTTTTATTGGTATTCCATTTTCAAATAAAACAGCACCCAGTTCAACAATTCTATTTTCAACTGGATTTAATCCAGTTGTTTCTACATCAAATGCAATATACTTCTTTTTTAAAATTTCTACACTACTTAAATTCAAAAAAATTTCTTTTAATTCTATATTTCCTTTTTTAACTTCTTTTTCTTTTTCTACGCTTAAGTTTTCTTGTTCGTTATTCTTTTTAAAAAGATTAAATATTCCCATACTACAAACTCCTTTGCCAATTACTATTTGTTCGTCAAATATATTATATATTATACTACAAAAAAGATAGATTTAAAATAATCTATCCTAATTTCTATTTACCAACATAATCTTTTATTACAGTAGCAACTCTAACAATTTCAGTCATTAACTCTTTAAAATGAGCATTAACGAAATTAGAATCATTTTCTTTACTCTTTAACTCATGTTGATATGACAAATCAGCTAATTCTAGTATTCCCAAATATTTACAATCGCTTTTTAAAGCATGTACTTCTATAGCATAATTATTCATATCATTTTCTTTTTTATATTTTTGCAAATTAGATATTCTTTCCTTTATTCCATCATAGAAAAGGTTTATTGTTTCGTTATACATATCAATATCACCAAGCAAATCCAAACCATGATCTACATTTATATTATTTGATTTCAAAAATTCTATATTATTTTTATTACTAATTTCAATTTCTTCTAGTGTCTCTACATTTTTTTCATCAATATTTGTAGTTGTTTTTGTATTAAGTTCTGGTAGTTCAATGTTTTCATTTCCATAAATATATGGAGTTACATCTTTCCATCTATCTTCTTCATTTTTTACTTCATTTTTATTTATAGAAAATATTTTGTCAATCATTGATTTGATAGTATCTTGAGAAAATGGTTTTGATATATAATCAATAAATCCATCTGATTTATATTTTTCTTCTGCTCCTGCTACAGCATCAGCAGTTACTGCAAGAACTGGAGTATTAAATCCTTCTATTTCTTTTAATTTTTTTATAGCAGAATTACCACTCATTACTGGCATCATTATATCCATCAAAATAAGATCATATTTTTCTCCTGAAACTATTTTATCTAAACATTCCTGACCATTATAACACTCATCAATTTTAGAAAATTGTAATGGTTGAATTGCTCTTTTTGCTACTTTAATATTTAATTTATTATCATCTACTATTAAAATAGATTTATTATTATAAATATTATTGCTTAAATTAGAATTATTATTTTTTGAATATAGTTTTGTAACATTGTTTACTTGTTCTTTATTAGTCATTGGTTTTGTCATTTTACTTATTTTTTGAGGAATTGTAATCATAAAGATTGAACCACTACCAAATTGAGATTTTACATTGATTTTTCCACCCATCATATCAACAAGAGATTTAGTAATAGCAAGACCTAACCCAGTTCCTTCAGTTGTAGTATTTTTTTCAATATCTAACCTTTCAAATTTTGTAAATAGTTTATTTATATATTCAGGTTTAATTCCTCTACCAGTATCTTGGCAAGAAATAATCAGATTAGATATTCCTTTCTCAACATCATTAACACACTTAACTGATAAATTTATATTACCTTTTTCAGTATATTTAATAGCATTTGTCAAAATATTATTTATTATTTCTTTTATATGAACCTTATCTCCAATTAATTCATATGGTATATCTTCTGCAATATTCAATTTAAAATCAATAGGTTTTTCACCAATTCTCATTGCTGTTATTTTTACCATTTTACTTATTTCTTCACTAAAATTATATGGATTTAAAACAATATCTAACTTACCTGATTCAATTTTGTTAACATCAAGTATATTACCAACAATTTCTAAAAGTGTTTGTGATGCACTCTGTATATCTTCAGAGTCCTCAACAACTTCTTTTGGAACCTGCTCTTTATATGTAGAAATATCTTCTGATAATCCTACAATTGCATTAAGTGGAGTTCTTATTTCATGAGACATACTTGATAAAAAATCACTTTTTGCATTGTTTGCCTTTTCAGCTAAATCTTTTGCAAGTTCTAACTGATTAATTATTTTAACATCTGGATTTTCAATTGTAAAATACATTATTGCAGTAACTAATGCAAATGATGATGTTATTAAAATAATGCTTGGATTAATCGTTCTAATAACGAAAGCAATTGCAAAACATATTAAAAGAGCAAATAATGGAATGTTTTTCTTTGTTTTTATTTCTTTATAATTTTTAATCAAACAATATAAATCAACTATCATATAAATTCCACATAATATATACAAAAACTCTGTCGCTGGACCATACGAATATACAGAATTAGTAGAATAATGATATTTTAAAGGTAAAAACAAAACAAACGAAATACATATTCCGAAGAATGTCCCAACTACTATTCTAAAGGCACTATGTTTTTCTAATAAATTTGATACCTTTTCTTTATTCTTTTGAAAAGATGCAAAATAAACATAAATTGTAAACATTGTAACAAAGAAAACAAAATATACTAAATATAATCTATTTACTATTTCATTCATTACAGGTATATTTTCTTTCATTGACACAGTAAAACAACATAATAATTCTAATACTAAACCTAATATATTTGAAACTAATAATATATCATAAAGTTTTGTTTCTATTGTCTTTATTCTATCTTTTGAAAAATATACAATAGCTAATAAAATCAAATAAACTAAACTACATCCTATAACTGACATTCCTATTTGCATAGTTATACCTCCAACACCACTATCTCACTATTTTTCTAATTATATCATACTATTTTATAAAAATTAATAGACTAGCAGTAAATATATAAAAAAAACTGACTAACTATTTGTCAATCAGTTATTGTTTTATATTAGTTTTTTAGATAAAACCCTTGATTTTCCTTGTTCTTGTAAATCTTCTGCTTCTAAAGATAAGAAGTCAATCTTGCCTACACTAGTTAGTGGTAAACAATTTCTCATTTTATATGCAACTGGTTGTGAATATTCTGGTAATTTTTCAGAGCATAATTCTTCTAATTCTCTTTGTACTATTTCAGAATTGAACTTATATTCATCTTTTAGAACAACATGAGCCTTTGGTAATTTTCCTTGGCTATGTTCATCATCAGGTATTCCAACAACTTTGCAAGATTCTACTGCATTATGTGAAGATATTACATTCTCTATCATAGATGGAAAAACTTTGAATCCATCATAACGAATAATCATTCTTTTCAATCTATCAACAATAAACAAATTACCATCTTCAGTCATATATCCTATATCTCCAGAATGAACCCAAACTTGTCCATCACTATGTTTTTTCAACATATCACTAGTTGCCTCATCATTATTATAATATCCTAGCATAGTATTTGGACCAGTGATACAAACTTCTCCATTTTGATTATAACCCAATTCTTCACTCGTTTCTGGATCAAAAATTGATATTGTTGTTTTAACAAATGGAATTCCCACACTTCCAACTAAATTATTCTCATCAAGAGTTCCTGTACCAGCGACACCACCAGTTACCTCTGTCATTCCATAGCCTTTTGTAATTTTTGATGTACAATTATGTTCTTTTAAGAATTCATTTGATTCTTGTTCTAATGTTGTATCCATAGCATCTCCACCAACAGTTGGAGCAATCATATATGATAAATCTTTTTTTGCTAACTTTTTACTATTTATAATAGTACCCCAGTATGAAGGAACACCAACCATATGAATTGGTTTATGCTTTAATAATAATTCATCGAATTTCTTTGCATCAAACTGTGGAATTAATATTGTTTCCATTCCAATTGTTAATGGTAAATGTAATCCCATACCAACACCATATGCTATAAATGGTGGCATAATATCCAACCAGTTATGTTCTCTTTTCATATCTATTCCAGTAAGAACACTTTGTAATGCAACTGCATTTATATTTTCGTTTGAAAGCATAACCCCTTTAGGTTTACCAGTTGTTCCACCAGTATGTTCAATTACTACTGGACGATTAGGAATATAATCAGCCTCAACTTTTCCACTGTAACTATTTCCCTGTTTAATAAATTCAGTCCAGTTAATTGTTGAGTCATTAAAATGATTTTTTTTCATTGGATCTTTCATTGATTCAATGAATTCTTTTGCTTTATAGCCTAAATTTATTCCAAATGGTAATGAATCTGCTGGAGAAACAGTGATAATATTATCAACAACACCATTTTCACTTAATTTCTTTACTTTATTATAATACGAATCAATTATTACTAATAAATCAGAATTAACTTCTCTGACATATCCTTCTATACCTTTATCACTAGTTCTAGGATCAACCATATTCGCTATGGCACCTATTTTGCTAAGTGCATAAAACATATATACAGCTTCAGGAATATTAGGTAATGAAATAGTTACAATATCATTTTCTTTTACTCCCATAGCCTTAAATGCTCTTGCTGTCTTATCAATATTTTCAAATAATTCTTGAAAAGTAATTTTCTTCCCAAAATAATTTAAAGCAGTTCTACCTAAATACTTTTTATTACAATCGTATAAATATTGATATGTACTCATTTTAGGCATATCTGTATCTTTTTGTTCTTGAGTATAATATTTCAACCATGGTTTATCAATTGATGGTTTACCAACAAGAACTTTTTTTCTAGTGTCTTTTGCTGCATCATATATATGAAGATTTTTTATATCATCATTTTGCATAACTGCACCTCCAATAATTACGACATATTTTAACATCAAAGACTTGAATTGTCAATTTTATGTCAACATAAACATTATATCATATTTTCACTTATTATAATCAAAAAGCCTACTGAATTCTTGTGATGCTTTCTCCATTTCATAATTTATATTTTTCAATGCTTTTTCCATTTTATACTTATTTGGAAACTTTAAATTATTATTAGTTCCTTTAAAATAGTTATCCAACACTCTTTTTCTTCTTTCAGTTGAATTATTTATCTTTTCATTATGCTCACATGCTATTTCCTGTATTAAATCATCTAATGTGATATTAGAGTTATTTCTATTTTTAACTGTCATATAAACTTTTTCATATTTATATAAAGAATGATTAACTATTGCATTATAAATATAATTATCAATATATTCTTCTTTTTTTTGAACAATACTATTATTTAATCTTTCATCTTGGATATTATTTTTCTCATTTAATAAATCAAAGTAATCGTTTAATTTTGATAAATCCTTATTTATATCTTTTCTACTTATATTTAATATAGAAGAATCATCCTTAAATAAAGATTTTTTAATTTCTTTGGTTAAATATTTTATCTCCTTACCTAATTCGCTATTTTTAATTGAATTGTATTTTATCTTTTTTGAAGATTGATTATTAATATTTCTATATTTTTTTAATAAATCTCCTAATTTTAATATTTGTTCTTCAGTATATATATCATCTATATTTTTAAGTGCAAAGTTTTTTTCTTTAGGATCAAAATAAGTTTTTAAATAATCAATATCTTCATTTGTCCTTTTTAATAATGGAGTATAATATTTTTCTCTTTCAATTACTAACTCAACTAACCTTTTTAAGTATCTTTGCTCATCTAATGTGATTTTACCTTTTCTTCTATAATTAACTTTTTTATCACAATATAAATAGTTAGGAGTTTTTTCTATAAATGCAAAATGTATATGAGGGTGTTTTTTATTTGTATGAATGGAAAACACATAACTCATTTTTTTAATATCTTTAAAACCACAATACTTTAAAAACTGTGGCATTACTTCTTTTGCTATTTTTTGTTCCAGTGTTTTTATTGAAATATTGTTTTCTAAATATTCTGGATTAAAACTTAAAATACCTTTCCATAAATTAGACTTTTCAATATATTTTTTATAATCTTTTTTTAATTTTTTTACATCATCTTTTGTTGCATAACTTCCATCTGCTAAAACCAAATTGACATCTTCTTTTCTTGTATGTCCCATATAATATTCAAACATTCCTACAAGTTTTTTCTTCTCATCAGAAAAATAATCTATCATATCATCTATATCTTTTAATCGATCATTTTTATAATTATATGAATTATTTTTATTATCAACTGATGATAAAGCAAGACAATATTTACTTTTAAAAATTACATTAGGACTTTTTTTACTCATTGAATTTATCCCTAACATTCATAATTTCATTTAAGCATTTATCATCTTTAACTTCTGCATTTGATAAATATCCATGATTTGCAAAATGTTGAGAAGAAACTTTAAAATGAAAATATTGTTTTTTAGATATATTGTCTAACTTGTAATCAATATTTTTCAACTTATTATCAAGTTCCTTTAAATAATTTATTTCTTTTGGTTCATCTATATATTTTTTTAGAATAGTACCTATCACTTTATTAGTGGTAGTTTTATTATCTTTTGCTACTAAAAATAATCTATCATAAATGTAGTCATCTACTCTAACAGTTAGTTTTTTCATCTTTTTTTCTCTTTACCAAAAAGCAATTAAATGAGCCATCTTCTTGTTTATCAAAAATAAAAGAAATTAAATCTGGATCATTACTTATACCTTTATGTTTTGACTGATAACTATATTTACTATTACCCAAAAAATATGTTTCACCAAATTTCTTATATTTTTTTACCCAATCTGATAATCTTTTTTGTGGTGTTCTTTCATCTAATATTTCCATATCAAACTCTCCTTCCTCAAATATTTGTCTAGCAGTTTTTTCTGGATTATTTAATTTTTCTTTAACAGCCCAAAGTTTAAATTTATCACTATACTTGATTTGACTTTTATTTTTTATATAATCAACATTTTGATTTTTCAAAAGTTTTTTTATTTCTAAATCAGTATAAACTCTTATTTTATTCATTATTTATCTACCTCACTATTTATTACTTTATTTTGTTCTTTATAATAATTATCAAACTTTTCTATATATCTTTCATAGCCTAGTTCAATTATATAAAGCATCATTTTATTAAAACTTATATTATTTTTCTTTGATAACAACTCTATTCTAGTTTTTAAATTATTATCTATTCTTAAAGTTGTTCTTATAAAACCTTTTATCATAATTTCCTCCTACTTTTAAATTTATAGGTAGCCATTTTTCTAATTATAGGTATTATTTTTTAATAAAAATATTGCATATTTTTAATGAGCATAAGGAGAACGACACCACTTTTCTTACTATTCCTTTATATTAAAAGAAAAAGTATGGTGTCTTACTATTTTTGCACTTGCAAAAATGACTGTTCTTCCAAACCAAAATGGCTACCTAATTGTTCTAATACCTTATTTTATAAATGTATTTTATGGCTATAATCAAAGAATAAAATGGCTACCTAGTTAAAACTATCTTTTAAAAGGTGCTTCTCCATTAAATTGATTAAATTCATTGCTAGGTGTTCTAGTTGATTTAAAATCTATAAATTGCATTCCATCTAATAATTGCCAATTTGCATCTTGTACTTGATAGTGCAAATGATTACCAGTAGATGTTCCTGTTGTTCCTACACTTGCTATCTGTGTCCAATGACCAACTTTATCTCCTGCTTTTACTTTCGCACTATTTGGATAAAGGTGAGCAAAAACAACATAATAAATATCATTATAATCTTCATCACATCTTATTGTTATTGTATTGCCCTTACTATTACCACTTTGATCATAAGGAATATTTTCACTTTGAGTATAATTAACTTTATATACAGTTCCACTACATACTGAGTAAACTGGTGTTTGAGCAGATGTTGCTAAATCCCATCCATTATGAATATTATTTTCACCATAAATTATTCTCTCCTCATTAAAAAAACTAGTAACTGTATAATTACTAGTATCTAGAGGGAAATTAAAATGACCTGAACTTACTACTAAATATTCTTCATTTTCTTTAAGAGTATCAGCGCTACAAGCACCCATATTTTTAACTCTTTCATCAATACAAACTGAATTTATTCCTTTAGCAGTTTTCATCTCTATATCTTGATTCATTGTATATAATGTATCAAATGTTAAACTATTATCTTCTAAACTAAAATATAATAATCTTTGTAGTGGAACATACCCATTTTTAAGATTTAAATTAACTACTCTTAAATATTCATCTGCATATTCTGTATTATTTTGTATTTTATCTTTAGTAAGTTTACCACCAAAAAAATCAAAAATCATTAAAACACATATTAGTATTATCATACCACAAGCAATAGTAAGTATTGTACTACCACCAATTATCTTTATAAATATATTCTTTTTTTTCTTACTCATTTGTATTTTTTAAAGATAGAATAATAGTATCTATTTCCCTTTTTCAAAACTTTTATTAAATCATTTCGTGATATTAAATCTAATAAAAAATCCATAAACGATTCATTGGGATCTTCAAATTCTTCTATATAAATCTTTTTGAAAACCTCTCTTAATTGTTCTGTTGAAATATTATTTATCATTTTTACTTTCTCCCATTAATTCAGCTTCTAAAGGTGATGCTATAATTTGTTCTCTTATTCTTATTTTATTATTCACAGTTAATAAGAATTGTCCTTGCTCTGCTTTCATTAAAAACTCTTTTTGCGTGTCAGTAAGTGGATTCTCATAAAACAATTTTAGATATGTTTGTAAATCATTTTCTTTTAACATTCCAACTAATTGATATTGACAATTATTAAATATTGCAGTTGCACTTCTTACAGATTCATCATCACCAAGAAAATCGTGTATGCTTTGAGTTGACGCTATAAAATTACAAAAATATTTTCTGCACCTGCGACTTATCTGTTCAAATGAAAGCATTACTTCACTATCTGTATTTTTTAAATATAGATGAAATTCATCAGCAATAATAGAAGTAAATTGATTAGGGATTTTACTTAATTGTTTTTCGTTTAATATTTTATTTTTGACAATTATATTATTTAAATAAGTAAGTAAATTGATTAACTGTGCTGTTATTATTCTTTTATTTTTAGAATACAATAAATCCTTTATATTAAATGCAATTAAATTAGCATCAAGGTTTACTGATGTATAGCCATTGAATAACATAGCATCAGTTCCTACCTTAAATCTGTCTAAAAGAACTTCAAGTTTATCAACAATTTTTAATTGCTCTTGATTAGTAATCATATTTCTATAATCAGGCAAGAATTCTATCAAATCAGAGAAAATTGGATAATCAGTATTTTCTAATTTTTCTAAATTTGATATTTTAGTATTTTTTGATATACCAAATCTTTTATATAAACTTTCAATCATATTAAGAAGAACTACTATTTCACTTTCAGTTATTTCTTCAAAAGTACATTTTAAAAATGTTTCTAACGATCCTAAATGTTTTGCAAGTGGACATTCTTCATAATTAATTTTATCAATAGCGTCATCTTTTTTTTCTTCATCATCACTAGGTAAAAACCTTACTTGTAATGGATTAATAATTCCACCACTAGATGAATATAAATCAATATATTCTCCCTTGTTTTTTTTAACTAGTTTTTTATATTCACCTTCTGCATCAAAAATAAATATTTTATTTCCACGATTTATTTCATTAATAATCAATTTCTTTAATGTAAAACTCTTTCCTCCTCCAGTTGATGCAATAATCGCTAAATTACTTGATGGACGAGATGAATCTTTATAGAACATATCAAATATTGTAGGTAAAGCTGTATGAATATCAGTTCCTAGCATATAACCTGTTCTATCATTAAAATGAGTTATAGTTAATGGAAATGATGCTGATAAAGTAAGACTAGGCATATATTGATGATAATCATCAAAGCCTTCACTCTTAATATCAAATGATTGCCATGCCTCCATTTGTCTTAATCTAGGAACTTCCAGTTTTATGTGATAAGCATCTGCTATTTGTTTTAATTCCTTAACTTTATTTTCTCTTTCCACCCTATTACCATTTACAACTATAATTAAATCTACTTCTTTGATTTTTTCATCACCATGTTTAATTTGATTCATGAGTGCTTGAAAATTTTCTTTTTCAGTTTCCATTTCTGTTGCATCACTTAATTTTCTGGTTGTAATTCTTTCAGATAATAAAAACTCATAATTATTGTCCAACCTTCTTATTAATTCTTCAGTTGGAATTGTATCTTTCACATGAATACAACATCTAGTTTCTGGAACATTAAACAATTCTTCAAAAAACAATTCATCAATGAATGGTGGTATTTTTTTCACAGTTACAATTTGTACTTCATCATTATCTACTTTCAAACAATTCATATTTTCACTAACAAAAAATGGACTGACTAGTTCTACTAAATCACTCCACATTAATTGTTCTATACTTGCACTACTTAAATATAAATTAACTAAAAATTGATATATCTCTAATTTATTTAATATTCTTTTTATATTTAATCTAGGTGTCATATTATAACATTGTATTTCTACTTCTTCAGCAATATGAATAAGTGCTTTATCATTATTACTTGTTATAACAAAATAATATCTACTGGTTGTAGTAAGTTTTCTTTCTTCTAATAAATCAAACTTTATTATTCTTTCTTCCAAAAAACTCACTTTATCTGCATCATTCTTAAATCTTTCAATAAGTGAATTATAATAATCTTTATTAGCATTTAAATCAATTTTATCATCTAATTTGTATATTCTTAAATTTAAATCTTTTAACTGATATAAATACTTTAATTGATTAAAGAAATTGTTTTTTTGATTATTAGAAGATAAAGACAAATCTATAGCATCAACTGAATATATAATTGCATATTCTCCAGTTCTTAATTTTATTATACCTTTATCATCAACACTTTCAACATTTGTAAACATTTTACTATTTTTAAATTTTCTTTTCATAATTGATTTTGTTATATACTTATTACAATTTTTATTCTTTGATTTTTTAGAAACAAACTTTTCAATTATATTTCTTTCTTTAAGTTGCTTTTTTTGTATTGTTGAATCTTTTGATTTTTTCTTCATCAATTACTTCTCCTTTCTCTATATTTTTATTTGTATATACATATATTTTAGTTCTAAATATATATTTAAAAATTAGAACTAAAACTTTATACATTCTATTTTTTTTACTTACATTAATAGGCAATAAACAAAATATTCCAATCATTAGTAATACTAATGAAAATATTTTTAATGGTGTAAATGCAAACAAGATAATAAATAAAATGATTAAAGGTAAGGCGATAACAATATCAGATACCTCAATACCTTTAAATCCTAAATTTCTTTTTATAGTTTTTAATGTTATATACATTTAACCACCTCCTAAATCATATTTTTTCTTCTATAATAAGAAGAATTATAACTTGCTCTCGGCATAACTTTTCTAACAGTATTATTTATACTATTTGCTCCTGCATTCATAAAGGCATCACTTGCACTAAACTTATTAGGATCAGTTTCTCTATTCTGCCATTTTTGGCTTGTTGTATGCAATTTTGTTCCCATTGCTTTGGCAAAATCTTGCATTCTACTTGTTTGACCACCTGATGCAGAATCACCCATTCCATACATTCCCATTGCCATTCCAACTCTAGACATTGCATCTGTTGCAACTGCTTTTCCTGCTTTCATTCCAACACCAGCACCAAGTAAAGTTCCACCTACTGCTGCTCCAGTAGCAACTGTTGCTCCAATTCCAGCCATTTTTCCATAGCCCATTAAAGACATTAACTGTTCTCTACCACTTGCTGCACTAACATTTGAACCAATGAAACGATTAATTACTTGACTACCTGTCATGATAAATGTTGCACAACCTAAATATAATAATGTTTTAGTTACAATATTTTGAAAAGTGCCAGTAAAGAAAGTTGTTGCATTTATTTCTTGCATTACTAAAACACTTAAACTTACTATAAGCATAACAACTGCACTTTGTAATGCTAATGATACTAATTGTTCTATTACTGCTCCTCGTCTTTGTTTATTACAAACACTCGTTGCAAATACTATAGGAGCAATAGTAAATAAAAATAAGAATTCTATTTGCCTTCTACCTAGCATTATTCCAGCAAAGAATAAACTATACAAGAAGAATCCACCACATATAATTGCCATTATCCAATTTATTTCATATTTATAATCTTTATCATCTGCAAATATTATTTTTGCTTTTGTTACATATTTTGCTAAATATAATTCATCACTATCAAAAGAGCCATCCTCTACTACTTGTTTTACAGTTTTTGATTCACTAAATTTATCACTATTTTTATATCCATCTTTATAACTGACAAACATAGTTAGCATACTATTACTCATATTTCCTTTAGTATTACTTTCAAATATATTTCCAGTATAATTAGATAATGTAATAGAAAAGTTTGATACTTGAACAAATAAAAATGTTGAAAGCATTATTAATAAACCACATTTTACTGTTTCCATAACAATATTTTTAATTGTTATTTCATCATCTGGATCAAGTAATTTATTAACAAACTTCCAAATAATAAATAATGCAAATAAAGTAACTGCTATTGCCATTGCACCAGTATAAAACTTTCTAAACACTTGATTATCTGATAAAGAATTTATAATATCAAAAGCATTTAGTTTTTTTATTATATCTAATAATGTATCAATTAGATCGTATATAAACGATACAATATACCAGCCAATATTTCTTAATAAATCAAATACTTTTAGCATCATAAAAAACACCTATGTGAATAATCTAATAATTATATTAACTAATGAAATTGCTAAAATGATACCAAATATTCCTAATAGTGTCTGTACTATTCTAGTTTTAACTCTTGGCTTTTGATCTACATCTACTATTGCATACATTATAAAACTTACAACTAAAGCAACACCTGCAAGAGAAATACCAACAGCTAATGCCCAGTCAGTTACTTGTTTTATTACTTTCAAAACTGTATCTATTGTATATGTTCCACCCTCTAATTGAGAGATTGCTAATACATTAAAATAATTTTTCATTATATCACCCTTTCTTTAAATTATTGCAAAAAAAAAGACTGTGTACTTACTAATCAAACTGATTAATAACTACACAGTCCCACAAATTGATATAAACTAAAAATATATAATTACACCTAGAAAAGTGTAGTTATTAACTCAATTTTCAAAGAACTTACATCAATTTATTATTTTGTCATATTTTTTTCTTTTTCTTCTAATCTGTCATTTAATAAACTAGTCATAGAAGAATCAACTAATTCTTTATTTAAAATTATATCTTCAATATCAACTCTATCATTATTACCTGCAATAAAATGTTTTCCATCAAATGAGTTATCTCTATCTGTAAAATTTCTCTCAAATATCAATGGAACTCCACTATCACAATTAGAATGATATATTGCAAAAAAACCTTTTTGCTTCGCTTTTAATTCATTATCAACATATATGTTATTATCAACTATAAAACCAATTACTTCATAAAATTGATTAACATCTTTGCTATATGCCTGTCCTCTAACAAGTGGACCAATATCTGTTGGTCTTAACTCTAAATCATCAGTATTAGCATTAGCAATAATATCTAAACACCTTTTAATCTTATCATAAGTGGTTGATTTCTCTAATTCCTTCATAGATTGATAATACCAAGTTGAATTATCAATTATATCTGATTTTTCATCTAATATTTCTTTAATAAATATATTGGACTTTTCAATATATTTTTGTTCCTTATCAGTCCATAAATCAAGATTAGTGAATAGAATTTGATCATCATAGTCATATCCTAAAAAATAGTATTTATTATCATCTAATCCAATAAATGCTTGACCTTTTTTTATTTCATCTTTCAAATTCATCACCATTACCTTTCTCATCATTTATAAAACGAGTTTGCAAACCACCATAGCCACATATTTTATAACCATCTGAATCTATTGTAATATAATCACTTAATCCATATTCTTTGATTTCATTTTTTAAAATGTTTATATCATAATCAATAAAGATTTCATCATCTTTTAATTCTTCCCATTCTTCATCTGTTATATGGCACATATTTGCCTCACTTTGATTTACTGAATCAAATACAAACTTTAATATATGACTTGCTCCACTAATTTTTGGCAAATTAAATTCTTCGCCATTATTCTCACTTATCATATCTAAAAGTTCTATCTCAATTTCTCTTGGAGAAGAATTATTATAATTACATTTTAAATCTGATGTATTATAACATTCTATACATTGAATTCTATTACTTGTTTCATTATTTGTTACAAAATATCCAACATATAAATCATCATTGTCATTACAATAATAATCAATTTCATATTCGTATTTATTATTAATTTTTTTATTACTAAAATTGATTTCATATAATTCAGATAGATAATTACCTTTTTTTATTATATCTTCCAACATTCTGTCAGAATATGCACACTCATTAGATGAATCAATATATGATAAAAAATCATTACATTGTTCTTGTAATTCAGAAACTACTTTTTTGATTTCTTTATCATTATTCATAACTATCTTTCCATTTCTTCTTGTTTAACTGTTATTTCATGAACTTCTCCATCAGAAGAATAAATTTTATTGTTAGTTCTATCTGTAATTTCAAAACCAAGTATTTCAATTACTTTATCTTTATATGTTTTTCCATCTCTTTCAACATCTTTTTGGTAAGTAGATATTCTACCTTTAACTGATAACCAATTACCTTTCTTAATATCATTTTCGTAAGTATTTACTAATTCTCCTTTTAATGCAATTGGAACGAATTGTGCATTACCATTATTGTTTTGTGCTAAATCAAATCTTAAAGTTTTCTTTCCATTTTGATTTACATAAACATCTCTAATATTTGCTACATTACCTTCTAATTCAAATTTATTTGTTGAGTTTCTTACTTCATTTTCATTTTTCATCTTTCTCTTTCCTCCTTATAATTATTTAATATTTCATTTATTATGTTCCTATGAAAATTTAGATTTGAACCATCAATACTTTCAATGATACAATCATGCTTATCTAAAAAACATAAAAATTCTTGAACAAATATACTGTTTCTTCCTATATTTTCTATATTTGGAACTATAACTTTATTAACTTTTTTATTTAATATATTTTCTTTTAGTCTATCCATATCATTTCTATTTTTACAATCTAATCTACTTTCTATTTTATCAACATAGAAATCACAGTCATAATTTTTAAATAGACACCAATTTTTAATATATTGTATTTTACTTTGCAAAGAATCACTATTTTTATTTTTGACACTTAAATAAACTGAAACTTTTTCCACTCTATACCTCCTAATATTTATATACTTGTTTTAATTCTGCTAATATAACAATTTGTTTATTTGTATTACTTATACATGAAACCAAAGTTAAATCAGAATTATTAGTTAAATCAATATTCAACTTACCTGTCTTTTCAATTTCATATTTTTTTATAACATCATATTTATATAAATTATTTTGATAATATAAATTAATACGATCATTAATATTTAATTTAATAATATTTTTAAAATAAGAAATTGAACTATTACCAGAGTGAGCTGCCAAAATAATATGACTATCTTCATTCTCTTTTGGAAAAGTTGATTCTTTTAAAATATAAATGTTATTATTTACATTATTACTTGAAGAATTAATATCTACTAACCCTTTTTTTAAATTAATTATTGGTATTTCAAGTATTGCCATATAATCAATTGTTTTGTTTATCTTAACTTCAGACTGGTTTTGATTATTTTTTTCTTCAATATTACTTACAGGTTCTTCTTTAAAAAATTCATTTATACTTTCATCTTCTATTTTTTTATTATCATTATTTTGTTTATAATTATATATAAAATATATTGAACCACATAAAAAAAGCAAAAGACCAACTATTAATAAATATCTCTTACTTTTTCTTTTTTTTGTTTTTAAATAATGCATATCCAACTAATCCAATTCCTACTATTATTAAAGAACCAGCAATATAAGAACAATAATCATTCTTCAAAGTATTTGGAACTTCTACTATTTTTTCATTTTTCATATTTGCCTTAACGATTTCTCCATCTTCTTTGATTTCAAAATAAACTATTTCATCAGTGATTTGATAGCCATCAGCACTTTCTTTCTCAATTATATGTCCTTTGCCGACAAATAATTTTTCAATTTTGATTTTACCTTGACTGTCAGTATATCCACTAAAAATAAGTTTTGATTCTCCTGTTTCCTCATTATCAGAATATATTTCTATATAAGTATTTGGTATTCCTTCTCCTGAAATTAAGTCTGTCTTTGTAAAATCAAGTGTACCTTTAGGCAAATAGTTTTTAAGATTTAAAGTTAATGAAACAATATCAGTGTATTGATCCTTATATTTTATTGAAAAGCAATGATTTTTACTATCTAATACATGACCTAATACAGTTGAGGTTTCCTTTAAACAATAATTGCCTAGATATAAATCAGTTAATTTATAGAAACCATCTACTGTTTTAAAACTTTTAATAAGTTCCTTATCTTTATATATTAATGTTCCATCTTGTGAAATAATATCACCATCTGCATATAATTCAAAAGATACACCATCAAGTTTAATTTCTTCATATCTAAAAGAATTGTTTTCAAATACAATTTGTTCTCCAACTTTGTTTATTTCAACTTCTCCTTTTACCTGTTGATTTTGAAATTTAACCTCAAGCATTATTCCAAAGTCTTTATCTACAATAAATTCACTATTTTCATCTATTGAAAACTTTAATGGTTCTTTATTCCAAATATAGCCTTCTATTGTTTGATCTTCCTGTTCTTCAATTTGGTAATTACCAGATTTTAACATATGTGGTGTTACAAACATACCATCTTTTGTTTCGTAAACGCATACTTTATTTGGTGCTGGATAAGTAATATTTTGACATACATATTCTCCAGTATCTAAATTTTTTATTTTAAATTTTATACCATCTCTAACTAATATTTTGTTTGAATCTTTATCTACTTTTACTAACTTTAGTTTTGCTTGTATTTCTGCATTTGATATAACATGATAAATAGTATCACCCATTTCTTTTACCTCTATTGTAAAATCTTCAACTTTCTCATAATTTAAAGTTGAAGTTGCTTGATGAACTCTATATGTTCCATAAGGCATATTTACTACAAATCTTCCACTATTATCAGATTTGATTGTTTTAACTAATTCGTTTTTATTATTATAAAATTCAAAAGTCGCATTAGGCTCTCCTTTTAAAAATCCTGTTTTAGCATCAGCATATACTTTTGTGAAATCAAAATTACGATTAATTACTTTTTCATATACCTTTAATGTAGCATTTATATTATCTAATGTACTATCAAAATAATACTTCGTAGTATCTAATTGATAACCTTCACTAGCTTTCACTTCTAATAAATAAAATCTACCTAAATATGGTAATGGTTCACTATGAGCAGTTCCTTTTTCGTCAATTACTGCTTTACTAATAAAAGCATCTGTTTCTGCATCATATATTCCATATATTGCTCCCTTAAATGTAGCCTCTCCTTGTGGAATGTCATTTTTATTATCTTTATCTAACTTTGAAAAATCTACAACTCCTCCAATAGATTTAACATTTATTACTGATACAACTGGATCTACTGCTCCTCCAACAATCATATTTTGAATTCCATCACCATAAAAAATTACTGGTTCTTCTGTTGTATATAGTTTTTTTGTAAATCTTAATTGAATATTTCCAACTTTAGTTGGTCTTATAGTTAAAGTATTTCCACTAATACTAACATCTGCATCATTTGATGCTATAACATTATAATTAGATAATACTCCATTGTTATCATTAATAGTGATTGTTTCTCCTACATTACCTGATATAGTTTGTCCATTAAAACTTGGTTTATTATAATGATTAGCAATTAAATTATTTATATCATTTCTTTCTGATGTAACATCCCAAGTTGATCCTGCAGAATATCTTTGAGTAGAAAATCCAACATGAGAGTCACTACCTAAAATTGTTTCCCAAATTAAAGCTTGTGTTGCTGCTTTATATTTTAATGTTTGATGTCCTGGGTATTCATAACCATAATAAGCAAGTAAATAAATTCTTTCTTTTATATCATTACTTAATCCTGTATTACTCCAATCTCCAACATTATAACTTGTACCTTCTGGAACACTAGGTTCAATACAATATGCAACCCTATTACCAAAACTATATTCCTTCCAATACCACGAAGCATATCCCATAGATGAACTATCTCTATTATAAAAATATGGGCTATTTACTTGTGTAAGATTATTTGTCAATGCTGATACCTGTGTCATACCAATTATTGAAACTACAAAAGTACCAACAGCAAATAAATATTTTAATAATTTATTTTTCATATTTCCTCCTTTTTTACATAAAAAAAACTAGCTATTAAACTAGTTAGTTTTGTATTTATTACAATTACCTGAATTACATTTTATTACTAAATAATAACCTAAAATTATATTTTGACCATCTCTTACAGGTACACACCATGTATTAATTATATCCACTGTATCAATAAAAGATATATTTTCCCCTTTGCTCAAGCAAGTATTCTTATCAGATTCCTCTATAACACCATTATGAAATGAATAATCTGGGTGATTTGGATCAGGAACACCAATATAACTAGGCTTTGGTTCTTCTTGCTTTGGAGTTTCTATAATAGGTTGTTCTATTTGTTCTTCTGTAATTGTTTGGCTACTACTTATATCATTCTTTGGAATTGAATTTGAATTATTAGTAGTAGTTTTATCTTGTTCTTTTTTTTCAGATGATGTAACATTATCATTTTTTGAATTTATTACAGTATCTGCTTTGTTTGTTTGAATTTCATCTTGTTCCTTATTTTCTGCACTAGTCTTATTTATAACATTATTTTTATTTTCTTTAATATTATCAACATCATTTGTATCTATTTTTATAATATATAATATAGAAGAAAAAGTTATAAGAAGAATTAAAATAATAACACCAATTATTTTTGCCTTTTTAGATAGTTTTAAAGATTTAAACATAATATATCAACTCCTACTCTAACATTGCTTATATTAAGATTAAATATACTTATATTAAGCATATTTCTTAATATATTAATCACTCAAAAAAAGAAAAAAGTCAATACAGTTTTAATATAAAACTATCTATTAAATACAATCATAAAACCACCTCCTTTAATTAAAAAAAGAGCATATATGCTCTCAATGGTTACTAAAAAATCTAATTATAAACTACTATATTAAAAGCAATTGCAAATCTTACGACACTGCTTTGTTTTATTATAACAAAACCATCTCTACTTATTCCGAATTTATCCCTTACAGATGCTTCAGATCTATTACATAATAAACAATCATTAATAAATGCTATCTCAGGTTTAGACATTGTCTCATACAAGCGATTTAATTGATAATTGAATTCATTGTATTCCTTTTCAGAATCAAGTCTATATTCAACCTCTCTACCTACATTATCACTAACATGATGAGTGTATGCCTCTAAACGAGGTTGATAACTTGATGTAACTCTTACATGGTATCCATTAATAAATCTATTTCTTGCCTTTTTTAAATCTCTTAATTTATCTTGAACCTTTAAAAAAGTCTCATCAAAATTATATTCCATTAATTCTTGTTTTGTTAATGTGAAATCATCTCTATAATCCTCTTCTACCATTTTGTCTAATAATTCCATAGTAACCATCCTTCCATTTTAAAGAAAAAAGAGAAAATCAAAGGGCATTAATCCCATGGTTTTCTCTTTTAAAAACTAATGATAATTTACTTTTAGAGTCAGCAAAAACATTATTTAAATATTTTTTATGTGTTTTTTTCTTAATTTTGAAATGCTCGTACCTTTCCATTTTAAGCCTCCAATTCCAAAAAAAAGAGTAAAAAAGTCAACATCATAAATCCAAATAGAAATTGATACTGCTCTTCTACTCATAAATTTTAAATCAGTTACAAATAGCACCGCCATCAATAACTCAAAATAATTGTTTATTATTTTAGCATCTAAAAATAATATGTCAATAGTTTTTTTAAAAAAATGAGCAAAACAAAAGAGAAAAGTCATGCTTTTCTCATAATTTGTTCATTTTACTATATTATAGCACTTGACAAGTTTATTACAATACATTTCAAATACGAATTTGTACTTTTTTATGCTGTTTTTGTACTTTTTTGTGTTTTGTATTTTTTTAATCATTTTTTATATTATTTATACTAATATTTATATCTTTTTTAATATTGTTAATGATTTTGTCTATAGAACTATTATTAAGAAATTCTTTTATGTAATTGTAATAGTTATCTCCATCATTTAAATCATTAAACTGCTTTGTAAATAATCCATTAATTTTGTCATTGCTTTTTTTATCTATTGAATCAGGATTTATAGACAATATTGCACCACACTCATAAACATATTTATCTGATTCAGTAATTTCATAATTCTTATCAAGAAGACTTAAATTTATATTTGCTACTTTAATTATATATATATTAAAAACAAAAATATCTTTTTCTATTTCTTCTTTCTTTAAAATTCTATCTTTTAAGTCATTAAGTGAAATATTGCTTGTTTTCTCTTTTTCATTGTCACCTAATAAAAAATCACGATAATCTTCATATGTTTTAAATATGTTTTCATTTCCCTTATACGATTTTTTTAAAAGTAACTCCTCATACTCATTTATTGAACTACAAATATCCAAAAATTTTTCATACATTTCTAAATCCTCTTTTCATAATACATTTCAAATAAGATTATCTACTATTTTAACACATAAATAATTTAATTAAACACTAATAACCAAAAATATCATAAAAATACAAAAATAATTTAGTATTACTTAATTTATTAAAACAAAGTGTAATTATTATTGTTTCAAAAAACAAAAGCAGTATGTTTATCTCAATACCAAATCCTGGACTCATTACAGTTAATGCAAGTTCTTTTGGTATGTTCAACCAATTACAAAGAAAATCACTAATATTGATATTCACTCTAATTAATTGAAATCCTAGAAAAAATAATAATGTTATTACTGCTGTTAAAAATAATGCTTTAACAAAAACTATAAATAAATCTTTAAATGATAAATACATAATTATCCCTCCATTACAAATTATTATATCATATTATCTCGTATTTTCCCACAGTTTCAGAGAAAAATAATTTTAGATGAGAAAATGGGTTTGGGTGATTTACATATGAATTTCAAACGAATTAAATATATAAGAGAAGAAAATGAAATGACGCAAGAAGATGTAGCAAATATTTTAAAAGTTGAACGATCAACCTATGCAGGTTGGGAAACAGGAAAAGACACTATTCCACTTACGAGATTAAATGATTTTTGTAATTATTTCAATGTTAGTATGGATTATGTTACTGGATTAACTGATAACGAAGCTTGTAAATACAAAATATCAGATATAGATATTAAAGTAGTTTCCACTAATTTAAGAAAAATAAGACAGGATAATAAGCTTACACAAAAGGATATTTTTGATTATTTGAACACAACATCTTCTACCTATTCTGCATATGAAACTGGTAAGGTTTTAATTAAGACAAGTTTCGTATATAGCATCGCTAAAAAATACAAATATTCAATAGATTGGATTTTAGGCAAAACAAACTAAAAAACATAGATTCTAAAATGAAATCTATGTTTTTTTTAGCATATTTATACAATTTAAACATTTTAATAAAACTTTTTGGTTTTTTGTTAACATATAAGAAGCAAATAAATCCATTAATGCTAAATACCATTGTTTTTCTTCATAATATTGATTAGCACGTTTCATATGCTCTTCAACTTTCATATTATTTAAATAATAAATATGATTACTTTTAATTTCAAAGTCATAATCAATTATTAAATTATCAAAATAAAGTTTTCCTAAATAATAGAAGAAACAGTAATATTTACGATCGTCATTAATGCTCTCAAATATAATATAATCATTAGTGTGAATTAAACAATCAAAATAATTTTCTAAATCATTAACATCAAGCGTATTTAATATAGAATTATATAAGGATTTTGACTTTTCAAAATTCCCCAAATAATAATTATATCTTGCCTCTTCGCATAAAGTTTTAAAAATTATATTATACTTTTTTATAGTTTTTTCTTTTTTATTTAATGGATTGATTTCTACTCTTTTAATAATTCTTTTTGAAAGTTCTTGATTATAATAATCAATTCTTAAACTATTTGATAAATAATCATTCATCTTTTTTTCGTTCTTTTTTCCATCTTCCCATTGAGTTTTCATTCTAATTGGATGTTTTATATGACAACAAGTAGCAGATGGTACTGGTATAATTTTTATTCCTTTTTCAATACATAAAGATACAAAAGACGTATCATCACATCCCCATCCTATTAAAAATTCTGAAAATCCTCCAACTTCTTTAAAATTTTTCTTACTTACAGCAAATAAAAATCCATATACCATCCTATATAATTGCCAACAATCATACATACTAATTATATTATTACTTACCCAAAAATTTTTAATACATGGCAAGTTTTGTAAAAAATGAGTTTCAGCCATCATATTAGTACCCCAACTTCCAGAAAAATCTGTTGAGAATCTATTATCAAGCCAAAAATTCGGAGTTTTTTGAAATACAAACTTTTTTACATTCTTAATATTTTCAGCATTTTCTATATCTTCTCTAAATCCAAAAAAAATTGTTTCATCTAAATATTCTTGCTGTCTTTTTATAATTTCATCTAAAGTAAAAGGAAATAATATTATATCAGAATCACAAAATATAATCATTTCACCAGTAGCATATTTACACCCTAAATTAATACCCTGAGCTCTACCCATATGTTCTTGTTTTATATATAATAATTTAAATTTAAATTTTTCTTTTAATATAATTTCTTCTGTATTATCAGAACTTCCATCATCAACTAATACTACTTCTAATTTATCACAATAATTTTGACAAATATAGGTGTTTTCTATTGAATGTAATGTGAATAAAACAGTATTTGCAGAGTTCCATGTAGAAATCACTATACTAACTTTATACTTGCAATAAGATAAAGGAAAAGAATTAATTGATAAATATGGATCACTATTTATAGGCTCATTAAATCTTTTTTCGTAATCTAACTTTATATTACTGTAATCATTAATGAAATCTCTAATTTTAGGCACAAAATTTTCTTGTGCTATTTTTCCCATTTTACAGTTCCTTCAATTGGATCTTCACTTTCATTAGAATATCCACCTAAATAATATTTTACTGTTGCTTTATCATTTGAAAGAACTTTAACATTATTTTTAATTAAAAGTTCCATCATTTTTTCATCTTCTGGACGGCACTCTTCATAATCATCAATTGAATATTCACTTGGTATTTTCACATCACAAAACAATTCTGCTCTTAATAACCAAACGTTCGTATCAACAGTAAATCCAAATTTGTCATGCCAAATATTACTTCCTTTTTCTACTACACCAGCTTTTAACATATTATTATATGTTTCAATTTTTTTATCATAAGTTCGTCCCCATGGCCATTCTTGTTTTAAATATGGAGTTCCATCTTTATACATAACTTCTCTATTGGAGTGTACTGCACTACACTTTTCTTTTATTGCAAACAAATATAGTTCTTCTAAATGATTTGAATAAAATTCATTATCATCATCTAAAAATGAAAACCATCCTTCTCCAACTTTATGTATTGCATAAGTTCTCAATTTTGATAGAATATTTGGTCCACTTTTATCAGTTTTTTCTCTTTTATGATACTCCCACAAAATACTCTTATCATTTTTATACTTTTTTTCCAACATTCTTAAAGTTTCAGGACAATCGTCTATTACTATAAAATGTTTGATATTAGGGTAAGTTTGATTTTTAACAGTATTTATTGCTCTTTCTAATAATTTTGGTCTATTTTTTGTAACTGTAATTACAGTAATTAATGGTAATTCATTATTCATAATATTCTTCAATTCCTTTCAATTTAATTTTATAATAATCAATAATTTTTTCTTTATTTTCAAAGAGCATTTCTATTTGAGATACATATTTACTCATTGCAATAGATTTTTTTTCAATTAACTCATCACTAAGTTTAAATATGTTCTTTTTATATTCATTGTTTAATACTAAATCACATTTATAAGAGAAATCTCTATAAAATTTAATATTATAACCTTCTTTTTTTAAAATAACTCCTACATTGTGAACAATCATATGATCTACATGATTCCCAACTCCCAGAGGAAAATAAACTATATCATCTTTTTTTATTATAGATTTGATATTTTCTATAATTTGATTACATAAATCATTATCTAAACTATTAATAGGATTAAAAATATCCCCATCATTTGGATATAAATACTTATTATTACAAGATCTATAAATTGCATCTTTATAAGGAAGATTAATCTCGTGAGCTTTGACAATTATACAAGCATTTTCATTTTCTTTTTTTCTCTCTAAATAAGGATTTTCTATTTTCCAATAATCATGCAATTTTTTTGCATATTCAGAAAATGGTTCTTCAACTTCTGAAAATACAGTAATTATTGTTGAACTTATATTTGATAAAAAATCAAAATAAATTTTTCCTCCACAAGAACCAATAGCATCATCATAGTGAGGGCTCACATAGTATGTTTTCACTACAATACTACCTCCAAAAACTTACTCATATTTGAATAATCTACATCAAACAAATCCTTAAATGCTAAAAAGTTCCATGCTACGTCTTGATATGCCCACAAAACAGCATCTTTTCCATTTGCTATAATTATTTCTGCATATTCATCGCATTTTTTTTGATTTCCAAGAAATGCATATGACAAATATAAATAGTAATAATGTTCTAAAGAATCTGGTTCCTTCGTTTTCCACTTTTCTCTTTCAACAATAGAATTCTCTAACTTTTCTTTATAATCTTTACCAATTAATTTTAAATATATAGCGTATGAATAATCAACAGCAAAATGGTGTTCCTTAGTAGTAAGATATAGTTTTTCCCACATTTCGAAATATTTCATTGCTCTATCCTTTTTATTTTCTATTAAATAAAGCTCTGATAATTTTCTAATAGTCCAAGCATCAGTATCACAGTCATCTATTGCCTTAAGAAACATTTCTTCAGCTAATTCATATTCTTTATTACATGCTTTTTTGAAAGCTTCTTGTGGTAATTTCCACGATTCTAAATACATTATTTTCCCTCTTTTTGGAGGTTGATTTAATCCATAACCAAAAACCAGTAATTTTTTATTTAAATTTTTCCATTTTGTTTTATTACAACATAATTTAATATACTCACAGTCCTGTACTACATTTTTATCCAAAGATGCATATGGGAATTCAATTGATTTTGCTATTTCTTTTCTTACCATAAAAGCTGAATTATCACATCTACCTAGTTCAGGAAAACCATCAATATTTTGTTCATATCGTAAATCTTCTGCACCACATAAAACTAAACCAATACTTTCATCTGTATCAAGAATTTTTACCATTTCCTCTAAATAATTATTTTTATAAACATTATCATCATCTAAAAAACATAAATATTCTCCTAAATCTAAATTTTTAATTGCCCATCTCAATAATGGATTAGGCGTACCATTTGGCATATTAGCTCCTGGTTCCTTTGCTCCTAAAGCAGTTGAAAATCCTAAAGTGCTACGTTTCTCACTAGAATATTCAGTTGGTAAAATTCCATCTCCCAACACGTAATGATGATAATCTTTAAATGTTTGATTATCAACGCTTTCACATGCTTGTTTTAATGAATCCCTATTTAATGTTACTGTTACAATACTTACTTTGCTCATAATTTTTCTCCTTTATATAATTCTTTAAATAATTCAATGTATTTATTAGCAATGATATCTAAATCATATTTTTTTATAACATTTTCTTTATCTTTGTCTATATCAAAATTTTCTTTTCCTTTTAGTATTATATCTACAGCAGTTGAAATATCTTTAAAGTTAAAATGAGCATTTCCAGGTGGAACAACCTCATTTAATGCACCAGTTCCATAACTTAAAACTGGAGTTCCTACACTTACTGAATTAAGTAATGTTAATCCAAAAGTTTCTGGAAGTTTTGATAAAAATAAAGTAAATTCACCAATTTTATAATACATTGGAATATCTTTATAATTTATCCATTCATGAAAAATCACATATTCATTCATATTGTTTTGCATTACATATCTTTTTACTTCATTAATAAATGAATTTTCTCTATCAACATTTATTTCTTTTGCTTGTGGTGGCAAAGGTATAAGTAATCTATAATTTTTATTTTTCTTAATAAGTTCTTTAAGAATATCTATTGCAGTAAAATGCCCTTTATCAGGATCTGGTCTATGAGGAAATAAAATATACTTGTATTTAGGATTATAATCAAAATACTTATTCATAATATTTGCATCTATTTCAACATTTAAAAATATAGGATCAACATAACAAGGTATTTCAAATAATTCTGAACTATTTACATAATCAACCACTTGATTCTTTACAAATTGAGTTAAAACTACCATTTTGTTCCATTTGCTTTGAAATATACTCATTAGTTCTCTTTCATAACATAATGTGTTTAACGATAATAATTTTGGTTTTGTTGATTCAATAGGAAAATTACGATCAATCATCCATATAATATCAGCTTCTTTTTCATACTGTTTTATCAGATTCATATTATTATAAATATCTCTAGGAGTTAAGAAATCTCTTTCCATATCAATCAAAGAATGATCAACATTAATATTTTTAACAAATTCATAATCATTACCATCTGGACAAACAATTTGAAATTTTATAGTTTTATCTTTTTGTTCAATATATTCAATTAAATCTTTTATCCATACTTGAACACCACCAGCTAAATGCTCTTCATACATAGGATAATATAAATAAATTAGTATTTTCATAAACTCACTCCCAATAACAATTATCTTCTATTTTTTCAGAATTGTCTAATGGTTTTTCAACAGGAAAAATCCAATGCTCATTCCAAAATTTATTTATTCTTATATTTGTACAATATCTTTTTATTTTAACTCCAAACCAATTTGGTAAATAACTACATATTTCAATAGAACTCTTGCCAATATTTTTTACATAACTTGCTAATAAAAAGCCATATGCTCCTGCACAGATAAATGCAATATCAAAATCAATTTTTGATATATCAACTTTCATTTTTTCTAATGCTTCAAAAAAAGTATCATATCCCATATTATTGTTTAATTGAGTTTGTAAGCATTGATAAGTTATAATTTGCATATTAGGATATTCGTGATTATATAATTTATATAATTTATTTTTTTGTTCTTCTATGCTTTTGGAATAAGGGCTTATTATCAGAACTTTTTTATTTTTCAAATGACTAAACCAATTATTATTAAAAGGATTGCAAAGTAAATCCCAATTAAAATTTTTGTTATTTTCTTGCAATGTCGATAAAACAAGATTTAATCCTTCAGCTAATTCATCATTTCCATAACATAAATTGAAATCACAATTTTTTATTGATTCTATACTTTCTTTAGCATAATTATCAACTTCATTTACATTATTATCCTTTGCAAAAAAACCAGATGTATTAAAAAAGAAATTTAACCAAAAATCATTATAATTATTAATTATTTTCAATTTTTTTTGTATGTATTGTTTTATTATCCATAGCTCTGTATTACCAATTCGAGCCATCATAAATGGTTTGTTATTTTTTAGACATTCTACAATATATTTCTCATCACTATATTTAAAAGAATTTAATTCTTTATAAATATCATAAATTGGTTTGATAGAATAATACAACCACTCATGAAAAACTTTCCAAAACGCATAGTTATTTAACGATTCCCCAAGATTACCTTCAACATATAATTCCATAGTTTTATCAGTTTTAAATATACTATTATTGTTGTAAAAAATATCATCTTTAATTTCATAATTCATATTACATTTCTTAAAGAGTTTTTCTAGGTAATAAGCTAGTTCATTATAGTTATATATTATAGCAGTATTATATTTTTGTTTGAAAATTTCAGCATCTGCAAATGCTATTAAATCTTTTATCTTATTTAAAGCATCGTCCAAATATTCATCGTTATAACAAAAGCCAATTATTTTATTGTTATCAATCACAGGAATATATTCTAATTCATTTATTTTTAACAAATTCTTAGCTTCATCAAAACAATTGTCTTTATTCACAAAATCATAATAAATATTTTGTGATTTATCCATGTATGCATATATATTATTTTGTTTTGTTATTATAATAAATTTTTCATTATTCGTTTTAAAATATTCTTCTTTTTTAACGTTTGCAATATTTTTATTATCTATTATTAAATATTTTCCCTTACAAAATCTTAAAGCCATTATTCTTTTCCTTTCTTATAAACCCAATCGGAAAGTTCGGAGTTATCATTTCTTTGTTCCCATTTGAAGAAAGGTAAATCATCTCGATAATGAGCACAATAATCACAGAGTTCAAATGGTTGTTCCAATCTTTTTTTTATTTCATAACCAGTTATATTATCGTATATATTAATCAAATTTAAATTTTGACTATATAAATCTCCATATTTATTATTAAAATATTTTATTGTAAATGACAATGGACAAGCTGATAAATAGCCACTTTGTAAATTAATGCATCTGCAATTTTCTAATTTTTTATATGGATATTTTTGTTTTTCTTTCAATAATATTGGTTTAAATGAGGATATATGCTCTAAAAAAGCATTTATTCCTTTTGATCTCAAATCAAATACAATTTCATCAATATGTTTTCTTATTGGAGGATAAACAGAAATATCTAGTATAATATTATTTTTTTTAAGACATCTAACCATATCATCATCTATTTTCTTAATTAATAAACCATTTGTTACAACTCTTAAATCTGTATAAGGATAGATTTTTTTTATCATCTCAATATATTTTTTTAATTCTTTATTTAAAAATGGTTCTCCACCCATTATTCTTATTTTGAAAATATGAGGAATTAATTCACGAAGTCGTTTAAAATCATTATAATATTCATTAAAATTTTTTGGAGTCCTAGGTGCTAAATTTGCAAAATGACTACAACCTTTACAGTTCATATTACAACAATCTATTATATTTATTTCTAAATAATCCAAATAAGTTACTTTACCATAATTATAAAATTTGGAGTAATCTAATTCATTATCTCCTAATATTTGCTCTATTGGAATAAAATATATATTATTTTCTTCAAATCCAAGATCAACTAATTGTTTATAAATATTATTAACATTTATATCATCAGAAATAAATGAAGGGATTAATATTTTCTCGTCATTATATATACTTCTATATTTATATACACTTATAATATTTTTACCATCAAATTCATTTGCTTCAAAAGAAATAATCTTTTTTGGAACCAAACCTTTTTTTTCTAATATATTTTTTATGTTACCACACGAAAATAATACATACTCCATAATAATCCACTCCTATTGCTTACAACCATTCATTAATGTCTTTTTTTGTAGCTTCCCAACTTAAAGAATAATCTTTTATATCTGGATTACAAAATCTACAAAAAGGAACAGGCTTACTTAAAAAATCAAAAATTTCTTCTTTACTTCTTGCTTCATAAATATCTATACAGTCATCCTTACATACTTCTAAATTTTTATTGAAAAATTTATTGAAATGCTCAATGTTTGGTATTAATGTGCAAGTATATAATTTACCATCTTTAAGCATTACACAATCATTAGCAACAAAACATTTATAAAAACTTTTACGAGCTTCATTTTTTCCATCTTCTTGAATTTTGATATTGTACCAAACTTGGTCTTTATCTGTATTATCATAAAATTCAAAGGTTGCATCAAATTCTCTAGCTTTTTTTACCATTAAATCATAATCTAACTTTAAAGGATATTTTGTAACAGATAAAATAATATTATTATCATGCAAACATTTCCAAAATTCTTCATTCATATCATTAACTAAAATACCATTTGAAATAACTCTAATTTCGGTAAGATTATTATCTGGAAAGGCTTTTCTCGTTTCTTTCATAAATTTACATATTTCTTTATGTAACAATGGTTCTCCACCTAAAATATGTATTGATCTAGCTTTTCCATTAAATAATTCAGACATTCTATGGATATCATTACTAAATTTGTCAAAATCTGTGAATTTTTTCTCTGCTAATGGAGAAAAATGATCGCAACCCTTACAATTTAAATTGCAATGATCTGCTAAATGATATTCAAAAGAAATAAATGGTCCACGCATTTTATGCATTGTTAAGGTAGCCAAATCTTCCACCTCTTTAGACCAATAGTTACATTCTTTCCTTAATTCAATTATTTCATTTTCCATCTTTTTAATTTTTTTATCTATATCATATTTTTCACTCATTATTTTCACTCCATTCTCTTTTAAAAATTTCTTTATATAATTTTTGGTTGTTTCCAAATTCCAACAAATTAACAAAATCATTAAATTTTTCAAAATCACATTTTGAATTATCACAATTATCTTTTATATTTAATAAGTATATGCATGAATATCTTAAATGGTCTAATAATTGTTGCCTATCTTTATAATCTATTTTATCATATAATCTTTTTTTAAATTCAATCATACATTTAACTTGTGCATCAAAAATAGTATGGTCTTTAATATGTGTAAGTGAAGGTGATAAATCATTTTCATGTCGCAACCAATTATATACGTAATTATTAATTACTTTTACTTTGGGATTATACAAATACAAATCTGCCAAAAAGAGTCTATCTTCTCCTTGAGTAATACTTTCAAATTTAGCATTTGCTTCCTGTATAAACTGTTTTTTATATAATCTATTCCAAACAGTAACAGATTCAAAGAACGTGTTAAATTTTGAATCATTAGGAGTAATAAAATTATCACATGTTCCACTATCATAAAATATTTTATAATTACCAATTACGATATCATTATCTTCAATATTGCTTTTTAAATCCATTAATGCATTAATAGGAAGTGTATCATCACTATCTAAAAAAAATATATATTCTCCTGTTGCAACAGCTAAACCGAGATTACGAGCACTTCCAGGACCTTTTCCATTATTGTTAAATATTTTTATTCTTTTATCATTTATTTGATTCAAAATACTTAACGAAAAATCATTACTGCCATCATTAACAATAATTATTTCAAAATTTTTATATGTATTAGCAATTACACTTTTCACACAATTATAAATGTACTTTTCTGAATTGAACAATGGGACAATTACACTAATCATTTTCAACTCCAACATATTTTATTACATCTTTGATACTTTCAAATTTAGAGTATTCTTGAATTACATCAATTAATTTATCTAAAAACATATATGTTTCCTTCCCCATTCTTTCATGGTGTAATAATAAACCAATATGATAATTTTTCTTTTCTTTCTTTAATTCACATATTATTTGTTTTAAAATATAATCTTCACCACCAAAAGTATATGCATTTTCCCAATTTACAAAATCAACTTGACAGTTAGCTTCTATAATTCCATATGGATTTTTTTGGTTATCCCAAAAATTAGATACAGCTAAATAATTCAATTGTTTTAACATTTGAATTGTTTTTTTATCAATTTCAAACCATGGTGGAATAAATACTTTTAAATATTTATCTTTAAACAATGTTTTCAACTTTGAATCACCATCTATTAATTCTTTTTTTACAATCTCAGTATCTCTGTTAGGAGGATATTCTGATTGTTCACTTAAGGAATGATTTTTATGAGCATAACCATGCTGACCAACATATAAAGAATTATACTTTTGTATTTTATTCGATAGTATTTCATCAGTATTTTCAGGAATTGCAGCAAGAAAGATTTCTATTTTTTTATTATTCATATATTCCAATAAATGATATAATGAATCATTATCAATACCACAATCATCATCCCTAAACCAGAATTTAACATTCTTACTACTAAGTAATTCAATAAATTCACGCCACTTATCAGATATAAAATAATATGGTTCTATATTGATATTCATTTTTGTATTATCAATATTAATTTCAACTTTTTTGAGAGTCTTATTATTTATTTGAATTAAGTAATCCTCTATCATTTTATCTATGTTTTCAAGTGAAATAATAGATAAATCATAACTTTTAAATCTATTCATAAATTCACTCCTTTAACTTAATTTAGTAATTTCTGGTCTATAATATCCATATTTAAAATCAGAAGCTTTTGCATTAACAATCTCATTCAAATAAGTATCTAAACTTTCAATTTTAATATTGTTTTCTTCTAAATAATCGATCAACAAAGTTATCATTTCATTTATTAATTTTTGATTAGTTTCCTTTATATTTATTACTATATTATTATTGAATTTTCGAGGATTATTTAAAATTGTCTTTAACTGTTTTATAGTATCTTCAAAGTTTTCATAAACAACTTCATCATATTGAACTATTACATGCCCATCACTTCCAATGTGATATCTAGTATCATAATAGTTTAATCGTTCATATTCGAAATTTTTATCATTATATATTATAAAGGAATCATAATTGCTATATTCTTTAGAAGGTATATCACTTAAATTTAACACAGGAATATCATTAATACCAATAATATTCTCTTTCTTTGTTAATATATTTATGTTTTTATTCAATAGTTTATTTGATAATTTAATTTTTTGATTAAATGGATAATTAATTGCTAATCTTATCGTTACATTAGAAATTTTTCTTTCTGTTATTCTATAAATTTCTTCGGCAACATTCCTAGTATTATTTCTAACAGTGTTAGTCTTTCTTATATTTTTATTCAATAAGCATTCTATTTTATTTGTTAATTTTTCTAATTCCTCTACTTTTAAATAATCAACACCATATTTTTCTTTTAATTCATTACACCATATTTCTTGATCTTCCATATAAGAAATTCCTGGCAGTAACAATACATTAGAATTCCCAGAAATTGCCTCCATTGTTGAATTGTAACCAGGTCTTAAAACACATAAATCTACTACATGAAATAATGCATCAAGATGAGTTTCAAAATCAACTATTTTTATATTACTATTACGAATTTTTGATTTTAAATCTTTTTCTAAATATTTGCTATAAGGCCCCAAAATAAGTATAGTTTGTATATTAATACCTTTGGATATTAATATATTAGTAGTTTCAATAGTTTTATTGAAAATATCTTCACATACATTAGATCCTATATGCCAACCACCAGCACCACAGCTTACTACAATATTTTTGTCATAATTATTAATATTATATTTTTTTGAAATATTATTTTTTATTAATTTAGATGGTTCATTAAAGACACCACTTAAATAAACAATATTTCGGGAATTATTAACATAATTTTTTACTTCTAATGAAGTTATATCATTAATAAAGCACTCTTTGTCTTTTAAAACTATTAATTTATCATATTGATTCAAAATACCATTATAATAAAAGTTTTCAAATTCAGAACTATTTAACCTATTTAATAACAAAACCTTTGAAACATTCATTAAGGATGGTAGGTTTAAATAGAAATCTTCTGGATAAGTGTCTTCAATAACAACATCGGGTTTTATATTGTCTAGCAAATTGTTGATAATTTTATTAATAATTAATATTTCATTATTTGATTTTAAAGTATAAAGCATAGGAAAATTATATACTTTATAATCATAATTATCAAAAATTTCTGTGGATTTTGCTTGTGTTATAAAAGAAATATTACATTTTTCTTTTAAATATTCAGATATTGTTAATGCCAATTTAAAATGCCCAAAGCCAATTCCATTTTGCAACATAAATACAATATTTTTTTTCATTAAATCCTCCTATACTTTTTTAAAAGCTTTCTTTACTATACCGAGTACATTTATTTTTGAATTAAGATTTATTTTATTTGAAATATAAGTTAAATATTCAATGTTACCATCTCCACCTTTTATTGGAGATATTGTTAAGTGTTTTAAATAAAATCCTGATTTATTAAAATGATT
>JAUNSN010000037.1 GCA_030539175.1 bacterium | reverse complement strand
GACATCCAAACATAGTAGGTAATTCGACAACTAAGTCAACATATTCTAAGGCAGTAAGAGTTTTATAATAGGGATTAACAATACTTATTTCACCTCGTTGCATAAAACAATTATTAACAATAATGACAATAATACAATTATTATACATTTGTCTAATTTTATTTATTTGATATATATGTCCATTATGTAATGGATTATATTCAACGATTATACCTATTGTTTGCATGGTAACTCCTTTAACTGATTAATTAGACTAATAATTATAAATATTAATATTGTAGAAACAGCTGGATTAATTATTATGTGTCCAGTAAATAAAGATAGGATTATACTTAATAATAGACTTAATAATAAACATTTTGTTTCTGTTTTTAACTTTTTAATATTTTTAAATGATAATACTAAAATATTATATAATATAAAACCAATAATACCATGTCTAAATAATATATCATAATAATCCATTTCAATCATCTTAGTACTTTTTTCATAACCAATACCAATTAATTTATTGTAAAAAGTATCTATTTCATAAATATCTTTAGTATCATTTAAAAACTTAATTCTTGATGAGAATATAAAATGATCGATTAATGCACCATCTTTAAAGATAGAGCTAATACTATCTTGTTCTAAGTAATCAAGATGAATGTTAATATTTTTATAAAATGTAGTGTTAGGAATAATATAGGTAATAAAGATGATACTTCCAATAAGTATACTACTTAGTATACTGGTAAATATTATAATTTTTTTTCTTTTTATTAAGGAGGTAAGATAAATAATAATTAAGAATATAGCACTTATACCAATACTTAGTATTATTGATTTAGTTCCTATGGTAAGAGAAACATATAGAAGAATTAATAAGCTAATATACATAAATATTTTAAAGTATTGATTATAATTATTATTAAAAGTTTTATAAATAAGTAATACTACTAATAATGATATTATACCACTTATTTCATTAGAGGAATAAAACCATCCAGTTGATCCTAATTTAGTGTCTAAATAGCTATTAAAGCCAGTATTAGTAATATTAGGTATATATATGAGCATTAAATAAGTAACTATTATTATTATGAAGTAATCAGTTTTAAAATTAATATGATTTTTTTTATTAATATCTAAAAGTATTAAAAGAAGAATAGGGTAATAAAATGCTTTTATACAATTAGATATATTTGTATATGAGTAGTTGTTAATACTAAATAGAATTATATATATAAATATTAGTATAAGAAATAATAATATTTTTTTATTATTATTATAGAAGAAGAAATAATATATTAAACAAAATATTAAAAATATTCCTCTAGTTATAGTACCAATACTAAATATGTTATATCTTATAGTTAGTGATGTTAGTAAGTCTATTATAGGAGATAAAATAACAAATATAATTATAATTTTTATAAAATGTTTATCGAAAAATGATTTCATTTCTTTTTCCTCTTTAATTTATTAAAGATATTTTTTTTCTTTTTTTCTTCTGCTTTTTTTCTTTCTCTAATAATGTTGGAAAAGATTAAGAACCATATAGTTAAGATAAATAAGAAGATATAAAGAATAATACCTAAGGTTGGGTTATTTATACTATAGAGTATTGAGACAAGAGCAAAGAGAATATCTATAATATAGATACAAATAACTGTTGTTCTAACAGAGAAACACATGTTATATATTTGATGATGTAAATGTTGTTTATCAGGAGTAAAGATATTTTCTTTTTTAATTAGTCTTCTTACAATAGCAAATGCTGTATCAAGAATAGGAATAGCAAGTAGAAAGATAGGAATAATTAAAGAAGTAACAGTAATATTCTTATATCCTAGTAAGGCTATAACTGAAATTATATAACCTAAAAACATACTTCCAGTATCTCCCATAAATATTTTAGCTGGATAAAAGTTATAGACTAAAAAACCGAGGGTTGATCCTAACATGATAAATGTTAGGATAACATCTAATCCACCAGTATTTGACATAAGGGAGGCGACAATACCAATAGTGATAAAATAAATTGAAGAAATGCCTCCAGCTAATCCATCTAATCCATCACTTAAGTTAATACAATTAATTACTCCAATAATAAATAATACAGTAAGGGGAATGCTAAAAATTCCAAAATTAATATATATACCAAATGCTGATATATCAGTAAGGACCATATTTCCATAAAGGGGAATTAGTAAGGCAGCAACAACTTGACCAATAAGTTTATATCTTGCTTTTATAGGTTTAATATCATCTATTAAACCAGTAATGATAATTATGAAGCTACCAATTAGTATGGAATTCATTTGAATGGATTGTTTGCCAAAGAAAATATAACCAAATAAAAAACTAAGAAAGATACCTAAGCCACCAAGTTTGGGAACATTATCTTTATGCATTCTTCTTTCATCTTTGGGAATATCTAATGCATTAATATATATTGCAACTTTTTTCATTAATGGTACTAAGATTAGGGAAATGACAAAAGTTGATAAAACCATAATAATTATTTCTTCTACATCTAAAATCATAAATACACCTCTGTAAGTAATATTATATATTTTTTTTATTATTACTGCAATAGTTTGGAAGAATTACTTGTAGTAAAATAAGAAAGTGTTGTTAAGATAAGGGTTTACTGTTTGTTAATCTATCTTTAACTTGTGTAAATTAGTTGATATTTGTCTGAAATTCATGATATACTTACTGTATTGAGAATAGTTTGGAAGTGTTAATATGAAAGATAATTCAGCTTGGTTATATCGCTTTTTACGTGTGCCTTTTACTTTAATATTTAGATTTTTATATCATCCAACTATAGTTGGTAAAGAAAATATTCCGTCATCTGGTAATTTTATTTTTGCTGGTAATCATACTTATCAGTTAGATCCAATTATTCTTGGAAGTGCATGTAATAAAACAATTCATTTCTTAGCTAAAAAAGAACTTCATGATAGTGTTTTTGCCCCTTTTTTTAGGGCAGTTGGAACTATTCCAGTTGATAGAAAAATTAGAGATAAGAATGCAACTAATTTAGCTGAGGAGGCGTTAAAAGAGGGAAAAATTATTGGGTTATTTCCTGAGGGAACAATAAATAAAACAAAAGATATAGTAATGCCTTTTAAATATGGTGCCGTATCTTTTGCTAAAAAGACTAATACATTAATCGTGCCTTTTGCTATTACTGGAAAGTATCGTTTATTTAGAAAGGGTGTAAAATTACGAATTGGTCAAGCAATAGATGTTAGTAAGTTATCTTTAGAATCTGCTAATAGATTATTGATGGATAAAGTTAAAGAATTGATATTAAAAAAGTAGGTGTAGTATGAAGTATGTTTTTATAATTAATCCGATATCTGGTGGTGGTCGAGGATTAAAGATGTATAACCGAATAAAAAATATTTGTGAAATAGAGAAATTAGATTATGATATTCATCTTACTAAACAAAAAAATGATGCGACTGATATTGCTAAAAAATATAAACGTGATAGTTGTATTATTTATTCAGTTGGTGGTGATGGGACATTAAATGAGGTATTAAATGGGATAATAGGTACTAAAAATATGTTAGGAATAATACCATGTGGATGTGGTAATGATTTTTATCGGGTTATTAAAGATAGACAAGATACATTATTTAAAATTGATATTGGTAAGTTAAATAAAGTATATTTTATAAATGTTGCTAGTATTGGAATAGATGCTGAAGTGGGAGATAATGTAAAAATTATGAAAAAGAAACATATTCCGTCATCTTTAATATATAAAAGTAGTATTGTATATACATTTTTTACTTTTAAGTTTAAAGAAATAGAGTTTATTTTAAATAATACTTTAAAAAAGGGAGAATATACAATTATAACTATTTGTAATGGTTCTTATTATGGTGGTGGTTATTGTATTGGTCCATCTGCTAGAATAGATGATGGAAAGTTTGATATATATTTTGTTGATAAAATATCTAAGTTACAAATTCCTAAAATGTTGAATAAGTTAAAGAGTACTACTCATGAAGAAAGTCCCCATGTTCATAAACGAATAAGTGATAGTATTAAGATTATATCAAAAAAAGAAATTATATGTAATTATGATGGTGAAAGTATTATAGATAAAAAGTTTAGTATTAGTTTACTACCTGATGAGGTAACTATTTATAATAATAAACAATTAGTTAAAAAAATAATGAATTGAGGTAATGTATGAAAAAGAAAGATATAAAAATAAAGACTCCTTGGTATGAGATGTATGATAAAATTGGGATGAAGAAACATTTAGATTATCCAGATAGTTCTATATATGATTTGTTAGTTGAATCAGCGAATAAATATTTAGAAAATATTGCTTATAATTATTATGGTAAGTTAGTTACTTATGGCAATATGTTAGTTCAAATAGAGGAATGTGCTAAAGGATTAAAAAATATTGGTGTTGAGGAAGGGGATATTGTAACGTTATGTTTACCTAATACACCTGAGGCAGTTATTTTATTTTATGCAATTAATAAAGTAGGTGGGGTTGTTAATTTAATTCATCCCTTATCGGGGGAGAATGAAATTAAGTATTATCTTAATTTAACTGAAAGTAAGTATTTATTTTTTATTGATTTTACTTATGAGAAAATTGCCAATATAGTAATTGAAACTAAAGTAGAAAATTTAGTTTCAATTACTGTTAAAGAATATATGCCGTCTTTAATGAAATTAGGATATATGATAACAAAGGGAAGGAAAGTAAAAAAGATTCCTGCTAATCATAATGTTATTACTTGGGCTAATTTTATTGCTAATGGTAAAGATTATGTTAAACAAACTAATGCTTGTTTAAAAAAAGATGCTTATGCTGTTATTTTATATAGTGGAGGGACAACTGGTAAATCAAAGGGAATAGTGTTATCTAACTATAATTTTAATGCTTTAGCAATATCTAGTATAGAGGCTTGTGGTTGTTTAAAAGAAAAAGATAGTGTTTTAGCAATTATGCCAATTTTCCATGGATTTGGTATTGGTATTTGTATTCATACAGTATTTACATTTGGAGGAACATCTATTATTTTACCATCTTTTTCATCAAAACATTTTGATAAAATAATTAAAAAGTATAAGCCTAATGTTATAGCAGGTGTTCCAACTTTGTATGAAGCTCTTTTAACTAATAAACATATGGATAATGTTGATTTATCCTTTGTTAAATGTGCTATATCGGGGGGCGATAGTTTATCAGTTAGTTTAAAAAAGAAAATAGATATATTTTTTGAAGAACATAATGCTAATATTACAGTTAGAGAGGGTTATGGATTAACTGAATGTGTTACTGGTACTTGTTTAACACCAATTGATTATTATCGGGAAAGTGGTATTGGTATTCCTTATCCAGATACATATTATAAAATTGTTGAACCTAATACTCATAATGATTTAGGATATAACGAAGAAGGTGAGATTGTTATAAGTGGTCCGACAATAATGGTTGGTTATTTAAATGAAGAATCAGAAACTAATCATGCCTTACAAAGACATGAAGATGGTAATATTTGGCTTCATACTGGTGATTTAGGGTATATGGATAATGAAGGATTTATTTACTTTAAACAAAGATTAAAAAGAATTATTGTTACTTCTGGTTATAATATTTATCCGCAGAATATTGAAAATGTTATTGATAGTCATCCTAGTGTCTTAATGTCTACTGTTATAGGTATACCACATCCTTATAAAAAACAAGTTGCTAAAGCTTTTATAGTTTTAAAAAATGGTATTGAACCATCTAATAAATTAAAGGAAGAAATATTACAACATTGTAAAAAAAGTTTATCAAAATATTCATTGCCATATGAAATAGTGTTTAAAGAAGCTTTACCTAAAACACTAGTTGGTAAAGTTGCATATCGACAGTTAAGTGAAGAAGAAAAATAAGAAAAGGTGATATACTATGTATTTAAAACAAATAAAAACTTATGGTTTTAAATCTTTTGCTGATAGAATAACTATTGATTTTAGTAAAAACATTAATGGTATAGTCGGACCCAACGGAAGTGGTAAAAGCAATATTGTGGATGCGGTTAGATGGGTGCTTGGAGAACAATCAGTTAAATCATTACGGGGAGATTCTACTATGACTGATGTTATTTTTGCTGGAAGTACTTCACGAAAGGCAGTTAATAATGCAAGTGTTACTTTAGTGTTTGATAATAGTGATAATTATTTACCAATAGATTTTAGTGAAGTTAGTATTAAAAGAGTAGTATATCGTAGTGGAGAAAATGAATATTTTATTAATAATGAAAGATGTCGTTTAAAAGATATTGTTGAATTAATGACTGATACTAATGCTGGTAAAGAGTCATTTAATATTATTTCTCAAGGGAAAATATCTGAGATATTATCAAATAAACCGTTAGAGCGAAGAGGTGTATTTGAAGAAGCATCAGGTGTATTAAAATATAAGAAGAAAAAAGAAGAGGCATTAAGAAAGTTAGATAAGACTAATGATAATATATTAAGAATTAATGATATAACAATTGAATTGGAAAAAAGTTTAACTCCTTTAAAAGAACAATACGAAAAAGCAACTACTTATTTAGAGAAGAAAGATATATTAAAAGATGTTGAAATATCTTTAATAGTACATGATATAGATACTATTAAGTATGAACAAGAAAACAGTTTAAAAGAGAAATTAAAACTTAATGAAAGTATTGTAAAATTAACTTCTAGTACTAGTAATTCTTTAATTGATATAGATAAAATTAAAAAAGATATTAAACAATTAGAAACTAGTATTACTACTAATCAAAATGATTTGTTGTATCAAATAGATGTAGTACAAGATATAAAAACGCAAATGAAGTTGTTTGAAGTTAGAAATAAAGATATTGATAAAGATAAATTAATTGTTTTAAAGAATAAGAAAATATTATTGAATGAGGAATTAAATAAATTAAATATAACTATTAATGATATAAGAGAAAATATTGAAGAATTAGATAAATTAATTGTTAAATTAGCTAAAGAATATGGAACTTCTCTTAATAATTATAATATCTTTAATACTAAATTAACTGATAGTAAAAGAAAATTATTAGATTTAGAATATAGTATAAAAAAAGTAAGAGAACAGTTAGATGATAATGGTTCTTTACCAAGTGCAGTACAAAATATATTAAATAATTCTAATTTAACAGGTATACATAATGTAGTTGGTAATCTATTGGAAATAAAAGATGAATATAAATTAGCTATTTCTATAGCTTTAGCAATGAGTACTAATAATTTAGTAGTTGATACTAGTGAAGTGGCTATAAGTTGTGTTAATTATCTTAAAAAGAATAAAATAGGTAGATGTACTTTTTTACCACTTGATGTTATTAAAAGTAGATATATAGATGAGAATATTCAAAGATTAATAAAAGATGATAATGATTATATTGATATAGCTTGTAATTTAGTAAGTAGTAATAGTATTTATCAAAATATTGTTAATAATTTATTAGGATGTACTATTGTTGTTGCAACTATTGAGGGTGCTAAAAGGATAAGTAAAATAATAAAAAGTCGTTATAAAATAGTTAGTTTAGATGGACAAGTTGTAAATGTAGGTGGTTCTATTACTGGGGGAAGTATTAATAATAGAAATAGTAGTATTATTTTAGAGAAAAGAAAATTACAAGAATTAGAGAAAAGTTATAATAATTTATTAGAAGAAATAGAGGATAATACTAAGATATTAGAAGAATTACAACAAGAAAAAATAATATTAGAAAAAAAACAAGTTGATAAAAAGATGATAAGACAAATAGAGGATAATAATTTACAAGAACAAATATTAAAAAAAGAGCAACTAGAAAATAAGCTAAATAGCTTAATGTTAGAGATAAATAGTTACGATAATAATGGTAATATAATGGAAGATAAGTTGTTTGAAAGTTATTTATTAGAAAATAATAAAAAGTCTTTAATTGAAAAAACAATCGAAGATTTAAAGAAGCAAAAAGATAATAAAACTGAACTTTTAAGTAGTTTAGAAGATAATAATAGAGCAAGTAATTTAGAATTAAATAAATTAAATAGACAGTATTATAATTTAGAAGTAAAAATAAATCGTTATGATGTAAAGTTAGATAATTTACTTCTTACTTTAACTAGTGATTATTGTATGACTTATGATAATGCTAGATTAAAATATTTTTTAGAATATGAACAATCTATTGCTAGAGAAAAAGTTATAAGTTTAAAACAGGAAATTGATAGTTTAGGAATGGTTAACTTAGGAGCAATTGATGAGTATAACCGTATAAATGAAAGATATACATTTTTAGTTAAACAAAGAGAGTCATTGTTAACTGCAAAAGATACTTTATATGAAGTAATAGATGAAATGGATAATATAATGAAAGAAAAGTTTTTACAAACTTTTAATGAAATAAATATTCAGTTTAAACAAGTTTTTAGAGATTTGTTTAAAGGAGGATCGGCTGAATTAAAATTAACGGATGCTAATAACATATTAGAAACTGGTATTGATATAATTGCTATACCACCAGGTAAAAAGTTTACATCTTTATCAGTATTATCAGGTGGAGAAATGACTTTTACAGCTATATCATTGTTGTTTGCAATTATGAATGTTAAACAAGTGCCATTTTGTATTTTAGATGAAGTTGAAGCGGCTCTTGATGAAGTTAATGTAGCATCTTTTGGAGAGTATTTATCTAGGTATAAAGATAAAACACAATTTATTATAATTACTCATAAAAAAAAGACCATGGAATATGTTGATGTATTATATGGTATTACAATGCAAGAATCTGGTATAAGTAAGTTAGTTAGTGTTAAGTTGGAGAATGTGGAGTAGTGTTTTTATTATAATGTAGTTGAAAGGAATGTTGGTAAATTGTGAAAAGAAATAAAATAATATTTTCAATTATGATTATTACATTAGTTATTTCATTTTTAAGTATTAGTTATGCTTTATATAGTTGGGTTTCTCCAACTAATACAACAGCTAATATAGAATTAGAGGGAGTAGAAGTATTATATGATGGAGGAGCTAATATAAGTGGTTTTAATTTATTACCAGTATTAACAAAGCAAGATGGTATTACTAAGTCTATTGTAGTTAGAGCAAAAAAAGAAACTACTTTAGCAATTACTATGAATTTATATTTAAAGATAAATAATTTAGGAAGTGGTTTAAAGGATAGTGCTTTTAAATGGTCTTTAGAAAAGAATAATGTCGAAATATCTTCTTCTAACTTTGCTAACGCAAGTGTTAATGATGTTATAGCTTTAACTACTTTGCAAAATGTTACTACTGTTGAAGATAAATATAAGTTATATATATGGATAGATGGTAGTGAAGATAATTATAGTTCTATTACAAATCAAGCATTTTCTTTTGAAGTATATGCTAGTGGAACTAATGCTAGTGATGTAAATACTTCAATATCAACTACTGGTACTTCTTCTGTCTTATTATCTAATTCGGTAGGGATGCCATTATCTAATTATCAAATAAATGGTAATTCAGTTCAAAATACCCCAATATCACCATCAACTCCAAGTGCTATTAATTCACTTGGAGATGATGGAAGTATTGATATAATAACTACTAGTACTAATTTATATAATTATTTAGATTTTACTAATACTAATACTACTTATTGGAAAGCTAATCAAAATGTTATTGTATCACAAGAAGTAGATGGTTATAAAGTTCTTTATAACCAAACAACATCAACTCCTGGTTTAATATGGTCTGCTCCTCCTCATACTTTTGAGGTTGGAAAGACTTATACTGTTACAGTAAGAATGAAAGGTATAGGATTAAATAGTGTAAGTGGTTATTTCTTTGATGGAAATAATGTTCTCAATTTTCCTGTTAGTTCAACTGAATTTGTAACCGTATCATCTAGTTTTACATTTAGTGGTTATACCCAAAACTTTATTCTTTTTTATAATTCAGCACCATCTTTATCTACTGGTTTTATTATTCAGTGGATGGATATTCGTGAGGGAAATACAGGCGTGACTGATTATGAACCATATTATAATGAAACAATAACTATTCCTTTAGATGAACCTTTAAGAAAAGTTGGTAGTGTTAGTGATTATATAGATTATGGTAATGGTAAAATAGTAAGAAATATTGGTGTTAAAACTTATTATGGTACTGAGCATTGGGGAAACTATGTTCCCTATAATGGAAATGAATTAACAACTTTTTCTGTCCAATCATCAGTAGGGGCGACGACTAATGTTAATACACCATTATTATGTAATATGTTTGAAAGTGTTAATTCTGTTTGGAGTTCATCTAATAATTCTAATGGAATTGCAACTTCTAGTAATACCTTTTATATGAAAATAGATCGAACTTTGTTGAATTTAACTTTACCATCAACGTATAATTCACAGACTGGTTATGATAGTATTGGTGGAGTTGCCGATGCTTGGAAAAGATTCTTAGTAGATAAAAATAATGCGGGAACACCACTTATTGTATATTATCAATTAACTAATCCAGTAATAAAAGATGTTATATTACCAACTATTAATATACCAGAAGGCACTGTTAATTTAACTGTCTCTGATGGAGTAATCTCAGCTAGTAATATTAATGTTTTTTATCAAACTAAGTAAGGAAGTTTTATACTTCTTTTTTCTTTATATTAATACCTATCATTCCCCCAAGCATAGCTATAATAATTAATATAATATAAAATATGATGCTTTTTATATTAATAGAAGTATGTAAAGCTAAAATATTAAATAAAATAATTATTATAACCATACTTACACCTACTTTTATACCTTCTAAATATCCTTTTTTATCCGCGCCTCTTCCCATAATTATTCCTCCAATTAATAAAGATATTAAGGGAGTAATTAATAATAATATAGTTAATAAATTATTTTTTATAATATTAAAATAATTTAGAATAGTTATAAAGAATATTAAACTTAGTAAAGTTAAAGTAGTTATACCTATACTTTTTAAAAATTTTATCAAAATATATCACCCTACTTATTTATATGTAGAAGTATAAATATTATGCTTTTTCTCATAATATAATAGGTGATAGAATGGAACTAGTAACAATATCTTTACGAACAATATTCTTTTATTTTTTAATAATTATTGTATATAGAATTATGGGTAAAAGAGAAGTAGGGCAGTTAGGTATAATAGATTTAATTGTATATATATCAATGGCTGATTTATTTATAATAAGTATAGAAAATTATGATGATAATATTTTATATTCTATTATTCCCATATTAACATTAACTGCATTACAAGTAATATTAGCATTTATTACTTTAAGATTACCATCTCTAAGAGGATATTTAGATGGTAATCCATCTGTTATAATAGATAATGGTAAATTAAAGTTTAAAGAAATGTTAAAGCAAAAGTATAATTTAGATGATCTATTAGTTCAACTAAGAGAACAAGGTTATCGTAGTATAGAAGAAATAGAATATGCAGTATTAGAAACTAGTGGTCAATTATCTATATTTTCTAAAGAACATAATTCTACACCATTTCCATTACCATTAATTTTAGATGGTAAAATACAAGATGATACATTAAAAGGTATTAATAAAGATAAAAATTGGGTAATTAAATCTTTAAAAAATAAGAAATTAAAATTAGAAGATATATTTTATGCTTTTTATAAAGAAAAAAGCATTTATATTATAAAAGTATCTGATTTGTAAAGTTTTTATTTATATATAAAAAGACTTGTCATATCTTATCTCTTTGTAGTATAATCTACTCATAGGATAGGAGATGATAATGTGTTAACTGTAAGTGAATACGGGGCGAGCATTCTTTAAAATATAACGGTTTAGGAGACAATGAAA
>JAUNSN010000036.1 GCA_030539175.1 bacterium | reverse complement strand
TGACTTATCCACAGTCTTTATTATTGAGTTAATCATATCACATAATTTATTCTCAAGCAATAGATTTTTAATAATTTTCCACAAATTGAAACTCAACAGAATAAAACAATACTGAAATAGACTTTATAGTTGATGAATTAAACTATAAAAAAGAGTTTACCATCAAACTCTTTTTTCTTTACTTGAATAATAAATTATTATTTACTACATCAAGTACTAATTCACTTTTTGGTTTTACACTACCATCTATTATTCTTTTAGCAAGTAATGTTTCAACATTCTTAGTTAAGTATCTTTTTAATGCTCTAGCACCAAAGTTATAATCAAAACCATGTTCTACAATATAACTTTTTGCTTTATCAGTTATAGATATATTTATTTGTTTACTCTTTAATCTACTATTTAAATCATCTAATAATTTATCTAATATTTCATAAATTACTTCTTTTGATAAAGAATTAAATATTATTATTTCATCTATTCTATTTAAAAATTCTGGTTTAAAATTATCTTTTAAAGCATTCATTACTGCGACTTGTTTTTCATTCTCATTAACATTATCTAATATATACTCACTACCAAGATTAGAAGTCATAATTATAATAGTATTTTTAAAATCAACAGTTCTTCCATGACTATCAGTAATACGACCATCATCTAATATTTGTAAGAGTATATTAAATACTTCTTTGTGAGCCTTTTCTATTTCATCAAATAAAACTATACTATAAGGATTTCTTCTTACAGCTTCAGTTAACTGTCCCCCCTCATCATATCCAACATAACCAGGAGGAGAACCAATTAATCTACTAACTGAATGTTTTTCCATATACTCACTCATATCAATTCTAATCATGTGTTTTTCATCATCAAATAACTCATATGCCAAGGTACGAGCAACTTCAGTTTTTCCGACTCCAGTTGGACCTAAAAAGATGAACGATCCTATAGGACGATTAATATCTTTAATACCAGATCTTGCTCTTATAATAGCATCAGATACTAATTGTAAAACACTATCCTGCCCTTTAACTCTTTTTTTCATATTAGATTCTAAATTTAAAACTTTTGCTTTTTCACTACTAGTTAGTTTGCTAATAGGAATATTAGTCCATTTAGAAATAATTTCTGCTACACTATCTTCAGTAACTTCATCACTAAGTATCTTATTTTCATCTAATTTCTTTAAATTGTTAAGTTCTTTCTCTAAACTAGGAATAATACCATGTCTTAATTTTGCTGAGTTTTCTAAATCATATCTACTTTCATAAAGTTCTAAATCAAAACGAGCCTGTTCTAATTCTTTCTTTTTTATGGAAATTTTTTCATTAATATTCTTTTCATTTTCCCAATTTTTTCGATATTCTTTTTCTTTATCTTTTAAAATAGCAAGTTCACTATCTATTTGTTCCATCCTTCTTTTACTTATATCATCTTTTTCTTTCTTCAAAGCATGTCTTTCAATTTCTAAGCTCATAATTTTTCTTGTTAATTCATCCATCGCCTCAGGTACAGAATCCATTTGAACCTTTATAGTCGCACATGCTTCATCTATTAAATCAATAGCTTTATCAGGTAAAAATCTATCAGTTATATAACGATTAGATAAAACAGAAGCGGCGACTAAAGCCTTATCAGAAATATTAACACCATGATGAACCTCAAATCTATCTTTTAAACCTCTTAAAATTGTAATAGTATCTTCAACACTTGGTTCACTAACTTTAATTTTTTGAAATCTTCGTTCTAAGGCGCCATCTTTTTCGATATACTTTCGATATTCATTTAACGTAGTCGCACCAATACAATGTATTTCTCCACGAGCAAGAAGTGGTTTTAACATATTTCCTGCATCCATAGCGCCCTCTAATGCCCCAGCACCAACTATCATGTGTATTTCATCAATAAACATAATTATTTCTCCATTAGACTTTTTAACTTCGTTTAAAACACTCTTTAATCTTTCTTCAAATTCTCCTCGATATTTAGCACCAGCAATTAAACTAGCCATATCAAGCTCCCATATCTTTTTATTCTTTAAAGATACTGGTACATCACCCTTGATAATTCTCATTGCTAATCCTTCTATTATTGCTGTTTTACCAACTCCTGGTTCACCAATTAAAACAGGATTATTCTTAGTTTTTCTCGATAATATTCTTGTAATACTTCTTATTTCTTCATCTCTACCTATTACTGGATCAACCTTACCATTCTTAACATGTTCAGTAATATCCCGACCATATTTTTCTAAAACGTTTTTATCATCATCTACTTGATTAAATTCCATAAATATCTTCTCCTTTCTTTAGTATTTTATTAAATACACTTAATATTATACTCATTTTTTAGCACTTGTCAATAAAGAGTGCTAAAAAATTAACAAGAAATATCATTAACTTAAAGAAGATTAGAAAAATTATATTATATAATTACACTACCTTAAGTTAATGATATTGTATATCATAAATTCTTTTTCAATGTTTTATTAGCTAAACATTTATCCCTAACATCACCAAAATAAACAGCTGAATGTATTAACCGCGGCAACTCATCTTTGGTAACTAACTTACAATAACATAATCCTCCTTGTCCGACCATTATCCCTATTTTATAATAAACATCGTTATACTCAACAATATAATAACCACCAAAATCTGTTTTATGCCAACACTTACAATCATCAACATTATCAAGAAGTATTTCAAATAGAATAATCAACTTATTGATATTTTTTAAATCAAACTCATCAACTCCAATATCGCGAAAATCATCTTCACAATCACTAAAATTTCCATATACAGAAGTATATAGTTCTAACCACGCAAAATAATCATCACTTCTAAGCATTTTTTCCCTATCTATTTCTTTTTGCATTATATTTTCTAAATAATCCATTATATTACCTCCAAAACAATTAAATCACATAGTATTTAATAAGTCAATTATTTACTTTATCAATAACCACTATGTATTATAAATTATTAAAAAACAAACAAAACAACTTGAAAATTAAGAAATTTTATGATAATATTAACTCATGGCGAGATAGCTCAGTTGGCTAGAGCACTTGGTTCATACCCAATAGGTCGAGGGTTCGAATCCCCCTCTCGCTACCAAAATGATAGAAAACTCGAACTTTTAGCTTGAGTATTATAAAAACAACTTCTATTGATATAAAAGTTGTTTTATTTTTGTCCATTTTTCTTGATTACTTCTTTTATCAAACTTCTTAATTAAAGGAACTACAACACAATGTAAGTGTGGTATTTTTTCATCCATATGTATTGTTACATTTAATATTTGCCATTTATCATAACAATATCTTCATATACAAATTCCATACAACATTCTGCCCATTTAATTACTTCATCTCTTGTCCTATCTTTAAAGAACTCTTTATCACTTGTAAATAGTAATTCATCTGCCATACAATCAATATCACATTCGTTGTCATTTACAAACTTCATAAGTTTTTCAATGTCATAGACACTTCTTGTTAGTCTATCTAATTTAAAAGCCACAATAACATTTATTTTCTTATTTTTAACATCCCTCATCATTTCTTGATATGCTGGTCTTTTATCATTTTTAACACTTATTCCCACATCTTCATAAACCTTATAAATTAAACTTACAAAACTCTTATAGTTTTTCTTCTTGTTCTGGTAAACTAAAACCTTCTCGTTTTTGGTCTAATATAGAAACTCTTTTATAAATTCCTGCGATTTTCTTTTCTTCATTCATTTTTTTATCAACTACTTCCTTTTCAAAAAAAGAGGTGACAAAAGTATTATATAGGTCTAATACTTCTGACACCTCTTAATTAGTAATAAATAATTATTGTGTTTAAAATTTCTTTCTTTCAGCATAAACACACCCCTAAAATAGTGACTATCTCGCTTATTGGTTGTTTATTATATATCAATTGTCTACACCCTTAATTAAGGGTATAAAAGTATTAGTTTTGTTTTAAATAATTTTCAAAATCTTTAAATTTAATTTTCTTGTTATAGCCATTTATCACAATTATCAAATAACAAATAATCATTTCCCTTTATTCTTGCAATATGTAGTTTTACATAAGCAATATTAGTTTCTATTGTCATAATTCATCACTTACCTTTCTTAAATAACAAAAAAACTAACATTTCTGTTAGTAATTTATTACTCTCAAAACTTTAAAAAGTTCGAGTAACAATCAAACTGGTGCGAGAGGCAAGGACGTTTGGAAATTTTTTATAAGGTTAATTTCTACATTTATTGTATCATATTTGTTAACGATTAATAACTTTCTTTTATATTCTATGTTTGTAAGTATAAATCTTGGATTATGTTATATCTCTTCCAACAAATACATCATATATTTTTTTATATCTATATCCTAATTTAGCATATGTTGAATCTTCTACTAAAATATTTAAATCAACCAATTTATCTATTAAAACTGAAACAGTATTTCGCGAAACACCAGATTCTTCTACTATTTCTTTTTTTGTAAAAACGATTTGGTGCATCATAGCAGGCATTATTCTATAAATTGCATTACTGTTTAACTCTTTAATTTTTTCCATATCACTATTATATATTTCTTTAATCATATTAATTTTTGAAATATAGTTATTACATTGCTCAATAATACATTGTAAAAAGAATTTAATAAACCCTATCATATTTCCTTTTCTACTCTCGTTTAAAAACTTATGATAACTTAGTTTATAAAGTTCTATCACTTCTGATAAAAACAAAATGGGTTCATCTCCAGTTAACTTTGCTAATTGTATTGGTATTAAAGCCCTTCCTAATCTTCCGTTACCATCTCTATATGCATGAATTGTTTCAAATTGTGAATGTGAAATGGCCATATTAACAAAGATTGGATCAATAAATTCATCATTCATATAATTAAACAAATTATTAAGTAATATAGGAACATCTTCAGGTATTGGTGGTACAAATATTGCTTCTTTAATACTACAACCTTTTGGACCTATCCAATTTTGAATATTTCTAATTTTACCAGGTTCTTTTTCATTACCTCTAACACTGTCTAATAATATTTTATGAATTTGATTAACGAAAACAATATTGAGGTTTTCTTTTGTTTCTAAAAACTTTTTTGAATAATCAATAACTTTTTTCAAATTTTGAATTTCTAAATTATCATCTGTTTTAGGCATATATTTCAAATAAAACATATCATCTTGTGAAATTTGTGTTCCTTCAATTTGCGTTGATTTTAAACTTTCGCTCAATATAATTGAATCAAGAAAGTATTTTGAATCAAAAGAAACATTTTTTAAATATGATTTATATTCACCGTATTTACTATTTGCTTCAGAAAGTAATTTTAAAAAATCTTTATCAATATTATATTCTATTGGTAATTCTTTAACTTTTATTGGTTCCATAGTTATTCACCTCAATGTAATGATAACACAAGCTGTATCAAAAGTAAATAAAAATGCACAATTTCAAAAGTATATTGTGCATTTTTGATTTTTTTTGACATTTTTTGCACAATAACAATACATTATTTATGATTAATTTGTGATAATGTCTTAAGTGTTAGTATTGGAAAATGTCGCAAATTAATCATATTTTTACGGCATAAAATCACAATGATTTTACAAAAAACAATTTCTGTGGTATAATAGCGAGCAATAATTTATTAAGGGGGGAAAAAATATGGAAAAAATATCTAGGTGTGAATTAAAAAGTAATTCTAATTCTAAACCAATGGAAGGATCATTTGGTAAAGTTATTAAAGTTAACTTTGATGGTAAAACATATGCTTACAAATTTTTTAAGAATCCAGAATATTTTGCTCATATTAAAGAAAAAATTATATTAATGGCAGATACCGTTAATATACCAGGAATTAATTTACCAACATATTTAGTTGGTAATAATGGTTATTTAACACCATGGGCTGGAGAAAGCAGTATTGCTAGTTGCATGAAAAAACCAGCAACTGCCAAAAGAGAACTAAAGAATTTAAGCAAAGTAATAAAAGCACTTGGTAAAATTAATCTCTTACATGGTGACATAAGAATTCCTAATATTGCTTATTGTCCAAATAGCAATCCGTGTTCAACCATTATTGACTTTGATAATGCTTCTTACAAAGGATTTGAGTTTTGTCATGATTTTGCAGCAATTGATGCACATATATACATTAAAAAATTTGGTATTGAAACTTTGGATACATACATGTTTAACATCGTAACCTTTTGTATACTAAATAATATTTTTCCAAAAGAACTTAAAAGTAAAATTACTAGCGAAGATTTTGGTGTATTTACTCAACCAAAAGCCAAAACTCTTTGTAAAAACTTTTATACTAAACCACATCACCAATTTTTAATAGACACATATAAATAATTAAAAATGTAATCAATAAGATTACATTTTTAATTATTTATAGATTCAACATTATATTCTAACCTTAACTTATCAGCTACAGTTACAATAAATTCTGAATTAGTTGGTTTAGCCTTATCAATATCTACACTATGTCCAAATATATCCTCCATCAAATCCCAATTACCTCTATTCCAACTTACTTCTATTGCATGACGAACTGCCCTTTCTACTCTTGAAACAGTTGTATCATACTTAACAGCAATATCAGGATACAATTCCTTAGTAATACCGCCAATAATTTCTGGTTTTTTATAAATCATAGTTATTCCCTCCCTTATATACTGATATCCCTTAATATGTGAAGGCATGCCTAAATCATGCAATATTTTAGTAATAGACTTTTGTAAATTATTATGATATAAATTTATTCCTTTTACTTCACTAATATTTACTGAATCCAAGATTCTTTTTTCTAAATCATCTAATTCAAAAGGTTTTAAAATATAATAATTAACTCCACATTCAGACACTTTCCTAATTATATCAGGGGCATTATAAGATGTTAAAACAATAATATTTTTTAACACTTCTTTCTTTTTCAATTCTTCTAAAACACTCATTCCATCTTTCTTTGGCATTATTAAATCAAGTAAAATAACATCATAACTATCACCATTATTTAATATTTTTTTCAAACCTTCCTCACCATTATAAGCCTCATCTACTATCATAATTTTGCCATGATTAAAAAAATATTCCTTAATCATCTCAACTAATGTTATGTTATCATCAACTATTAATACTCTCTTTTTATTCATTTTATCATTCTCCTCATTTCTACATTTACAATTATATTCGCAAAAATAATATTTGACTAGAGTAAAAAATGACAAGTTTTGTCGAATGAAATTTATTAAAAAAACAGAGTATTTTACTACTCTATTTCTTTTACCAGATCTTTAACAAAACTTATATTAGCTGATTTACTACCTACTAATATTCCATCAGTAATCATCAATATATCCGCAATATTATCTTTGTTAACACTTCCGCCATATAAAACTTTAATACTTTTTTTAAAAGAATTTCTAATATATTTGATAACTGTATCAATTTCTTTCATCAATGGAAATTCACCAGTGCCTATAGCCCAAACAGGTTCATATACAACCACTATATTAGAAGAATCTATATCTTTAATTAAATTTAATTGTTCCTCAATTACAAAAATTACATCTTCGCCCTTTTTTTCACCAACACAAATTATCGGAATTATATTATTTTCTAAACATTTAACAACCTTTTGCTTAATATCGATATTAGTCTCATTAAATTCTTTTCGACATTCACTATGCCCAATTAGTGCATAATTAACACCAATGTTTTTAAGTTGCAAAGCAGAAATCTGCGAAGTATGATTATTATCCATAAACTTAGAAACATTTTGTGAACCAATTGGATAATTACACAACATACAAAATTCTTTTAAATAAGTATAACTTGGTAATACTACAAATGACTTATTAATATCATTTAATTCACTAATATACTTATATAAATCATCATAAGAAAAAGCCATCTTATGATTTAATACAATTAATTTATTCATTTTTATCACCAAACATTTTATCTAATAAATTACTTTTTTTCATATTTTTTAAAGCACAATTATATACCTCTACCATGTCATCAGCATAATGCCTAATATCATGTTTCTTTGCAGTAATTAAAGCCTGTTTTGATAAAAAACTTAATTTTTCTTTATCATTTATAAGTATTTCTATTTTCTTTACATAATCCTTTTTATCACTAAATAAATAACCATTTAAATCATCTACAACAACTTCCTTAAAATTATCGTCATCAGCCGCAACTACTGGAACACTAGCAGCCATTGACTCTATTACTGTTAAACCTTGAGTTTCACTTCGTGATGCAGTGGCAAAAACATCAGGTAACTGATAATGAATAAATCTATTATGTAATTCAACTTTACCAATAAATATGACATTTTTATCAACTTTCAACTTATTAGTTAATTCTTTTAACTTTTCCATATCTGGACCATCACCCATAATCACTAGCTTAACATGAGGATATTTCTTCACTATTTCTTTTTGTCCTTCAATTAAAACATCAATACTTTTTTCAGTCGCAACACGTCCAACAAACAATATAACAAAATCATCTCTATCTAAACCATATGATACTCGCAAATCTAAAACAGCTTTCTTAGTAAAATTCTTTTTAAAAAATGATTCTATTTCAATACCAGTTGGTATTATATGAATATTCTTATTCACATTATATTTATCTTTAAACAAACTATAAGCTTTCTTAGAAACTACAATTAATTCAGTTGCTGTTTTATCACAATAAAACAAAGTAAAATACTCAACTAACTTCTTACTTAAACCATCAAAATAACCATGAGTAATATAATATATATAATCTTCATACATAGTATGATAAGTATGTACTAAAGGTATATTAAACTGTTTTGCAACAAATCTTCCAAAAGTTCCAACCCCAAACTCAGTATGAGAATGAATAACATCTAATTTCCACTTCTTAATTTTCTTAATTGCCCTAACAGAATAAACACTAGTCAATCTTGTTTCATATATTCCAGTTGGAACACCACCTAATCTAATTAATTTTCCATCATTTTCTACAACATTACCAAATCCATCATAATTAACAGTTACGATAAATACTTGATGTCCAGCTTTTTCTAAAGCTGTTTTCAACATCATAACACTAGTTGATACACCATTAACAAGTGGTGTATAAGCATCCGTAAAAAGACCTACTCGCATTTCTTTTTCCTCCCAAACAATAAAGTTAAACCACCAAGCATCATACCAAAATAATAAGTAACGCATCTCCACAATAATAATAAAATCATAACAGGTGCTTTATCAAAGTAATAACCAAAGAAATAAACAAAGCTAAACTCTATCCCCCCACTTCCACCAGGAAGTGGCATAAATGCCCCAATTAACATAACATAAGCGGATGCTACAATACATTCCATTATATTCATATCAAAGCTATAACCAATTCCAATTGCCAAAAACACAGGTATTGAATAAAAAACAATAAGAGCAATAACGTTATAACCAACTATCTTTATAAATGTCCACTTATTTTTTGATAAATCCATTGCATTATTATAAAAATTAGCAAGATAAGTATTTACTTTTTCCCTAATAGCTTCTTCATTTTTAATAAGCTTTAATTTAACTAAAAAAGATATTCCTTTATTACTAATAAAATGATTTATTTTCTTACCAAAACTTATTATAAATAATAAAACTAATACTAAAGAATTAATAACAAACCCTATAATTACCATATTCTTAATTAAACCTGCATCAGTAAAAAGATTAAACATCTTATTATATACAATAGCAATCAATCCTAAAATAATTAATGCAATTTGATAAACTATAAAATTTTGAAAAACAATATTAGTTGAAGTAGTAAGAGGAATTTTATCCTCTTTTAAATAATATATTTGAAACGGCTGACCACCACTAGAAAAAGGAGTAATACCATTAAAAAATTGCGTAACAATAATTAATTTAATTGCTTTAACTATAGAATACTTTTGGTTATTATTTATTACTAAATCATGTAACCCTAAACTTATAAAAAAATAATACATAAGCATTAATGCTAAAGCAAATATTAACCAAAATAGATTCATATTAAAAACAATATCAATTATCTCTTTATAATTATCTTTAAAAGTAAAATAAAACACTAATACTAAAACTATTAATAAAATACTAACATTTATTATAATCTTTAGTTTTTCACTACTTTTCTTCATTTAACACACTAATTCCTGGCATTTCTCCACCCTCTAAATAAGTTAGAGTAGCGCCTCCCCCAGTAGATATAATTAATTTAGAAGAATCTATATTTAACATCTTTAATGAAGTTAAACTATCTCCTCCCCCTACTAAACAACGTATTTTATTATCAATAATTGTCTTGTATATCTCCTTGGTACCATTTTGAAAGTTATTATTTTCAAACATTCCCATCGGACCATTCATAACAATTCTTTTTGAAGAAGAAATATAGTCATTAAATAACTTAATTGTTAAATTACCAATATCATAACCAATATCATTATCTTCTATATCCTCTATATTCTTACAACTAATATTACCATTATTATCAACAATAACATCAACAGGTAAAACTAAGTTTTCATTATTTAATAATTCTTTACAACGACTTATTTCATCATCATTAACAATACTTTTACCAACATTATAACCTTTAGCCTTTAAAAAAGTAAATGCCATCGCTCCACCTATTAACACTTTATCACAAATATTAAGCATTTTAGTTATTAGTTTTAATTTATCTTCAACCTTTTTACCTCCCATTATAACAATAAAAGGATGAGTATCTTCTTTAATTATTTGATCTATCTTATTTACTTCTAATTCCATTAATAAACCCATTCCACTTGGTAAAAACTTAGCAATACCAACATTAGAAGCATGCTTTCTATGAGCAGTTCCATATGCATCATTAATATAAATATCACCTAAACTAGCCCAATACTTAGCTAATTCTACATCATTACCACTTTCTAACTTATTTGGATAATCTTCATACCTTGTATTTTCTATTAACAAAACATCTCTTGGTTTTAAACTATTAACCATTTCTTCTAATTCACTACCCCTAGTTACAGGACAAAATAAAATATCTTTCTCTAACAACTCACTTAACCTATTAGCAACTACTAACAAACTATTCTTATCCTTATCTTCTTCACATTTCACTTTACCTAAATGAGACATTAATATTACTCTAGCATTATTACTAGTAGCATATCTAATAGTATTTAAACTAGCAACTATCTTACTATCATCAACAATTTTTCCATCTTTAATACTAACATTTAAATCACATCTAATAATAACTCTTTTATTATTTAAATCATAACTTCTTATCGTCTTTTTCATATTATCTCCTTTCATATACTACAAAAATATTATACACAAAATTATCACAATTTACAATTGTTTTAATAATATTATTTGTATATATCAATTCTCAAACTAAAAGCACATTCTAATAAAAACGTGCTTTTAGTTTATTATTTAAAGATGTTATCTTTCTATTTATATTTATATTTTTTTATACTAGTATAAATACCATATTTTTTATATATGTTTTATTGATAAATTATACTAACTTAAAATTACGATGATGCCACAAAGGCCGACGCCCGCGAGCCGCTGTACTTGTATGCATTGCCAGCGTAGCTGATGAAATTGAACGCGCCCGCTTCGGCACCAGCATATGCGCCACCACCCCGTATGAACCATGGAAAGGACGAATCGACGAAGAGCGCGTTGCCGCTACACCACGCACGTGTCTCGGCCGTCGCGTCGCCTAAGATACGTTTTGAATAGTCGCTATCCGACGTTGGGGCCCGATAACAATTTACATACGTATTTGCTGTACATGATAATGTCGGGCTAAAATCACTTTCTTCACTAAAACTTCCATATGTTATTTCCGTTCCACTACTATTACTATATACTCCCATTACATACTCCCAAGTTCCTCCAGACATATCATACACTCCTGTTATGTTTCCTGTGGTTGATGCATTTTGTCCAT
>JAUNSN010000001.1:23469-62685 GCA_030539175.1 bacterium | reverse complement strand
TATTATAATTGTGAAAAATGATATAATCACCTTATAATAAGAGGAGGTAAAGATGAAAAATAAAATTAACTATATATTACTAACAACAATATTATTCTTTATAACTATACCAGTAAAAGCAAACTATTGTACAACAGAAGAAAAAACAAGATTAAATAATCTTGCTAATCAAGTAACTATAACCTACGAACATGCCCCTTTATATGAAGAAGAAATAGATGAAACAGATAATGGAAACTTTAATGTTATAGTATCTGGTTTAACACCAGATGTATATGTAGAGACAAATACAAGTCCTTTTGCAATATTTCGCTATACAGATAAAAATCAAGGTACTGTAACACAATCTAACTTTCAAGGAGGTTCATATACATTTAAAGTAATATCTGATAGTAACTGTATATATGAAATAAAGACATTAGCCTTATCAATTCCTAAATATAATTATTATTCAGAAGATGTAAGATGTGAAGGAATAGATACAACTAAATTTACATTATGTGATCCCTGGTATCAATTTACTATTTCCGAAGAACAATTTTCAACTAGATTAGCTGAATATCAAAATAGTAGTAATTCTAGTAATCAAGGAGCAGCACTAGTAATAGAAGAAGCAGGTAATAGTATACTAGACTTTATATTAAATTATTATGTCTATATTATTGGTATAGTTATAATTGCTATTGGTATAATAGTATATTTTAAAAATAATAAAAAGGAAAGTGATAAGAAATGAAGAAGAAATTGATTATTTTATTATTATTTATCCTTTTATGTTTTGTACCTACTACTAAAGTATTGGCTAACGAAGGTGATTTAATATATGATATTGAAAGTTTAAGAGTAGAAGAGGGTAACCTTGTATTTGAAGGATGGGCGTTCATCCATAAGTACGATAATTGTTCGCCAGCAATAAGCTTAACAGCTTATGAAGGAGATAACTATATAGCAACCGCTGCTTTAGAAAGAAAACAAAGGAACTTTTATGCGTGGATGAAAGAGGACGCTGCTAAAGAAAACTATCTGTATTATAATGTAGGGTTTAAGGCGAAATTTAATTTATCTGATTTTGACGAAAAAAGTGATATTAGTTTTAAGATAACTATTAGTAATAACATCCAAACGGATGAAAACTTAACTGATGTATCTCAATGTAATTCAACTCTTGATAGTTCTAGCAAATTTAAAACAGGTAAAAGTAAATACGTCAAAACTACAGAAGAAGCGGATGGGAAACCAGGAAAATCAATTTCGGATTCAAAAACAAAAGCAATAGGAGTATACAGTAATAGTGTTGAGGCATCGGCAAGAGAAATTGGTGTAACTGGAATGAAAGATTATATTAACGTTACAGCAACACACTCACACGTACAGGAGAGTGCTAACTACAGTAGGAAAGACTACTATTGGTGGGGAAACGAAACAAGATATAAATTGGTTGATAATAAGTATTATTCCGCCACAGAAAATAAACCCAAGGAATATTTTGCGTACATAGATGGATTTACTTCCACTACTGGAGGGTACTCGGCTATAAGTACCTGCAACCCATCAAGCAAGGAATGTACAGAATCAGACCAATGGGGAGGAATAATAACGTCGTGGATTAATACAGAAATAGACCCTATAAAGATAGAAAAACCATATAGTCCACCAGCAACAGAGTGCGCCACTGAAAATTCAGAGTTAACATGTTCAGGTGACTTAGAAAAATCAATTTTAAGTAAAACAACAACATGTAGCCAAACGCTAAAAATACCAGTTACTATAGAGAATGTTACTAAAGAACAAATTAAAGAAGTTGACACTGAAAAAGTAGATGAAGAAGGTAATGCAATATATGAAACCACTATTGAAACAAGTACTAAAGATGTAGTGAAAAATATACATTGTCAAATCCAAAGAACAGAAACTTATTTCTTTCAATTTGATGATACCAAACATTCAACTGAGCTTAATCCAATTATTTCTGGTATGGGATTTACATTTACTAGTGATGACGTGGAGTATACAAATACAGTCAAATACAATTTGTATGGTAAATTAGGCGTGGACACGGTTCATATTGATGGGAAAGAGTACAACTCAAATGAGTTGAGACCACAGTGTCCATATGAAATAGACTCATCTGGAAACAAAGTTTACTCCGATGTTTGTAAAAATGACGCTGATGCAGAAAATTTATGTAAAAAAGCATTGCGAACAGCATATGAGAATAAGGAAATAACTCCAACCAATACAGCCCTTTTTACCCCCGACCCAAATAGTGAAACATCTGAACCAGCTAATCAACCTAATTCAAAATGGGAATGCAAAAGGGTAAGCAATAGTTTCGAAGAAGGAGAAGAAATAAAAACTGAATGCAACTATAATTTACCATTAGCAGAAATTAATCGCCAAACTGCAAAGGTTACATACGTATCTGAGTTAGTCGATGATGGTATTTCCGGTGGCAACAATATCTTTGTTCCACTAACTTGGAAAACAAGTAAATACGGTATCGGTAATAATCAGTTTAAATACGTTTTATCAGTAGATACACTCCATTATCCTAGTACAGATATCCCCCTCAATACATATAGCTCATCTTTTACCTATACATGCGGTGTAAGTACAAAGCAAAATTTTTATGAAGAAGATCCCCCTAGTGAAGAACTAATAGATTATAATTTTGCATACGCGCCTATAACAACGGATCCAACATCAACATTTAATAATGACTTCTTTAATGTAACAACCTTTCCTGAAACGGGAGTACCAATAAATTGGCAAACTTATTGGGGTGATGCTAGAGAAATCATAATAAGCGATATTAATATAGCAGGAAGAAGACAAAGGATACAAGATACTTATAGTAATATAGAGTATGAATTAACACTATCGCCGACATTACAAGATACTATTGTCAAATTGAATAAATCAACTCATCCTGATGACAGTTATGCTAGTTTCAATACTATACAAAAAACTGGAACAAGTACAACGTTGAATAATGCTACCGATGCTGTCACCAGAACAAACGCTAATCAATTTGAACTTGGTTGTGGACCAGAAAATAATGATATTGAAGGATGCGACAGTAACATAATTAATAAACCATAAATCAAAGGAGGTAATATCTAATGAAAAAAATAACATTATTGGTATTAGTATTAATTAGTAGTTTTCTAATTAATACTAATGCAGTATATGCAGAAGAAGATATAATATATGAATGTAGTGCAGATGAAATAGCTAGATTAAAAGATATTGCCTCACAAATAACTATAGAGTATGAATATGTGGGGGATATAGAAGATGAAGATGGTAATATTATACATGGTGGCTTTAACGTTAATATAAGTGGTCTTACAGAGGAAGTAATGATAGAGACAGGAGTCTTTACAACAATTAGTTATGAAGAAACATACCAAGGAGTTACAATCCTTAATAATTATACGGAAGGAGAATACACATTTAAAATTTACGGAATGGGCATTTGCCATCAAGTACTAAGAACAATATATTTATCAATACCAAATTTTAATGAATATTCTTTAGATGAAAGGTGTGAGGGAATAGAAACGAAAGAATTCATTTACTGTGATCCATGGTATCAATTTTCTATTGATGAAGAAACGTTTAATTTAAAATTAGAAGAGTATTACAATAAACTATATGAAGAATATTTAACTAAGCAAGATGATTTAGAACAAGACAATATTTTAGATATAAAAGAAAATAATATAATCAGTTTTTTGAAAAAAAATTATGCAGTAATAATATCACTAGTAATAATTATATCCATGATAATAATTTTTATAATTCTATATAGAAAAAGGCGTAGGAGGAACAACATATATGAATAAAAAAAACATATATCTTGTAAGCCTACTAACCTTACTTACACTTATGGTTATATTACCAAAACAGGTAAATGCAGGTGCAGGAGACTTAATATACGAGATAGAAGAATTGTCAATGGAGGGAAATAATATAGTATTTGAAGGATGGGCTTTTATCCATAAATATGATAATTGCAGTCCTCAAATTCAAATAATAGTAGTTGAAAATGATATAGAGCTTGACTATGTAAACGCCATTAATCAAGGGTATAATGGGGGAGTTGACAAACGAAATTTTTTTGACAAGATGTTAGAAAAAGAAAACGGAGAAGCATACATTTACTATGATGTTGGTTTTAAAGCAACTATAGATGCGACTAAATACCAAGGAAAAGACATTGAATTTAAGATAAGAATAAACGACAATCGAACAGGAACATATCAAGGTTGTAATTCACAAGGCGATGACTATGACGATTTAAAAGGAGAAACTAAAGCTTACACAACAAGTCGCGCAGAAGGGGAGGCAGGCGCAGATATAGGTGGATTTAAAGAAGCTGATATAGGAGTTTATAGTATCAATAATAAAATATCATCGGGAATAACCGTAAATGGTTTAAAAGATAAAGTTAAAATGACAGCAAGTAATGCTCATTTAAGGTATTTGAATAGTAACGTATTACTACGGCTACAGTTAGGGTTGAGTTGGCAATATAGCAGATCAGAAAATAGTATATATTATTATATGGCAGAAGGAAAGAAAGTTGAGGCTACAACAACGTCTCCTGCCGCATACTTATTAGCATATAAAACCACAAACTTAGCTCTGAATGCTAGTGTCTCCACTACAACGTGTGGCAATGGCACTGGAGACCTCCGATTTTGTCAAAGTACAGCTTATTACTGTTATAGTGGTGAAATAACTAAAGCTTGCTCTGGTGGTAGAATGTACGTTGAACCATACGAAAAGCCAACAGGAATAACGTTAAATCAATGCAACGGCTCTGAATACGGATGTGCTTATGCTTATGGCTCATATTTTCAAACAATACCTGAAGAGGGATCGACTAGTATATACATACCACCTGGACTTAAAGACTGTCCTAATGATGCTTCAACTGATAATAATTCAACAACTAAAGATGTATCATGTTCATCGACAGATTTTTGTGCCTTTTACAACGATGAGGTAGAGATAACTAATAAACTTAAATTTAATAAAATGGATGCAAGCGGGAATATAACTGCAACAAACGTTAAAAATCAATACCGGCCATACAATAGCAGTGGCACTGGCAAAGTTTCAAACACAAATGTAGTGTGTTCCACTGATTCCATAAAACAAAAATGTAATATTACTAGGTATGAAAGTGGCAAAGTAAATTTTCACTCCTTATATCAAAAAAATATAAACACACAAAAAAGTGAAACAGAAAGCGACATATCAGAATTAACTACGATAACTGCCGGAACAGGATTTGAGTTTGGTTTTGATTATGATTATAAAACTTCATATACATTTAATTCTGAAGCAATGCCATCTTGTCCAGCGGCACAAAGGAGTTATAAATCACAAGATCATGTTTGTTTAGAAGTAGAATCTATAAAAGAAGTTGTAACTTCAGGAACGACGTACAACAAATCTATAGCTGAAAATAGGATTAATAGTGAAACTACTTTTAGGACACAAACTATAAGGAATGAGACTAAAACAGGATATGCCGAATATGTAAGTTATGGAAAAAGATTCAAGGGTTGCACCGATATATCTGCTAATAAAGAAATTAATGCCCCAATTTGCAATACATGCAATTGTACCGAATTTCGTAGTACCACAAGTTCAATTTCGTGCGGAACTAAAACTACAACTTATTATAGATATGAGTGTCCAAATTCAAATCAAACAGGTATTACAACTAGCACAACGACCATAGCGACTAAACCTGAATACGAATATACAACCACATTCAGGATATGGCAACCATACACATGTTATAAATGTACTGGTTATGACTATACATTGGCGCCAAACAATTGTGATTCAAATAACAATAATTCTATAACAGGCAATCCTGAGGCAATATCAAGATGCATTGAAGCAACAACGGATACAGCAATAGAAAAAATCAATAATAGTAAAGCTAATGTAATAACAGTCGATGTTAATAGCGGCACAGATACTAATAAATACAATGATGATGCAAGTTGGAAGTTGGAACCAACTTCAACAGAAAAAATCGGTTACAAAAAAGATGGGATTACAAATCAAAACTTATGGCTTCCAGGTGATGAAAATCAATTGAATTTTAAATACGTTTATACTTTGCCGCAATCATATATTGACAGGACCACTTCCAATATTTCTTATATTGTTCAAAATACAAAACAATATTTTTCTGGCGGGGCTAAAATATATACTCCACTTACATGGACAAAAGATACATTTGAGGTTAAGGCGGAACTAAAAAATTTGTCAGCATCCCACTCAAATTCTAGTAATGAAATTAGTTGGAACTCTACAAGAATATGGAATGTTAACTATAGTTGCTCAGTTAATGTAGAACAAAAGTTTTATGAGGAAAAAGAAGAAAAAATAATAGATTACAACTTTGAATATGCCCCTATAACAACAGACATTACCTCAACATTTAATAACGATCAATTTTCATCCGCACCAACTAATTGGTCTGATTGGTGGGAAGATACATCCAATCAAAATAGAATTGCTAATACGTACGAATCAAAGCTAAAAAAATTAGAATACAGTGTAAAAATTACAGATGCAAGTAAAGTCTTGGCATATAATCGTAATAAAAACAATAATTATTTAACATTTGACATGGATAATAATGGATTTCTAAGTACCTTTTTAAACGAAAAAAATGGAATAGCTATTGAAAGGTTTACATCCATCGTGAGAACTGATCCATTATACTCATTAGGTTGTGGGTTGTCAAATAATACTTTAATTGGTTGTTCATAAAGAAGGGAAGTGAATAGAATATGAAATGGTCTTTTGCAACTATTGGTGCTATTATGTTGGGACTAACAGGGTTATCAGTTATTGTCTTATTTCAAAATTTAACAACAAAAAATGAACAAGACTACTATTTAATAAAAGAAGTAACAGAGGCATCAATGCTTGAGGCAGTAGATAAAGCCTATTATAGAAGTACTGGTGAATTAAAGATTTCGCAAGAAAAATTTGTAGAAAACTTTACACGACGATATATTGCATCGGCAACTTACGATTTTACTGGTTACAGTATAGAATTTTATGATATAATAGAATCACCACCTAAGGTAAGTATTAGAATAATAAATAAAACTAATGTTACAACTAAGTATCAAACATCAGAAAATGATCAATTTGATATAGTAAATCAATTAGATGCTATACTATATATGAAAAGTTAAAAAGGAGGATAGTAAATGAATAGTTTAAGCAAATCAATTAAAAAGTTCTTATCAAACAAAAACACAGTAACTATATTAGGGGTAATTGGAGCCATTGTAGTATTATACATTGGTTATAACTGGAGAATTAATGCAGCTACCGAACCAGTTAATATTCCATATGCCAATACAACAATTCAACCAACTGAAACAATTACAATAGACAAGATATCATACATGCCTGTACCAGCTAGTTTTATACAAGAAGGTATTCTAACCAATGTAAAAGATATAACTGATAAAGTTGCTAATTACAATACGATGATACCCAAGGGAAGCCCTTTTTACAAAGAGGCCATTATAGATAGTAAAGAACTACCTAATTCAGCATTTGCTGGTATTGAAGATGGATATACAGTTATTAATTTTCCAGTTACTTTACAAAGTACATATGGTAATTCAATGTACCCAGGCGATTATATTAATCTTTATTTAAAAACAAATGATGATGATAATAAACTAGTTTATGGAAAATTACTTAATAACATTAAAATATTAGCCGTAAAAGATTCAAGTGGTAGACACGTTTTTGAAAATACTGATGAATCAAGAACACCAGCATATTTAATTATTGCTTTACCAGAAGAAATACATTTATTAGTTAGAAAAGCACTATATTTGTCAAATACATCATTAGAGCCAGTACCACAAACAGCTAGTGAAGAAGCAGCTAATAATTATACATTAGAAGTAAACCAAGAATTAAAAGAGTTTATATTAAGTCGAACTGCTAATATAAGTTCTGATATGTTGCCAGAAATAGGATAGAAAAGAGGGATAATAATATGGATAATATGTTTTCCCAAATAGATTTTGGTCCATTAAAACAATTGTTAGATAATGATGATGTTACCGATATATCATATGATAATAACGGCCAATTATGGGTTAAGACATTATCAAAAGGAGTCTTTCGTTTAGAAAATAATGTCATAGATAATGCTCTCATGGAAAAAATTGCCTTTCAATGCTCTAATGTTATGGGGAAAACATTTAATATGGCAAGTCCATTTCTTGATGCTGAAAGTGCGGAATTAAGAATGAACTTCGTTCATGATTCAATTGCTAGAAATGGAATAGCAGTATTAATACGTAAAACACCAGCTAAAATTAGATTGCAAAAAGACAAGATAATTGAAGAAGACTACATAAGACTTGATATTCATGATTTTCTCTTACAATGTGTTACAGGACACTGTAACATCATTGTAAGTGGAGAAACTGGGTCTGGGAAAACGGAATTTGTAAAATATTTAGCCGCTCATACCAAAGAAAATGAAAAAATTATTACCGTTGAAGATACCTTAGAACTTCACTTAGATAAAATATTTCCCCATCGCGATATAGTTGCTATGAAAACTAATAACATCGCTAGTTATAGCGAAATATTAGTAACATGTATGCGACAAAACCCAAGATGGATACTTTTGTCCGAAGTAAGAAGTGCTGAAGCAGTTATGGCCGTAAGAAATTCCATTTCTTCAGGCCATAACATTCTCTCGACAATTCACGCCGATAAGGCCGCATCTATACCAAGTCGTATGTACAGTCTGCTTGAAACTAATTTAGATATTGACCAGTTTTTAAGAAGTGTATATCGATATATTCAATTAGGTGTTCATATTAAGGGTTATTATAGTAATAAGTATCAAAGATTTCATCGTGAAGTAGCAGAAGTAGTTGAGTTTTATGTTACTGAAGATACTAACGAACCAAAAGAAAAAACACTTTACAAAAAAACTCCCGATGGTAAAGTAATAGTTAATAACCCATCTAAGTATTTACTAGGTTATCTTGAGAGTCAAGGCATTATTATGCCACCAGATATTTTAGTAAAGGAAGTATTTCATGAGCCAATAGAAAATCAAATGAATAATGAAATGAATACTACTAATTAAGAAAGTAGGTGAAACATGATAGAGATAATAATAATCGGTGTAGTTATACTATTTATAGTACTATATCGAGCTAATCAAGGAGATAATGTATATAAGTTTGCTGTAAAGAAAGTAAGTGATGCATATGGCAAATATATGCCATATTCTTTTCAAAAGGTAAGAGAAAAAGTTGCTGAATTGGGACAAGATTATTCAGTAAAAGATTATACAATGCAAGTAGTAATATTTGGTGCTGTAGCAGCAGTTATATCATATTTTTACTTTTATAACATAATAATATCAATTGTCTATGTTATAGCAGCAATATTAATAATACCTTATCTTGCTTATTTAAAATATAAAAGATTATACAGTGAATTTATATTTGAACAAATACAAGTATATGTAACTAATACTATAATGGAGTTTAATACAACTAATGCCTTTGTTAAATCATTAGAGGGTGTCGTAGAGTCAGGTGTATTAGAAGATCCAGTATTATCAGATGTTAAAATGATGATAAAACTATCTTATGAAAAAGGTGATGTTCAAGAATCAATTGATTATATGAATGCTAGATATCCTTTTAATATAGTTTTAAATATGCACCAATTATTTTTACAAGTTACTAAAGAAGGGGCAAAAGATACAGCCGAAACATTCGAAAACATGTTAACCGATATTGATGGATTAGTTGAGGGAGTATACAGAGATCAAATGGAAAGATCGCAATTTCATAAGCAGTTCTTAACATTTGGATTGGCATTATATTCCTTAATAATGGTTGTTCAACTAGTTTTAGGTAATGAAAGTTACCTAGGAATGATAGATTTATGGTATGTAAAGATAGTAGTTCATGGAATTATACTAATAAATAGTTATTTTCTCCTTAGCGGAGAAAAATATTATAACGAGAATGTAGGTGCGGAATAATGGAAATGGTAATTGTTGCCGCTTTAGTTTTATTTCTCTTTGAATATAATAATATTATCAGTAGTGATAAATTAGTCGCCGACAATAAAGCTCTATTTAACAAGATGAAAGAAAAGGATTATGAATTTTTAGTAAGATTAAAATATGGCGATACAGTCGAACCAGAAGTTTTGTATATGAAAAGAGTTAAGAATGGTCTATTAGTAACGATAGTTATCCTATTAGCCTTTATCACTAACTTTTCTGTTATTACTGTTTTAATATCTATTGGTATTGGAGCGTTCGTCTATAAATCAAGTTATATGAATCTTAAAAAATTTTACAAAGTTCATTTATCACAAATAAATTCTTTACTGCCTTACTATTTAAAAACATTAGAAATACTAGCACAGCACTATACTGTCCCAGTTGCCTTAGCTAAATCTGTCAAAGATGCACCAGATGTATTTAGACCTGGTTTAAAAACTTTAATAGACAAAATTAACGCTGGAGATTCAAGCATTAATCCATACATGGATTTTGCTAAAGAATATCCAGTAAGAGATTCAATGCGAATGATGAGATTATTATATCGTTTAGGAATAGGATCGCAAGACAAGAAACAATCTCAATTAATAGCTTTCTCAAGGTCAGTATCTAATTTACAACAAAAAGCCAGAGAACAAAAATACAAATCAAGACTTGAAAAAATGGAAAGTAAGACCATGACAATGTTGTTATGTACTGGAGCCGCATCCATGTTATTTATGATTATTGCTATAGCAATGACAATGATGTAAAAAATTAGATTTAAAATTATTTCAAGTTTTATTTGAAAAAACTTGAAATAATACAAAACTGTGATATAATCTATATAAGGGTACAAAGAGTATCATAATAAAAAAGGAGGAATGATAATTAATGAAAGAAGCATCAGGAGAATTAAATATGACAGTAATTACTGTAGTTGCAATAGCGGCAATAGGAGCATTATTATGGGCGTTTTGGGATGACATAGAGGCAGCCATTGGTAATGCATGGGGTGGGGGTGGCTGCACCACGGATACAGATTGCACGGATAAGCTGGGGTCTAACTACATATGTCAGAAAAATAACAATAAACCAACGGGCTATTGTAAAAAAATAACAGAATAACCACACTTACAATAGTTATAATAGAGCATATTGTGGGACAAACCCAGGGTTAGCTATTGCAAGTGCAAGGGATACAAATATTACAATAGTTACAATACATGATAAAAAAGAAGACTACTGTAAAAGGACTGGTAAGTAGGTGATATAATGAGAGATGCTTTTGGCGGAGCAGGTTTAATAAGATGGTTTTTAATATTTCTAGGTATATATATTATATTTATTGGAATTGCTATTAATTATGCAAAAGCATTTAGAGTAAAAAATAAAGTAATAAGCATAATAGATACGTATGGATACATAAATGAAAATTGTGCTGTTAAAACAGATACTGACGCCATAATTAAAGAGTATTTATCATCAGTGCATTATAATCCAAATGTTAGTCAACATACCATTACAAACTCTGATTGCATGGAAGGTTCAACATTGGGAAATAATGGAGTTTGTATCAAAAAGATATCTACCGACCCTAATACGTATTATTATTCAGTATCTACTTATTTAGTATTTAATTTCCCTATATTTGGAATTGAATTTCCAATATCTATTAATGGGGAAACTAGACAATATTATAACAGTAATTGCTGAAGTTAAAAAGAGCAAATTAATGTAAAATGAAAAAATCTATAAAATATTGCTTAAAATAAATTTGTAGATTTTTTTTTTGCAAAGTTTTTCAAAAACGCTAGTTGCATTATTTTTTACTAAACATATTATATTTTTAATAATTATTAAAAATTTTGAATGCGTTCTTAATCTATCGTTTAAGTTATCATCATTTTTATCCATTCACTTTAAACTAATAACAATATTTCACAATAAAAGCATCCTACAATTTGTAGGGTGCTTTTAATAAATAATAATATTTTTTATATAAAATAATAAACTAGTATAAAGGATGATTATATGAGGAATAATTTTATATTATTAATAAAAGGTTTTTTAATAGGGATAGGTAAAATAATACCAGGAGTAAGTGGAGCATTAATAGCTATAACATTAAATGTTTATGATAAAGGAATATCATCAATAACTAAGTTTTTTGATGATATAAAAGATAATGCTAAATTTCTATTTTTTATAGGATTAGGGATATTATTATCAATAGTAACGTTTAGTAAGTTAGTTGCTTATCTTTTAAATAATCATTATTTTATAACTATGATATTTTTTATAGGATTAATGATAGGGGGAATCCCTTCATTAATAAAAAAACATCAATTTAAACTATCTAATAATATTATTTTTATAATATCATTTATAATTATAATTCTTTTTTCATTAATAAATACTAATAATACATATAATATTACTAATACTTACAATGATTATTTTCATTTCTTTTTTGCTGGACTTATTGATGCATCATCAACAGTAATACCAGGAATAAGTGGGACGGCTATGTTAATGTTATTTGGCTATTATAATGCTATTATAACGGCTTTAGGTAATTTATCATCACTTACTATAACTTTAACTAATTTAAACATTATAATACCCTTTACAGCAGGATTAACTATAGGAATAATAATTATAACTAAAATTATATCTTTTTTCTTAACTCATCATAATAGTAAAACATTTTCTTTTATTAATGGAATAACTATATCAACAATATTAATACTTATTATTAATACATTAAGTTATTCATTATCATTATGGAAAATAATTATATCTTTACCAATTTTTATATTAGGTTTTTTTATATCAAAAAAGTTAGGATAATAAACAGAATAATATATTAATAAATTTTTGTAATAAACAACTTTCACTTTCTTTCATAAAAATTTTTCTAATCACATATCATTATATGAAAGGAGCCATTACATGAAAGTAGGTATACCGACGTCATTATTGTATTATCGCTATAAATACTTATGGATTACATACTTCACAAAACTAAATTGTAAAATAGTAAAGCCAAGTCCAACAACCATAAAGACAATTAATTTAGGAAATATTTATTCACCTGATGAGACATGTTTACCATATAAAATATATATGGGACAAATATATGAATTATTAGATAAGTGTAATTATATTGTCGTACCAAGAATATGTAGTTATAATAATAAAGAAAATGTTTGTGTTCGTTTTAATGGTTTATATGATAATGTAGTTAATTGTTTTAAAACTAATAATATTCTAACTTATAATATTGATCAAAAGAAGAATAAATTATCATATTTATCATTTATAAAAATGGGATTAAAAATAAATAAAAATATTTTTAAAGTAATAAATAGTTATATTAAAGCTTTAATTATTCAAAAAAAATATAATAAGAATAATCATAATTATCAAGAACAATTATTAAGTATAACCAATAAAAAAGTATTACTAGTCGCTCATCCATATTTGATTGAAGAACCGTATTTTTCTAAAGAAATAATAAATTATTTAACAAATAATAATATAACTATTCTTCATGCATATAAACTCCATCATAAAATCGCTAAAAAGTTATCTTTATCAATATCACCAACTCTTTATTGGACTTATAGCAAAGAGTTAATTGGCGCGATTAAATATTACTATGAACATATAGATGGTATTATATTTTTAACTACATTTCCTTGTGGTCCAGATTCTTTAGTTAATGAATTAATGATTAGAAAAATAGAAGATAAACCAACACTTAATTTAATAATAGATGAATCTACTAGTACAGCTGGATTAGAAACAAGATTAGAAAGTTTTTTAGATATTATCAATACTAAGGAGAAACATTATGAGTAAGATTATTAGTTTTCCCCATATTGGCTCTTACTATATCCCCGTTAAATACTTTTTTTCTAATATTACTAATCAAGAAATACTAGTCCCCCCACCAATAACAAAGAAAACAAAAAATCTTGGTTGTAAATATTCACCAGACTTTGTCTGTGTTCCTTTTAAATATAATTTAGGAAATTACATTGAAGCATTAGAACAAAAAGCTAATATTTTAGTACAAGCTGGAGGAGGATGTAGATATGGATATTATGCAGAATTACAAGAACAAATATTACGTGATTTAGGTTATAAGTTTACTTTTGTTAATTTTATTCATAATAACCATGTATCTATATTTAAAATATATAAGTTTGCTAAACAGCAAAACCATAAATTAAATATTTTTAAATATTTTTATTATCTTATAAGTGCATTAACAATTTTAGTAACTATGGATTTACTTGACAAGTATTATCGTAAATTAAGTCCTTTTGAAGAAGTGAAAAGTAGCTTTAAACAACAAAAAACAATATATGAAAAGAAGTTATTACAAACAACAGGAATAATAAAAACAATAAGCTTATATTTTAAATATAAGAAAATATATAAGAATATAAAAATAAACAAACCTAGTAATCATCTAAAAGTAGTAATGTTAGGCGAGTTATATTCCTTAATGGAACCATACAGTAGTTATAATATAGAACAAAAGTTAATGGATTATAATGTGGAAATAACAAGGCATACAACTATGACTTATTTATTACTTCAAAAGAAATTTAAATTAAGATATTATTTATATAAAGCAAGACATTATATTAAATATCATTTAGGTGCAGATGCGACTGAAAGTGTAGCTTTAACTCTTAAGTATGCTAAAAAGAAATATGATGGGATTGTCCATATAAAGTCATTTGGATGTACACCAGAATTGAATGCGACTAGTATTTTAGATAAAATATCTAGTGATTATGATATACCTGTAGTTCATTTTAGTTTTGATGCTAGTGATTCTGAAACTGGTATGATAACTAGAATAGAAGCATTTTATGATATGTTAATAAATAAAAGAAATAGTAGATAGGTTAATATAATCTATCTACTTTTAATATAGTATAAAACCTATCTTTATCAAAATAAATATAGTATAATTGAAACAGAGGGTTTTAATATAAAAACTGTACTTTTTATTAAGAATATGTTAAAATAATTGCCATATAGAAAAAGGAGATGAATTTATATTATGACAATTACAAAATTAATAATACCTGCGGCTGGAAATGGAACTAGGTTAGGGGTACATTGGGTAGCAAAACCAATGATGCCGTTTTTTATAGAAGGAACAATTCTTCCCGCTATTGGCTTAATAGTTAGAGAAGCAATTCAAGCAGGAATTACTGATATATGTGTAATAGTTAATGACAGTAATAAAGAAAATATAGAAGAATATTTTATAAGAGAAAAAGAAAAAGGAAATTATGAAACAGTTAATTTTACATATATCATTCAAAAAGAGAAGAAAGGTAATGCGCATGCTATAAACTTAGCTAAAAATTTTGTAGGTGATGACGAAAACTTTGCCGTTGCATTCCCAGATGATTTGTTTGATTCAGATTGTTTAGAATTACCACTACAACAATTAATTTATCAACACGAAACAACTAAGAAATGTGCAGTTGGTTGTTTGCGAGTTGAAACAAAAGATATATCTAAATATGGTATAGCAAAAACTAATGAAAATGGTGATATCGTAGACTTTGTCGAAAAGCCACAACCCAGTGAAGCACCATCGAATTTAGCAGGTATCGGTAGATATATTGTACCAAGACAATTTTTTAATGTTATGGAAAATTTACCAAAAGGAGCTGGAGGTGAATATCAAATTGTCGATGCAATAAAAGAATTGATTCTTCAAGGCTTTAACTTTATGGCATACCCATATAAAGGAGTAACATATCTTGATACTGGCAATCCATATGCATATGCTAAAGCATATTTAATATTTGCCATGCAAAACCTTGAAGATGCAGAATTATTATTAACCGAGGCGATTAAAACAATTCCATCAGAAACTATGATTAGAGTATTGAATGAAGTATATGGAAAAAAAGAATCTCACAAATCTCTTGTAAGAAAGCTCCCCTAAAAAAGAAAGAAGGAAAGAATAAATGGAAATAACTAAAGCGATAATACCTGTTGCTGGTTTTGGAACAAGAATGTTACCAATAACGAAAAGTATTCCTAAGGAAATGTTACCTTTGGGAAGTAAACCTACATTAGCATACATAATAGAAGAAGCATATAATTCAGGAATAACTGATATACTTTTAATTACTAGTAGTTATAAAAAATGTATTGAGGATTATTTTGATAAGAACTTTGAATTAGAGACTACTTTAGAACAAAGAAATAAAGTTAAAGAATTAGAAATTATAAAAAATATAAAACCTAATTTAAATATCTATTTTATTCGTCAAGGAGAACCATTAGGAAGTGGACATGCAATAAAACTTGCCAAAAGCTTTGTAGGCACTTCGCCATTTGCTGTAATGTTTGGTGATGATGTAATGGAAAGTGAAGAAAATCCCGCATTAAAGCAATTAATTGAATTATATAAAAAAACTAATAGTTGTATTATTGGTACACAAGAAGTAAAAAAAGAAGATGTTAGTAAATATGGCATAATTGAATATTCTGATAAAAAGGCAGGAAGAATAAAGCAAATAGTTGAAAAACCAAAAATGGAAGAGACACCATCAACAACTGCTGGATTAGGTCGATACATTTTAACTAAAGAAATATTTGACTATATTGATATAGTCGAGCCTGCTAAAGGAGAATATCAATTACCTGATGCAATGCATCTAATGATGAAAGATAATTATCCATTTTATGCTTGCAAAATAAAAGCCACATATTTTGATACGGGAAGTAAGAAGGGCTACTTCAATGCATTTAATTATTTTGCCAGCAAAGAAATTAAATAGTATATAAAAAATAAAGGTATTTTAATAAAACCTTTATTTTTTATATACCAGGTATTTCTTCATTAAGATAAATACCAATTCGCATTTTATCAATACTACTTCTTATATCATCGTTAGTTAATTCAACAAATCTTCCTTTAGAATAACTTAAGCTATAATGTTTTCCACAATGAGTAAACATAACAAAGTGTTCTCTTTGGCCATTATATATATCAATCATATATAAATTATTAACAGTAACATCAAAAAAGTTACAACTATTTAATATATTAGAACATATAGAACCTAATTCTACTTGACCAATACCAATCATATCAATAGAACTTTTAATTTTATTTAGAACAGATAAAATATCATATTCAGGAGAATCCTCTATAACATAACGTATTTTATCATCATTATAGTTATCGACAATATAACCTACTTTTGTATCTAACTGAATATCATTATTAAATGCTCCAAAGTATTTTGTCTTAAAGTTAGCTTGTATTAAGTGAATATCTTTCATTAAATTAACTAATAAGCATTTATTTTTATTATTAATTATAATATTTAGCTTATTTGCTAAAGTACCTTTATCATCAACAGTAATTACCTCACAATTAATATTACAAAGCAAACAAAGATATCTAAATAAATGAGCAACCCCATAATTAGAAGCAGATCCACTAGATATACATCCCCAAATATTATTAGCTGTAGTCATCTTATTAAAAGAAAATTTATCATTTTTATAAAAATCATTATTAATATCATAGTTAATTAATTTTCCAATACGAATATATAAATATCTAACAATTTCTAGTTCATTAAAATTATTATCAATTCCCTCTAATATCTTTTTAATTTTTTCATTACCTAAAACAAAAGTATCATAACTAACATACACATACCCATCAGAGTAATAATAATCTTTTCCATTATTTATAAAGTATTTAATTATTTCTTTATTAATTACATCAATATTAAATTTAATATATTTAACATCATCACTAATGGTATTAAAATCCGTCTTATCATCAACTACTAATACTAACTCACTATCACTATCGTTCATATCATCACCATAATAAGTATAATACAAAAAGAATAAAAAATAAATCATCTATACAACTAGTTTACATATAAATTATAAAAATATAGACTTTAAAGAAAAAAACGTGTTACAATATAAACGATTCCATCCATAGAAAGGAAAGATAATTATGATAATAAGTGATGAATGGCAAGATTATGAATGTATATCAACAAGTAATGGAGAAAAACTAGAAAGATTTAATAATATTATATTAGTAAGGCCTGATCCACAAATAATATGGAAAATAAAAAAGAGTAACCAATGGAATAAATATGATGGCTATTACCATCGAAGTAAAGAGGGTGGGGGATATTGGGAATTTAAAAATAAACCTACTTCACATTGGATTGTGAATTATAAGAATTTAAAATTTAGGGTGTATCCAACTAACTTTAAACACGTTGGGCTATTTCCCGAACAAGCTACCAATTGGGATTATATTATTAAGAAAATTAATGCTAGTAATTTACAAGAAATAAATGCCTTAAATCTTTTTGGTTATACAGGTGCGGCGACTGTAGCATTAGCTTCAACTAAAGCTACAGAAGTAGTTCACGTTGATGCTTCAAAGAAAATTAATGAATGGGCCAAGGAAAATATCAAGTTAAATAATCTAAGTAGTAAGACAGTTAGATATATTACTGAGGATGCTATTAAATTTATTGAAAGAGAAAAAAGAAGAAAGAGAAAATATCAAGTAGTAATATTAGATCCACCTAGTTATGGAAGAGGACCTAACAAAGAAGTATGGAAGTTAGAAAATAACTTAGTCAATATCTTAGAGAAAATTAAAGAAATACTAGCAGATGATTACCTTTTCGTATTAATTAATTGTTATACAACTGGATTTTCCTCAATATCTTTATCAAATCTTTTGAAATTAACATTTCAAGAAGCAAGTATAACAGCAGGAGAAATAGGGTTACCAGTAACAGATGGCGATTTAATTTTACCGTGTGGGATTTATGGAAGAATTGAAAATAATATACGAAGATAATCACATAATTGTTATTGACAAACTTCCAAATGTTCCTGTTCAGGCCGATATAAGTAATGATAAAGATATACAAACAATATTAAAACAGTATTTAAAAGATAAGTATAATAAACCAGGCAATGTTTATTTAGCAATAGTTCATCGCCTTGATAGGCCAGTAGGTGGATTAATGGTGTTGGCAAAAACTTCTAAAGCTGCAGCACGCTTATCAAAACAAATTAGGGAAAAGACATTTATAAAAACTTATTACGCCGTAGTACAAAATAATATTGCTAATGAGGGTACTTTAACAGATTATTTAATAAAAAATAAGAAAGATAATATTAGTTATGTTACTAGTAAAGATAAAGGGAAATTAGCGATATTAAACTATAAAAAAGTTGCAACTATCAATAACTTATCTTTATTAGAAATAAACCTTATAACTGGTCGTTCTCATCAAATAAGGGTACAATTTTCATCAAGAAATAATCCTTTATATGCCGACTATAAATATAATTTTTCTAAAACAAAGGATAATATTGCTTTATTTGCTAAAGGACTAAGCTTCATACATCCAACAACAAAAGAGAAGATGATATTTGATATACCACTACCAAATAGATATCCTTTTACTTTATTTAATAACAAAACATTGCATTAAAAAAATATTAAGAATAAGAATGAAATGGTAAACACCATTTCATTTAGATAAACTCTTAATATTTTTTTTACTATTTTCATCAATCCATTTTTCTAAATTTGCAATTATTAGCTTTTTGTTGTTATCTCTTAATTCAGTTAGTTGAATTCTATAATAATTTGTTTTATCATCATTACCATTAACTTGCAATTCAAAAATCTTTTTTGCCAACTCAGTCATTTTTTTTGTTGGTTTTAAAATAACATAATTTGTTTTAGGTGAATAGGAAAAAAAACAACTTTCATTAATTATTTTTATTAATTCCTCAGATGTAATATCATTATCAAAATTAAGAGCTGAAAGTACATTGTCCAAAGACAAACAGTTAGTCGTATCAGAAAATAAATCTCTTAAAGTTATATATACTTGTTTTTCGTTCATATTATCGCCTTCTTTCCGTAACGATAACTTATTATATCATAAAAATAACAAAAATATTCACTAAAGTTTAAAAAAATAACATATGATATTTTGTATCGGTTATTAATTGTAATAAAGTAAGCAAACAAATATAAAATAACTAAGAATTATATCCTAGTTATTCTTAATTTCGTATTTATTGACAATAATCTTATACTTGTCATATCTTTTTTCAACAACGCCAGTAATTTTTAAAATATTACCCCTTTTAATAAAACCAAACTTATTATATATTTTTGGAAAAAATACTGTATCAATATTATAAAACTCATCACTTACCAAGACAAAAGCCATTGCTTCACCATTTTTAGTGACAATTTCTTTAACTCGATCAACTATACCAACAATAGTTATTCTTTTATCAAAATAGTTCATAATATTACAACAGTCCACTATACCATCACCTTTGTACTTACTAACGGGATGATTACTTAAATAAAATCCAAAACTATTATATTCCATATTTATAAGTTCGTTTTTATTATATTCATCTTCAATTATTATAGTTGGTTCCATTACATCAAACAAACTATTTTCATCTACTAACTCGGCATAATTTACTACAACATCTAAATTATTAATTAAAGTTTTTCTATTAAATTCACCATCATCAAAACAACCAGCATTAATTAAATTGACAATAATTTTATTACCAATATTACAACTTTTTTTCATTCTAACTACAAAGTCAATAAACCCTTTAAATAATCCTTTTTCCCGTTCTTTTAATATGTCACCACATGTCATCGCTCCAATATTCTTAATAATAGCAAGTCCACATCTAATTCCTTTATCTTCGACACAATATCCTTTATTACTACTATTAATATTAGGTAGAAGGAGAAGTACATGAGATTTTTTAATTTCTAAAATATAATTCTTAGTTTTTATTTCACTTCCTATACAATTACTAAGTAAACTACACATAAAGTATTTATAAAAATGAGTTTTTAAAAAAGCACATTTATAAGCAATAACACTATAACTTACCGCATGAGATTTATTAAATCCATAATTAGCAAACTTTAAAATCAAATTATATACTTTATCAGCTACTTCTAAACTATATTGATTATTAATACTTCTAGTAATAAACTTTTCTCTTTCTTCTAATAAAACTTCTTCTTTTTTCTTCGACATAGCTCTTCGTAATATATCTGCTTCTCCATAACTATATTTTGCCATTATACTAGCTATTTTCATTATTTGTTCTTGATAAACAATAATTCCATAAGTTTCCTCTAATACTTCTTGTAAACTATTATCTATATAATCTATTTTTTCTACTTTATGACGTCTTTTAACATAACTATCTATATTATCCATTGGTCCAGGTCTAAACATAGCAATAGCCGCAACAATATCTTCAAATCTTTCTATCTTTAATTTTTCCAAAAACTTTTTCATTCCCGCTGATTCAAATTGAAAAATTCCATCAGTTTTAACATCATAAAATAGCTTTAATGTCGCTTTATCATTTAACAAAATATTATTAAAAGTAATATTTAAGTTTTCCTTTTGCCTAATATTAGTTATAACTTCATCAATCAATGTTAAATTTTTCAATCCTAAAAAATCCATTTTTAATAAGCCAAGTCCTTCTAAATAATTCATACTATACGCTGATAAATATACGCCCATTTCATTTTTATATAGTGGTATAATATCATCTAAATCTAATCTGCTCATAACAATCGCGGCCGCATGTACTGAAGTATGTCTAGGAAGATTTTCTAACTTCTGACTTATATTAAATAACTTTTTTAATCTATAAGAAGATTTAATTAAACTTTTAATTTCGCTATTACTAGTAATGGCTTTTTTTAAACTCATATTATCTAAGTTTTTATTAATCGCATCTATTAAAGAAACATCAATATTTAATACTCTAGCTACATCTCTAATAACTTGTTTAGCTTTTAAAGTAGAAAAAGTAACGATTCCTACAACTCTTTTTTCTCCATATCTTTGTTTAACATAGTTAACAACTTCTTCTCTTTTATCGGCATCAAAGTCAATATCAATATCTGGCATAGTAACACGCATTGGGTTTAAAAACCTTTCAAATAATAAATTATACTTAATTGGATCAATATCTGTAATTCCCAAACAGTAACTTACTAAAGAACTAGGTGCACTACCCCTTCCTGTACCAACTAAAATATTATTTGTTTTAGCAAACTTAACATAGTCCCAAACAATTAAAAAATAATTTCCAAAATCCATTTTTTTAATTACATCTAATTCATAATTAAGTCTTTCTTGATAATTAGTATCCACATTACCTTTAAGACGTCTCTTTAGACCTTTATTACATAGATAAGTCAAATACTCATCAGCATCAATACTTTCATCATAAACTGGTAATAAAGAGTCAGTATAACCAATATCAACATTACAATTATCAAGAATATATTTATAATTTATTATATCTTTATCCCTTACTTTGACAATATATTCTTCATTACTTAATAAGTATCTTCCCTTATTTAAACCTAATGTCATATTTCCTTCATTTTTATTATCTCTTATCATTTGTAAATAATCTAAATAAATATCATCATCTTTATCTATATAAGCAACATTATTAATAAAAACATGTTTTTTATCATTTGTGATAGATAATTTATCGTTATAACCGACAAAAGCATCTTCATAGATATTAAATATCTCATCACTATAAAAAGAAGAAGGTATAATTAGAATTAAATCTTCTTGATATTTTTGTAAATTACTAACTGTCAAATCACTTTCATAAGAAAGGGTAGACAATTTAATTAAATTCTTATATCCTTTATTAGTTTTAGCATACAATAAAATATAACCATTATTTATCTTAACTTGTAATCCAATAATAGGTTTAATATTATTCTTTTTACATTCAAAATAAAATTCTAAAACACCAAACATATTACTATCAGTAATAGCAATAGCTGGATAATTCAAAGTTTTAGCCCGATTTATTAAATCAAAAACATGGTTTAAACTACTAAGCATTTCATAACAACTATGTACTTCTAAAGCAAAATAATCAATCATTCAAACCACCACCATTTAATCTATTTATACCCTCCAAGCAAATAATACAACCAATATAACTACAAAAGCAATAACTATTGCCAAAAAAGCCATTTTAGAAAACCCTTGATTCCCAGGTCCTATTTCACCAAAAAGAATACTATTACTTTTCCTGCTTTTTCCACTTCTCTTAGAGCTATGCATCCCACTTCCCATTGAAAATGCCCCCATATCATATTCTTTAACGCCATCACTTTCAATAAATACATTCGCACCATCATCACTTTGTAAGTTAATCATTTTTTTTCCCATATCCATCACTCACTTTCTTTTATTTTCTCCAATCATCACTAATTCAGTAGATAATTGTTTAATTCTTTCAATAATTCGCCTTGCTTTAATTTTATCAATTCCTTTGTTAGAAAAACTTAAATGTTCTTCTAACTGTTTTAAATTAAGATTAGATGTAAAAAAAGTAACTAATTTTTCCTGCATTCTATATTGTAATAAAGTGCCTAAAACTTCATCACGACTCCATTCAGTAACACTATCCGCACCAATATCATCGATTAAAAGTAATTCACTTTTCTTAATATAATTAAATTTATAATCAAAATTATCATCATTATTAGAAAAAGACGCTTTTAAACTTCGCAAAAACTCTGGATAGTATATAATTACTACACGATGCCCTTTTTTAGCAAGTTCATTCATCATTGCACTAATTAAATACGTTTTGCCACAACCAAAGTTGCCAGTTAAGAATAAGCCTTTAGTTGGTAAATTATTAGAATAATCATCAATAAACTTTTTTAACCACTTAATCGTTTCAAATCTTGCTTTATCATCAACCAATATATCTTTCATAGAGGCATTTTTTATTTCCTTTGGCATACAAAAACAAGAAATATTATCTTGATACATTAATTTTTTATCTAATTCTTGTTTCTTTTTACAAGTAACATAGTTAAAAATTAATTGATCGCCATTAACCTCAGGATAATAAACACAACCTTCTACTTCATTCTTACATTCTATCACATTTTTACAATTTTTACAATTATTTAGTTCAATAGTAGTTTTCTCTAACTTTGTCGTATATTTCATTAATTCTTTTTTAGGTAGTTTTATTCTTTTAACAACTTTCTTAAAATTATCGTTTTCGCAGGCTTCATCAAAACTTTTCTCTAATCTAAGAACTAAATTGCTTTTATTAATTTTTAACACATTGCCTACTATGTTATCAATTTTATCCATCATTTAAACTCCTTTAATAATTCTTCCATTTCATTCTTATCTTGTTCAGTCGCATTATTTATATCTATTTTTTTATCAAACCAATCTGGTATTTCAACGTTTGTAGTACTTTTTCTCCTAATAGTAGTTTTATTTTTATTGTACTTCTTATGTTCTTTTTCAGCACATGCCATTGCCTCTTCAACAGTATCAATTTTATTTCGCTTCCATTGTCCAGCAATAGTTTCAACTAAGTTTCTAGTTAATTTATTACTATTTGTTTTTAAAACATAATCGACCAAGACATTAACCACGCCAGGGTTAAGTTCATAATCAATAATTAAATCCTCGATTAACTTTAAATCTCTATTTATTGGTTCCCCACCATTCATTTTACTTTTCATAAAATTATAAGGAGAAATATTTTCAAAAGTATAGATCATTTTAGCTCTTTTAGAAGTATCCCCAACTGGTTTTTTTAAAAACTCTGGTTGAATATTTGTAACAACACTTGGAAGTACTCCATTGTTATCAAATTGATAATAGTTTCTTGCTCGTTTTCGCAAATCATCTTTTATAATATTACCTCTTTCATTAACACAACCTTGAATAATACTACTCATTTTTAAAGCATCAAGCTCATATATAAAAGATAAATTGATAATTAATTCTTTAATATCTTTAGTTACATTTATATCTTTACCGATACTAGCAATTAAGAAATCAAAATCAAAGTTACTATCTATTTTTAGTTTTAATCTCTGTCTTTTTTTTATATCATCGTTTATTACTTCATAAGAAGTTAATGGTATTGAAGAAAAAACATCATTAAAGCTTTTTGTAATTTCTTTAAAACCATGTAAGTTAATTTTTGGTATTTTATAATAATTAGCTAACTTATTATACTCTTTTTTTCCCACATTATTATATAAAACAATATTTAAAATTGGATGATGAAAGAATTCATAAGCAGATATTGGCGAATATAATTCATATATATAATTATTAACACTATCCTCTTTAACAAAAACTTTAACAAGTCCTATAGCTTCTAACTTAAATCTAGCCTCAATAATTTCTTGTAATGATAAATGCATATTGGTTATTAAATGATGATGAGTATATTCACAACTCATTATTTTAGCATTGTCTAAATCAGCCCATAAAGAAAAGTATAACATTACAGGTATAGAACCAATAATAGGTAAATAAAGAGTAGTTAATATTTGCCTATCTTGTTCTTCTAATATACTCTTGCAAAGAACAGTAAAAGTATCCGCTGGCAATATAGTCATGCAATCATCCTCCCCACTTTCATTTTAACCAAAATCTAACTATAAGTAAAGAAAAATAAGAGAAAAATAGATAATTAATTTTAGCATAATAAAGAAAGTAGTTAAAAAAATTAAGGGTTGTTTTAGTATCTAATAATTGTTATAATATACACGGAGGGATAAAGATGAGTAAAAAGTCAAATAAAAAGAAAAATAAAAAAACAATAAAGATAGTAGCTATCTGTGTAGTTATAGTATTATTAGTTGCATTCATATGCATATATTTTGCTATGTCAAAAAACGATGCTACAAGGTTTAGGAATGAATATACCCAAGTATCAAAGGATAATGTTTTTGTTTATGCAGAAGTAGATGAAATAATTGATATCTTAAGTACAGGAACTGGTGTAGTATATTTAAGCTTTCCAGAGTGTCCTTGGTGTCAAGCTTATGCTAGTATTCTAAATGAAGCAGCCAAATCAGCTGGCTTAGAAAAAATATATTATTACAATATAAAACAAGATAGAGCTGATAATACTGAGAATTATCAAAAGATAACAGGTATTTTACAGCAGCACCTACCAACTGACAGTAATAATAATCCACGTGTTTATGTTCCAAATGTAACAGTTGTTAAAAATGGTCTTATAATTTTTAATGATAACGAAACATCAACCATTTCTTCAAACGATATTACCCCAACTGAATATTGGAGTAAAGAAAAAAAAGAACCACTAGAAAATGCACTAATAACAGCATTTAAGCAAATCAATAGTTGTAATACTTGCAACTAATAGATAAGGAAGAGGAGTAGTATGAAAAGATTTTTTATTACGTTTGCCTATGATGGAAGTCAATTTAATGGCTATCAAAAACAGCCAAAGACTAGAACTGTCCAAGGAGAGCTAGAAAAAGCTCTAAAAGAAATTAATAATAATAAAAAAGTAGAAGTTCATGCATCGGGAAGAACAGATGCTAAAGTACATGCTTTAAGTCAGAAAGCACATTTTGATATGGAAATAGATATTACATCAGAAAGTTTAAAGAAAGCAATTAATTCGCTAATACCAAAAGACATTTATGTTAAGAATGTAGAAGAAGTAAGCGAAAGTTTCCATGCTCGATATAATGCTAAAGGAAAAGAGTATGTCTATATAATTAATGTTGGTATATATAATCCTTTAGAAAGAAATTATATATACCAACACAATAAGAGATTAGATGTTGCAGAAATAGAAAGGGCAATGAAATATTTAGAAGGAACGCATAACTTTAAATCATTTACTAAAACAGATGAAGAAAAAGAAGATTATGTAAGAACTCTTTCACAAACTAATCTTATAAGGGATTTAAAGGATGTTAATAAGTTAACCTTAGTATTTGTTGGCACAGGTTTTCTTCGTTATATGGTAAGAAATATTGTTGGCACATTGATAGAAATAGGAGAGGGAAAAATAAAAAGTGAGGAAATAATTCATATTTTAGAAGCAAAGGATAGAACAAAGGCAGGTAAAACAGCAAACCCAGAGGGATTATATTTGCGGAATGTTTTTTATTAAAATGTAACCATATAGGCTACATTTTAATAAAGGTTTAAAAAGCTTTGCCAAAGAAAGTTTACTCTTTTTCATTGAAAATAAATAAAAATGCTTGTATAAACAATCGTATATTTGTTATAATGTGAATGAGGGTGATAAAATGAACGAATATAAAGTAACAACGCGCAACGAAAATGAAACACTAGAGGTAGCACAAAATTTTGAATCTGATAAATTTCCTAACATGGTAATTTGTTTGTCAGGAGATTTAGGTAGTGGGAAAACAGTTTTTACCAAGGGCTTTGCCCATGCAATGGGAATTGAAGGAATTACTTCACCAACTTTTAATATTGTAAAAGAATACAATGGTGAGTTATCATTATATCATATGGATATGTACCGACTAGAGGGAAATATCGATAATATTGGTGTTGATGACTATTATTCTAAAGGCGGGGTAGTTATAATAGAGTGGGCTGATATGATAGAAGATTATCTCCCAAAAGAAAGGCTTGATATAAAATTTAAAGTAGTAGATGAAAATACTAGATTAATGATAATAAAGCCACATGGTGAAAAGTACGAAAATTTATGTGAGGGCGTTTTATGATAACTATATTTATAGATACATCAAATCAAGATGTATCTATTGCACTTATTAAGGGCGATAAAGTAATAGATAAATTAACAGAGGATACTAATAATAAACATTCAAAAATTCTTATCCCATATATAAAAGATATGTTAACTAAAAATAACATTGAACCAAAAAACATTAATAAAGTCATGGTTGTCAATGGACCAGGCTCATTTACAGGAATTCGTATTGGGTTAACAGTTGCTAAAACAATTGGCTACGTACTTAATATACCCGTTATTACTGTATCATCTTTAAAAATATTGGCCATATCATGTGAAGAAGAAATAATAATTTCAATTATTGATGCACGAAATGATAATTATTATATTGGTGTATATGATCAAGAAAAACAAGAAATAGAAAAAGAACAATTTAACAATTTAGAATATCTATTAAAACTAAAACAAAAATATCCTAGTAGTATTGTTGTAGCAAATAAAAAAATACAACTTGAAGCAATTCAGACAAAAGTACCAGAATTAAACTTTGAAAAAATATATCAATATTATTCTGAAAAAACACCTACTAATATTCATAGTATAAAACCTAATTACTTAAAGTTGCCACAAGCAATGGAGAGAAAAAGTGATTAAAGAAGTTGAATTTAAACCACCATTTTCTTATACCGTTGAATATATAAAGGATAATAAAACAGTAGGTACATTATCGTATTCTCTCATCTATGATAGAATGGAATTAGATAATATAGAAGTGAAAAAAGAATATAGAAATAAACATATAGGAACTAAACTAATGTCATATTTAGTAAGTATTGCCATAGAAAAACACGTAGTAAATATTACATTAGAAGTAAGACAAAGTAATGCAATAGCAATTTCTTTGTATAAAAAATTTGGTTTTCGCGAAGTCGCATTAAGAAAAAATTATTACGAAAAAGAAAATGGTATCTTAATGGAAAAGCAGGTGATGTAAATGAAGAATATAATATGTTTAGCGATTGAAACTAGCTGTGATGAAACAAGTATGAGTCTTATAAGAAATGGCGAAGAAGAACTGGCTACTATAGTATTATCACAAATTGATATTCATGCCAATTATGGTGGAGTAGTACCAGAAATTGCAAGTCGCAGTCATGTAGAAAATATAACTTTAGTATTAGATGAATTATTAAAAAAAACTTCTATAACTCTTGATGATGTAGATATTATTGGTATTGCTAATGCTCCTGGATTAATTGGTTCATTATTAGTTGGTTTGCAAGTCGCTAAAACTCTATCATGGCTATTAAATAAGCCACTTATTCCTGTTCATCATATTGCTGGACATATATACGCGGCTAACTTAGAACAAAGATTAGAGTTTCCGCTTATTGCTTTAGTTGTAAGTGGTGGTCATACAGAGTTAATTTATATGGATAAAGATTATAGTTTTAAACAAATAGGTAATACTTTGGATGATGCAATAGGGGAGTGCTACGATAAAGTAGCTAAAATACTGGGATTACCGTATCCAGGCGGACCATTAATAGACGCTTTAGCATCAACTGGAAAAGATACATATCAGTTGCCGCTACCTTTAAATGACAATACTTATAACTTTAGTTTTAGTGGTATAAAAAGTGCTGTATTAAATCTAGTTAATCAAGAAAAAATGAAAAATAATTTAATTATTAAAGAAAATATAGCCACTTCTTTTCAAAATAGAGTACTAGAAATTATCGTGAAAAAAACTATTCATGCAATAAATGAATATAAGGTAAGAAACTTAGTTGTTGCTGGAGGAGTTGCCGCTAACAAAGAATTAAGAAGAAGATTAAGTGAATATACAGCCAATAATAATATAAAATTATTTATACCAAGTATTAAATATTGTACTGACAATGCTGCAATGGTCGGAAGTGCAGCATACTACGCATATTTAAGAAATAAAACTGCTGATTTAAGTCTTGATGCTTTATCAGTTAAAAGTTTATATCAAGAATAAAAGAACTAGCACCTAATTCTAGTTCTTTTATTCTTGAGTATTTATTATTTCTTATTCTCTAAGTTTATTATTACTTTAATTATTAACAATTTTTATTTTACAACTTATATTAAACATGATATAATAAAACAAATATAAGAGGGTGAAAGAATTGGATAATATTTACAATTATACTTTACATGATTTAGAAGAATACTTTACAAATATGTCAATCAAACCATATGTTGCTAAGCAAATATATGAACAATTATATAAAAGTAAGATAACTAATCCTAAAGATATGCAATATATAAGTAAAAAAGTAATTAATGATTTACAAAAAAACTTTACCTTTAGCACTTTAGTACTTGCTCAGAAGCAAGAAGATAAATTAGTGAAAAAATATCTTTTTTCATTATCTGATAACCAGACTATTGAAAGTGTATTAATGTATCATGACTATGGAAGAAGTCTTTGTATATCTAGTCAAGTTGGATGTAATATGGGATGTGCTTTTTGCCAAAGTGGCAAGTTAAAAAAAGTAAGAAATCTTGCCCCCCATGAAATGGTCGAACAAGTCCTTTACATTGAAAAAGATATTGGCGAAAAAATAAGCCATGTTGTTATTATGGGCATAGGTGAACCCTTTGATAATTACGACAATGTTATGAAGTTTATAAAAATTATTAATACTCCTCAAGGAATTAATATTGGTTCACGACACATAACTATATCAACATGTGGAATTGTTCCTAAAATAAAGCAATTTACTGAGGAAAACACACAAATAAATTTAGCTATAAGTTTACATGCTTCTAACGACAAAATAAGAAATGAACTCATGCCAATTAACAAAGTCTATAATTTATCAAAATTAATTGCATCAATAAAAGAATATATAAAGGCAACTAATCGTCGAGTAACATTTGAATATATTATGTTAAAAGATGTTAATGATAATTCAACATATGCTCATGAATTAGCACGTTTATTAAAAAATATAAATTGCTATGTAAATCTTATTCCTTATAATCAAACTGAAAATAATCTATTTTTCCGAAGTGAAAATAACAAAATTATGAAATTTTATGATATACTTAAAAAAGAAAAAATAAATGTTACTATTAGAAAAGAATTTGGTAGCAAAGTAAATGCTGCATGCGGACAATTAAGAGCAAATAATTTGCAGGGAGGATAACATGAAAACATTTTATTTAACAGATGCTGGAAAAGTAAGAACTCACAATGAAGACAAAGGTACAATAATAAGCAATGATAAAAATCAATATTTACTCGCTATTGCTGATGGGATGGGCGGGCATAAAGCAGGTGAAGTCGCATCATCACTTGCCATTGATTACTTGACATTAGAATTTAATAAGCAACCTAACATTAGCGATAAAAATGATGCGATTAATTGGTTGAGGAGAATGGTTAACGAAATAAACGAAAAAATATTCAATTATACTGCTGCTAATCCAGAGAATAAAGGGATGGGAACAACTTTGGTAATTGCCTTAAAAACAGATGATTATGTTTTGTTTGGTAATATTGGCGATTCTTCTGGATTTGTAATAAAAAATGATAAGTTGCATAAAGTAACTAAGGATCATACTCTAGTAAATTTGCTTGTTTCAACAGGGGAATTAACTGTTGAAGAAGCAAAATTTCATCCCCGAAAAAATGTTCTTATGCGAGCATTAGGGGCTAATAATCCAATTGAAATAGATATTTTTGATGTTGATACCAGTATAAAAGGAATTCTTCTTTGTAGTGATGGATTAACTAATATGTTGACAGTAGAGCAAATTGAAAAAGTTTTATTTTCTCATCTTGCTATAGATGAAGCAGTTATTAAATTAATAAGAAAGTCAAACAGTCGAGGTGGAACTGATAATATCTCAATTGCCTATTTAACTAAAGAAAGTGGTGATTTATAATGTTATCCAAAGGAAAAAGAATAAGTGGGAGATACGAAATTTTAAAATCTATCGGAGAAGGTGGTATGGCAAATGTATATTTAGCACAAGATATCATACTAAACCGCCGAGTTGCTGTAAAAGTATTAAGAGGAGAATTGTCAAGTGATGAAAAGTTTATAAAGCGCTTTCAAAGAGAAGCATTAGCTGTTTCAAATTTGAGTCATCCTAACATTGTTGAAGTATATGACGTTGGTGAAGAAGAAGATATTGATGGTATAGGATCTAAATACTATATTGTCATGGAATACATTGAGGGAAGAACATTAAAACAATTAGTTCAAAAGAGAGGCCCTTTAACGATACCTGAGGTCATAGATATTATGAGTCAACTAACAGAAGGGTTAGCCCATGCCCATGATGCATATATAATCCACCGAGATATAAAACCACAAAATATACTTATACTAGACAATGGTTTAGTTAAAATTACTGATTTTGGAATTGCCATGGCAGCAAATGCAACTCAATTAACTCAAACAAATTCAGTAATGGGAAGTGTGCATTACTTACCACCAGAACAAGCTGGTGGACAATCATCAACTATTAAAAGCGATATATATTCTCTTGGTATTGTTATGTATGAACTTTTATCTGGAACAGTACCTTTTAAAGGAGAAAATGCCGTTGAAATCGCCCTTAAACATATGAAAGAAGCAATTCCTAATTTAAGAAAACAAAATCCTTTAATTCCACAAAGTATCGAAAATATAGTTATAAAAGCAACTGCTAAAAACCCTAAAAATAGATATGATGATGTTAGGGAAATGCAAGAGGATTTAAGTACAGCCTTAGAAAGAGAAAATGAAAAAAAATATTCTTTTGAATTTCCAGAAAACGAAATAGATAATCATAAAATAAATGAATTGAAAAGTGCTATAGAGCCAACAGAAGAACCACTTATTACTCAGATAGAAGAAAAACCAAAGATGAAAACCAGCAAAAAAATAGTTATAGCTTTATCAATTACTTTAGTTTGTTTATTTGCAACCATTGTCACTATTTTCTTTGTAGTACCCGCATTAACTAAAGTTCCTGATGTAAAGATACCTGATGTTTCTAATATGACAGTAATAGAAGCAGAAGAGCAACTAACCAAGTCAGGATTCAATGTAGAAACAGAAGTAAAAAAACAAAGTAGCGATACTATCGAACAAGGAAAAGTTATTGATACATCTCCTAGTATTGGAAGAACTGTTAAAAAAGGAACAACTATTACTATTATTGAATCAAGCGGCATTGCTTACATTGAAATAGAAGATTATATTGGAAAAAATAATGTTGAAACAAAAACTCTTTTAGAAAATGTTAAGAAGTTGCACGTCTTAGTAGAGAAAAAAACAGTTGACAACCCACAAGATTATCTTGATAAGACAGATGAAATAATCGATCAAAACCCGCAAGCAGGGACAAAATTAAGTGAAGGAGATACAATTATACTATATATACCTGATGTTGAAGATACATATCCCGACATGGTAGGGGAAGCCTGGACTGAAGAAGATGCGGAAGCATTTGCCGAAGAATACGGTATTACTTTGACTACGACTTATGAAGAAAATGATAATTATAAACCAGGAATAGTTATAGCTCAAAGTAGACCAGCGGGAAATAAAATAGTTAAGGGTGTAACTTTAAAAATAACTGTATCAAAAGAAGTATCTACAAGTGAGCCAACAACTGATGACGATAACCTAAATAGTTTATTACCATAAGGAGAAAAAATGCAAGGTAGAATAGTGAAAAATATAAGTAATGATTATACAGTGAGAACAACTAATGAAGTATTTACATGTAAAGCAAGAGGCAAATTTAAAAATATTGGTTTAACACCTATGGTTGGAGATATAGTAACATTTAATCCCGATACTAAGTATATTATGAATATTCAGCGAAGAAAAAACCAGTTAATTCGCCCCTTTGTTTCCAATGTCGACCAAGCTATCATTGTTACAAGTGTTAAAGAACCAAACTTTTCTTCTAATTTACTTGATAAATTATTAACAATTATCTCTTTTAATAATATAACACCGATAATATGTTTAACCAAATTAGATTTATTAAATAAAGAAGAACAACAAGAAATAAACAAAATCGTATCCTATTATAAAAGTATTGGTTATCAAGTTATAGAAAATACGAAAAAGCAAGAACTAACAAAAGTATTAAAAAATAAGATTAATGTTTTTACTGGTCAAAGTGGTTCTGGAAAATCAACATTAATTAACAAACTAGATAAAAATTTAAATTTAAAAACTGACACTATCTCTAAATCTTTAGGACGAGGTAAACATACAACTAGACACACAGAGTTATACGAAATAAATGGCGGTTATATTGTTGACACACCAGGTTTTTCTTCCGTAGATTTTCATGGAATGTCTAAACTCGACATTAGAGACAATATGAATGATATGTTTGATAACTTGGAATACTGTAAATATCGTGACTGTCTTCATTTAAATGAAGATGGTTGTTATGTAAAAAAGTTAGTTGCTGATAATAAAATTTTAAAAACACGATATGAAAACTATTTAAAATTTATTAGTCAATTAAGGAGGTAGATATGAAGTTATCCATATCAATATTAGGAATAAAAAACAATGAGTTATTAGATATAATAAATAATAGTCAAGCAGATTATATCCATCTTGACGTTATGGATGGTAAGTTTGTTAATAATAAAAATTTAACTCCTAGGGAGTTAACAGCGATAATAAAGCAATGTAAAAAGCCATTAGATATACATATAATGGCTAATCAATTAAAGGAATATATATACAATATAGACTTAAATAACATTGAGTACATTACCTTTCATTATGAATCAATAAATCAAATCTCTTCATCAATTAAATATATTAAAGAAAAAAATATTAAATGTGGAATTGCTATAAAACCTAGTACTCCAATTAATATATTAAAACCTTACTTAGAAGAAATAGATTTAATACTTATTATGAGCGTTGAACCAGGATTTTCTGGACAAACATTTTTAACAAATACTTATAATAGAATAAAAGAAGTAAAAAAAATGATTGCGAATAAAAAGATTGTAATAGAAATAGACGGAGGAATAAATAGCAATAATATTAAACAAATAAGTGAGAATGGTGCTGATATTGTCGTAGTGGGAAGTTACATAACAAATAGTAATAATATTAATGAAACGATAAAAACACTAAAAGAAATAATATCTTAAATTATTATAATATATTCATATTTTTTTTAAAAAAATATATAATGTATTAAGGGGTTGGTTAGATACACTTTTATACTATAAATATCTATTCCCAAGTTTTATTCTTACTTAATTCAAAGGTTTTAAACATATAAAAAACTTCATATAATAAAATATGAAGTTTTTTATATCCATTGTTTAATAGTTCTTAATTCTCTAGCAGAAACACGGTATTTTTTACCGTTTAAAGTAACTGTTTGTAAGTTGACTCCTTGCTTTTTCCTAGTAGCTTTCAAACAATTAGGTCTATTATTTCCAAACATAGGTTTCTTACCTGAAATTTTTTTAGCCATAAAATCTCCTCCTTCAGTAATAAATGCAATATAACTTTACCACAAAAAGGCAAACTAGTCAAATTGTTTTCTGTTTATTGCAACAATTATTAACTTTTAACACTACTAATAGTTATTATTTTAAATCTTTTTTCGCCGTTTACTGTATCATTAAACATAGTAAGTGGCCTAACCCACAATTTATTATCGCCATATAAAGCTCGGTATATAACCATATCCTCTAAAGTTTCACTATGTTTAGCAATATCTAAAACAATATATTTATCTCCCTTATAATGTTGGTAAATAGAATTAACTTTAATATCCATTGTCCCACCTCCTAAGAACCAGTATAAAATAAGTCATAAAAAATAGCAAGTATTTATACGAACAACTATTTACAATTACTCTTTTTATATTATATAATATAAAAAGAGTAATTGACATAAACATTATACCTAGTAATAAATTAAATTGTCTTTTTATTCTTAATAAATTCACGTAAAATTTTGGTAGTTGCTCTTTTCTCAATTCTTGACACATAACTTCTTGAAATACCTAACTTTTTAGCAATTTCCTTTTGCGTAATTTCATCATTATTTTCCAGCCCGTAGCGCCATTTCAATATTTCTTTTTCTCTATTAGTTAAGATTCCCATATATTTTTCCAATAACTTAATATTATCGTTTTTATGTATTTCATCTAAAGGATCAACACTAGGTGTTCTTAAGACATCTAAAATAGTAATTTCATTACCCTCTTTATCAAATCCAATCCCCTCATTAATGCTAACATTTTTACTGTTTTTCTTATCGGCTCTAAAATACATTAATATTTCATTTTCAATACATTTTGCACAGTATGTTGTAATTCTAACATTATGTTTTAAAGAATAAGTATCAATACCCTTAATTAAACCAATTGTTCCAATACCTATTAAATCATCAATATTATGATTGGTCGCATCAAATTTTTTTACTATGTGGGCGACTAATCTTAAATTATGCTCTACTAATTTATTTCTTGCATCAATATCACCTAATTTTGCTAGTTTAATGTATTTATCTTCTTCATCTTTTGATAAAGGTTCGGGAAAAATGCTATTAGAATAAGCACCTGTAAAACAAAAAAGGTTCTTAACTAATTCTAATAAAAAATCAAACAAAATAATCACTTCCAATATAATTTTATCGATAAGTAATGAAATTTAGAACGAAAAAAGGAGGAAAATATTGCGACCAAACAGTTTAAAAGAATTTAAAAGTAGTTTTATAACTAAACATGGAACAAGTTATAATGATAACCAAGATTATAAGCAATTAAATAGGTTTTATCAAGCCATTATTAATGAAGATATAACCATAGGCCTAACCAATTAATGACAATAATGAAAAAAAATTTGTTTAAATTTTTTGCATTACAATATCATGCTGGATAATGTAGAGAGAATTGATATTTATCAAATATATAGTAGTATAGAAAAATATAAAATAAAAGTTAATGTAACAAATTTTTAGGAGGATTATATGAATAAAAAAATAGTCAAAGTTAGGATAGAAGATATTATTCCTAATAGATTTCAAAGTGAAGTAGATGATGATGAATTAGGTATGGATAAATTAGTTAATACTATTAAGATAAATGGTTTAACTCAACCACTAGTTTTAAGTAATATTGGCAATAAATATGAAGTAGTAGCAGGTAGTAGGTTATATAAAGCTGCTATTTTAGCAAAATTAACAGAGGTACCAGCTTATATAACTAATAATCCTAATATTGAAAATAAAGCAAATGATAAAAAAATAAAGGATATAATCGAAAGTAATAACTTATCTTTAGTGGAAGAAGCAACTGTGTATTCCAATGAATTAAATAATGGTATGACAATAGATGAATTATCTAATATAACTGGTAAATCTAATAACTATATATATTCTAAAGTAAAAATATTAAATTTAAATGGTAAGATATTAAATGCGATACATCATAATAAAATATCCGAGGAAATTGCTAATATTTTGTTAGATATAGAAGATGAAACTTTTAGAGATAGAGTATTTAATAATGCCTTAAATAATCAATTAAGTACTAAGGAAACACTAAAGGTAATAGAGAAAATGAAATCACATCCATTTACAATGGATCCGTATTTAAAGGAATAAAAGCAACGGTTAATTAAAAAATTGTTGCTTTTTTAAAATGAAATTCAATACACATTATATTTGTTCAAATAAAAAACATCTTGTTAAAGCAGTAATTTTGTGCTATGATTTAAATATAAAAAGTATAAATATGGAGGACAAAATGAAAGTATTGTTATTAGATAATGAAAAAATAATTAGCCTTGTTCTACCGCTAGAAACAAAAGGTAATTATTGGGTTGTTGATTCACGAGGAAACAAATTGGTTAGTATAGAGGGACAAAACGGAAGTTGGAAATTACTAGGAAATTCAGAAACTAAAATCATTAATGCCGAACAATCAAGCAATTTAAAATTATATACCTTTTATGAGATAGTTAATAGCATAGAAAATTTGCGTTATTATATATACACATGCGAATATTATGATAAAAGTTTTATTCAATTATTAATTAAACAAGGAATAAAAAAAATTGTTATAGGCAATGAATCAAAAAATATAAAAAGAGGCGATAACCCAGTTGAGAGTATAGACATTTCTTATAACAATCCTATAATAGAAGCTAATCAAGTTCAGTTAGTGTTTGAAAACAACTATTGGCGAGTTAGTAATTTACACAAGTCAATTATTTTATATGTAAACAATATTGCTACAACAGATAGATATCTATTTAATGGGGATATAGTGTTTATAGGTGGTTTAATATTTTCGCTCGTGGGAGATATTTTGTTAATAAACAACCCTAGTGGTTTAGTACAATGTAATCAAAGAAATTTTACAACAAGATCTCTTCCAGTAATGGATTTTAACATTGAAAGAAAAGAACAAGATTATTTTTTGAAAATGTACAAGTCAGAAGACTATTTTTTTCGTCCGCCAAGATTTAAGAATAGTATTGAAAAAGTAATTATTGAAATAGATGACATTCCCCCAAAAGACACTACAGAGGAAACTCCATTAATATATGTACTAGGACCAATGTTAGCCATGGGTATAACATCTCTAACAACAGGTTTGTTCGCCCTTCTAAGAGTTATCAACGGAGAAACAACGATGATTAATGTCGCTCCCACGTTAATCATGGCTTTTGCTATGATGACAGGAACATTAATTTTTCCAGCTTTATCTAAACAATATATGAAAAGGAAAAAATTGGCAAAAGAAGAAAAAAGAGTAAAAAAATACACCGAATATATCAAAAACAAATCAAATGAAATCACTGCAGAGATTCAGAAACAAAAAAGCATCCTTGAAGAAAACATGCCATCCTTAGAAGAATGCGCCAACATAATCCTCAAACGAAAAAGGAATTTATGGGAAAGAAAAATAGAACACGAAGACTTTTTACAGCTAAGAATTGGTCATGGTACTTCCGAACCAGAAATAGAAATAAAATCCCCAAAACCGCGTTTTGAAGTAGAGGAAGACGAATTGAAAGATGTTTTACAAAACGTAATTAATCAATCTACAATCATGAATGATGTACCCATCTCTTTATCACTCACAGAAAATAACATAAGTGCAATAATAGGCCTCTATAATATAACAAAGACATTTTTAGATGGTTTAATACTTCAAATGCTCACATATCACAGTTACGATGACTTGAAAATAATAGTCTTTACCAATTCATTTCACAAAAATAAATATGACGATATCAAACACTGTCCGCATTGCTGGAACAACGAAAAGACAACTCGTTTCTTTGGGACTAATATTAACGAAATAAATCAAATATCAAATTATCTTGAAAAACATTGACATTTGTAAAAAAATAATGTATAATTTGTCTGTTAATGTGCGAAAATATCTGCATTTTATAGATGTATTTACTAAAATATGTAATTGGC
>JAUNSN010000001.1:0-23459 GCA_030539175.1 bacterium | reverse complement strand
GAAAAAACAAATAAAGAAAAAGACAAATGTAATTATACCGCGTTTGCCCCTTATTATGTTCTTATCATCGATGACTTTGAATTTGTCAGAAATATAGGTATAATTGATAATATTTTGAATTGCGACATAAATATTGGCTACAGTTTGGTTATTTTAACCGAAGAACTAAATGTCTTGCCAAATGAATGCCAATCTTTTCTTACTCTCGATCAAACAACCGCAACTCTTTTCAACAGTAAACACATAATGAAAAACATAACAGTGATAACGCCTCAATATCCATCCTTTTTACTCACACCCTGCTATACCGCCATCGCCAATATCCCCATTGACATTTCAAACAGTAACTTTACTCTTCCGCAAAGTTATAGTTTTTTAGAAATGTATGACGTTGGTAATGTTCAACAATTAAACTCCCTTAATCGTTGGAAAGAAAGTAATCCGACCTCAACCCTAGGAGCACCAGTTGGAGTAGGGGAAAACGGAGAATTATTAAGGCTGGATTTACACGAAAAAAGTCATGGACCACATGGTTTGATAGCTGGAATGACTGGTTCTGGAAAAAGTGAATTCATCATTACCTATATTTTATCCATGGCAGTCAACTATAGCCCCCATGAAATCAACTTTGTTTTAATAGACTACAAAGGCGGAGGTTTAGCTGGAGCCTTTGAAAACAAAGAAATGGGCTATAAGCTACCTCATTTAGTTGGAACCATCACTAACCTAGATACTGTAGAATTAAACCGAAGTTTAGTATCCATCGAAAGCGAGTTAAAACGTCGTCAAGCAGTATTCAATAAAGTAAGAGATCAACTCCAAGAAGCAACTATCGATATTTATAAATATCAACGATTTTATCGCGAAAAAAAAGTCGAAGAGCCACTTCCGCATTTGTTTATCATCTGTGATGAGTTCGCCGAGTTAAAAGTTCAACAACCAGAATTCATGGATCAACTAGTAAGTACAGCTAGAATTGGTCGGAGCTTAGGTGTGCACCTAATTCTTGCCACTCAAAAGCCATCAGGTGTAGTAAGTGATCAAATTTGGAGTAACAGTAGATTCAAAGTTTGCCTAAAAGTGCAGGAAAAAGCTGATAGTACTGATATGATTAAGCGACCAGATGCTGCTATGCTCAATACAGTTGGAAGATTTTATTTGCAAGTAGGATATAACGAATACTTTGCTTTAGGTCAATCTGCATGGTGTGGCGCCAATTACTACGAAACCGATAAACGAAAGAAAAAAATGGATACCAATCTAACTTTCGTTGATAACATCGGTAATATCATTAAATCAGAAGATATCAAAGATACCAGCGATATTTCAAGATCAAAAGGAGAGGAATTGCCCAATATTTTAAGTTATATAATAGATATATCCAATCAAGGTAACTACAACGTAAAACAGCTATGGTTAACTAGGATTCCCAACATTATCTTTGTCAACAATTTAATAAAAAAATACAACTACAATAAAGAAAATTTTAACATCAGTCCAGTAATTGGTGAGTACGATGCCCCAAAAGAACAAAAACAAGGTCTCCTTACCTTACCGCTAACCACAAACGGAAATACCATCATATATGGTCTTGTTGGTAGCGGAAAAGAAAACCTGCTCACGACAATTATTTATTCACTAATAACCACCTATGTCACCGAAGAAATCAATATTTATATTGTTGATTTTGGCGCTGAACAATTAACAATGTTCAAAAATGCACCACAAGTAGGAGATGTTATTACAGTAAATGATACAGAGAAAGTGACTAATTTATTTAAATTAATAGAAAATTTAACAAAAGAAAGAAAAAAACTATTTCAAGATTATAACGGCGATTGGAGTCTTTATTGCAAAAATAGTGGCACAACCACGCCAGCAACAATAATTATCATCAACAATATAGAAGTGTTTAACGAAATATACGAAAGTTATATTGATTTATTAATCATTTTAACCAGGGACTGCAGTAGGTATGGCATTATTTTTATTATAACGGCTACCGCAGTTAGTAGTATTAGAATCAAACTAAATCAAAACTTTCCTCAAATTTTGCCTCTTCAATTAAAAGACAAATACGAATACAGCAACATATTAGGTAAAACAGACAATTTAGTTCCTTCACAAGTTCAAGGGCGTGGCCTTGTTAAATTAGCAGCCGTATATGAATTTCAATCTGCATATCCATGTCAAGTAGAAAATATGTCGGATACTATTAAAAACGTTTGTCACCAACTTCAAGAAACGCTTACCACCAAAGCCAAACCAATTGCCATTTTACCAGAAGTAGTTAACGTATCATATGTTCAAGATAAGCTGAAAGGTTTAACACAAGTGCCAGTCGGAATAGAAAAAGAAAACCTAGAAATAACTAGCTTTAATTTTAATAATTGTGGCACAATTATTAGTGCAACTGACATCAATGATTGCACAAATTTTGTACAAAGCTTAGCATTTGAGTTTACCCTATTAAGTAATGCTACTGTATTCATTTTAGATGCTGAAAAATTAATTCTTAACCCTTATCCCAACTACAATTATTCTTTTAATGATTTTGATAACGTTATTAACATCTTAGACGATTACATAACCAAGATGGAAGATGTCAAGCAAGAATCATCAAGTATTGAAACGTTGAATCAATACCCAAATGTCATCTGTTTAATTATTGGTATAGAAAAATTTAAAACTGTAATCACCACTGAAACATTAACTAAATTTGAACAATTAACATCACGTATCAAACTAATCGATAAAATTAATTTCGTTTTCGTCGATGACAACGCCAATATTAAAAAAATTAGTTATGATAATTGGTATAAAAATATTATTAATAATATTTCTGGCATTTGGATTGGACCAAACGTTAGTGATCAAACTGCCATAAAAATTAACAACGTCTACAAATTAAATAACAATATAGATAAAAAATACGGGTATTTAGTAAGCAACGGCCAAACAAAATTAATTAAGTTAATAGCCAGTTACAAGGAGGGAAATAATGAATAAGGCAAACGTCGAATTAATTGTACCAACCATTCAAGAAAAGTATGAAGTATTTATTCCAATAAACAAAAGGATAAAAGAAATAATAATTTTAGTAAATAAAGTAATCAACGAAATAACCGACGGTCAATACCCCGTAATGAATAATTTATCACTAATTAACGGAGAAACTGGAAAAGCATTTGATTATAACAAAACAGCCAAAGAAGAAGGTATCATAAATGGCATAAAGATAATATTAATGTAAAAATTCATAAATATGGATTTCAATATCAAACAAACTTTAGTATCTTAACATATACTAAAGTTTGTTTATTAACTAATTATAGTTTTCAAATTTAAAATACTCCAATTAGGTTTAACGCCCAACAATCTATTGAAATTTAAGTTTGTTAACGTCTGAGCCAGAATTGCTAGTAAACGTGCTGCCAATATCAAGATCGGTAGCTTGAGCTTCTGCTGCTAGCTCCCTTAATTTCGCAACGAATTGCCGATCACGTTCAATAAGAGCATGTTTGGTACTGTTAGCATTTGCTATAGTAGGGACAATAGACGTATTTATGTTTAAACCTGATAAAGTTCTATTGCTCCCTAAATTTCTCAAAACCTTTTCCACACTAGCCATTGTTTCAGACATAACATTAGAATAAATTTCAATATCTTTAGCACTTGTTTTTACCGCTTCCCATTGAATATAAGTTCCAACTGCCATTTTTAATCATCTCCTCTCATTTGTTATAAATATCAGTTAAAAATATTACCAGATTTAACTTTGACATCTAAAACTGTACTTTTATTAATTGCGCTATCTATGTCCGCAACAACAGCATCTAAAAACGATACTACGCCATTCAATTGTTGAATATTATATTCTGCCCCAGCTTTAAATGAAGCAACCGAAGAACCCAAAAATGCAGTTTCAAATAATGCATTTGAAGTAGTAGTATACCCCCTCAAAGCTTCTTTAAACTCACTGCTTAAACTAGATAGTTCCTTTTTCGCATAGTTTAAAGCATCCAAATCGAATTCAATGCTAGTAGAACTATTAGCATTTTGCCCGTCTCCTCGATAAGGTCCACCCATATTATCACCACCTTTCCAGGAAATATGATACAATCCCTAAATTAATGCTACATCAATTGTGTAATATTGTCAAGTAATAATTGTTCAGGATAACTAAAAAAGCTAGTGTAAACAGCATAGTTAAAAACTAAAGAATTATGTAAACCACAACAAAAAGATAACAAATACCAACATTTGTGTTCTATGCTGTATTCATTATTAACAATAGTTATAAACTGATCTTTAGATATAATTATTAGATATCTTTTTCTTAATTTTGATGTAGGTAATAAATTTTTATTGATTTTTCTTTCAAAACAAATAATATAAAAATATCTAATAGCAGATAAATTAAAATTATAATTAGATGCACTTTGATTTTCATCAAGATAGTTTTTCTTAAAATAAATTAATTTCTTTTTTCAGGTTAAAACTCCCTTCAAAATTTATCAAAGAGAAAAAATAATCTTTTAAAAATAATTTATTTTATGTATAATAATATATGTGTTGCGATTATTTTCTTTTTTGGTCGGAATTTATAATAATCCAACCCTTTTTATTTTGCAATACTTTTTGATTAAAAACTAAAGACTTTTCGTTAGAAATTTGGTACAATAAAAACATCATAAAGGAGGCTTAACTTATGAAACTAGAAACTTTTGTTCCAGATATGTATCAAAAAAGCATATATACAATAGATTATCAAAAATTAAAAAATAAAGGGATTAAATGCATTCTTTTGGATTTGAATAACACTAGTGTTGCCACAACTATAAAAGAACCAACAGAGAAATTAATCAATCTTGTTGATGAATTAAAATATATGGGATTTAAAGTAATCTTATTTTCAAATGATAGTAAAAGAAGGTTAGAACCTTTTAAAACCAAATTAATGATAGATTGTTGTGCCTATGCTAACAAACCAAGAAAAGATAAATTTTTAAAAGTGTTAAAGATATTTAATTATAATCTATCTGAAGTTGCTATTATTGGAGATCAACTATATACCGATATTCTCGGAGGAAATACAGTAGGTATTACAACTATTTTGGTAAATCCAGTATCGCATATTGATGAGTTTCATACAAGGATATTAAGATATTTTGAAAGAAGAAAAATGGCTAAGTTAAACAAGTATGGATATTTTAAGAAAGGGAAATATTATGATTAAATGTCAAGGATGTGGTGTTTTACTACAGACAACAAACCCCGCAGGTGAGGGATACATAATTAATATAGATCAAAAAGTATGTCAAAGATGTTTTAAAATTATAAATTATAATCAATGTCAAAAAGCTTTTACTACCAATAGAGAATACATTGCAATATTAAAACAAATTCCCTCAGTAGCAAACATTATCTTAGTCGAATCACTTTTAACACCACATAATTTAACTAACATTTTAAAGTACATAACATCAAAAAATATTACACTCGTCTTAACTAAAAAAGATTTGTTACCAAAATCTTTTAAAGCTGAAAGAATAATTGCTTATTATCAAAAAATATATCCAACTATTAAAAATATATTTATAACTAGTTCAATTAAAAATTATAATTTAGAACAATTATTTACTATTTTAAAAAACAAAGTATATGTTATTGGTTATGTTAATTCTGGAAAATCAACTTTTATTAATAAAATTTTAACTAAATATTATAATAATTCTCAGCAACTAACTACTAGCATATTTCCATCTACTACCGTAAATATTAATGAATTGCCAATCAATGACTCACTTACTATTTATGACACACCAGGTATTATAGAAAATGAAGAACTGATAGATGAGTTAGACATAAAACAATTAAAAGAAATAACTCCCAAAAAGACTATAAAACCAAGAATATATCAAATTAAAAATGATACATCAATTTTAGTGGGTGACTATTTACGTATAGATTGTCATCCAATCACTACCACAAGTTTAATATTTTATATTGCAAATGATATAAAAGTCCAAAAAATTAGTCACAAAAATTTAACACTTAATAATAGCTTGCTTTACAATATTGATATTGATGACCAACAAGATTTAATAATAAATCCCTTTGGATTTATTAAAAATACCAGTAAATGTCAATTAACAATAAAATCTAATAAAAAAATTAGTCCAACAGTAAGACCATCTTTGTTTTAACTTTAAAAAAATTTAAAAGTTTTAGCTATTTTGTTTTACAACCCCTTTTTTATTTGGTAGAATATAAATCAGGTGATTAAAGTGAAAGAACTACCCAATATTATTGCCTTAGCTTACTTAGGAGATGCTGTCTATGAGTTGCACATTCGTGAAAAGTTATTATCATATAATATTGTCTTTGTAAATCAACTTCAAAAAGCAAGCATTACGTATGTATCTGCCAAAAGTCAAGCGGAATCGATGCGAAAATTATTAAACAGTGCAATTTTAAGTGATGAAGAAAAAGACATTACTTTTCGTGCTAGAAATAATAAAAGGAAAATTCATCCAAGGAATGTTGATATAGTAACATATAAATATTCAACTGCTTTTGAAGCCTTAATTGGTTATTTATACTTAACTAATAAACCAAGATTGAATGAAATATATTCATTTTTAGAAAGGGAGTGATACAATGTATGCATATGGAAAAAACGTTGCCAAAGAACTACTTAATTCTAGTGAGAAGATAAGAGAAGTTATAGTTAGTAATAACTTCAAAGAAGATTCAATAATTGAATTAATAAAAAAGAAAAAAATTAAAATAACATTTAAACCTCCTAAATATTTAGATCAATTAACCAATTCTAAACATCAAGGTATTATATTAAAATTAAATGATTTTGTTTATTCTTCATTAAAAGAATTATTAGCAAATGATAATTCATCATCTTTAGTATTGATGCTTGATCATATAGAAGATCCTCATAATTTAGGAGCTATAATACGTACTGCTGAAGCATTCAATATAGATGCCATAATTATTCCTAATAAAAGGGGGGCTGAAGTAACACCTACAGTAATAAAAGCATCTGCTGGTGCTATATATAATATTCCTATTATCCAAGTATCTAACTTAAATGCGACAATCACTACGTTAAAGAAGAATAATTATTGGATATTTGGAACAACAATGGATGGTAAAGATATAAATACTTTTGATTACAATTGTAAAGCATGTCTAATCATGGGGAATGAGGGTAAAGGTATCAGTAATCTTGTCAAACAAAATTGTGATTTTTTAGTAACTATACCAACAAGTGGTAAGATTAATTCATTAAATGTTTCCGTTGCCACAGCTATTGCTGTTAATACTATCATTACCAAAAGGATGGTAAATATTAATGAATGAGCTAAATGATTATGAATTGCTTGACAGTATAAAAGAAGAAGATGAAAGTTCATTTCTTCTTTTATATAACAAATATTATCCCTTATTAAAAAGTAAATCTAAACAAGTGTTTCAGCGGATAAAATCTCCAGCTATTTCATTTGAAGATATAGAACAAGAAATGATTATTGCATTTTATACAATAGTTCGTAAATATAATTCGTTTGGAGTTGCAAATTTTCCTACCTACTTAACTTGTTGTTTAAATAATAAAGTAATAAACTATTTAAAGTTAAAAATAACGCGAAATAGTCAAGTTGAAACAGTATCTTTAGAATTGCTAATTGAAAGAAATGCCATGGATTGTCTCGATAAATTACCACTATATAGAACTTATGATGATATTATAGAAGAAAGTAACAATATTGAAGACTTTATAGATAATAATTTTAGTTTTCAAAATATAATTATTGCCAAATTAAGGATTCAAAACTATACTCCTAAAGAAATTGCAGAAATTATTGATGAGAGTTCTAAAAAAGTTTCAAACCAACTTGCATATATGAAGAAATCTTTATCAAAGAATTTAAATTTTCAGTGTTAACGACATAACAAAATAGATAACTACCATTAATTAAAAAGAAGGATAAATTCCTAGTAATCATAGGTAAAGAAGTTAAATTAGATAAAATAAAAGCACTAGCCTCAAAGAATTAAACGAAAAACTTTAAATATATATTAATATTTCATTTTTTTAATGTTTATATTAAGTTTTTTTTAATGCCATAAAAAGTTATATTATGAAAATTATCCGATTAAAGAAATAATATTTTGTTTTTTCATTATCCATGATATAATAAGTTTATAAAAAATGGCAAGAATAAGTAAAGAGGTGTAAGATGTCAACAAAAAAGAAGAAAAGAAAAATTAAATATAATCGAGTAATAATATTAATACTAATATTAGTTGCAATTTTTACAACTATATTTTACTTAGGAGGTAAATATTTAAAGAAAAACTTAACAATGTATGTAGCAAGTGAAGTTTATCAAGCATCTCTTTATGATGAAGCGGGAAACTTCCAAGAAAAAATTACAAGGGGAAGTTCGATTATAACTACCAGCAATGTTATTACTATAGGAGATATACAATACCAAGAAATAAAACTAGCAGATAGAACTTTATACATAAATAGTAATAATGTTGTAAAAGACATAAGAGAAGTAGTCTTAGAAAAAGAAGTATTTGTAAGAACTCCAACGACAATTTTAGAAGATATTAGTACTGGTAAAACAGTTTCTTTAGCCAAAAAAGGAACTACTTTAGAAGTTGTTGATTATGATGAGTTAAAGGAAGATGGATCGGTAAATGCCTATTTAGTTAAACAAGAAGATAATCAAGGTTACATTTTTGGTAAGTATATAGCTTTTACAAAAGATGAGGCAATAAAGAATTATAATGCTGAAACTTTAGACCCAATTTTTGCTAAAGCAAAAGATTTATATGGTGGTGGAAGTGCGATTAACTTAGATTACTATCCAGTTGATAAACCAAAATTTAGTGATAATGTCATGCCAGAAAATATTTATGCTCTATATTTAAATAATGGGACTAATGTTATTAGTAATGTTGATGCATATATAAATTTTGCTAAGGATACAAAAATTAATGCTTTTGTAATCGATATTAAAGATAATCAAACTCCAGGATATAAATCACAGGTTATGGAAGAATTATCCCCAACCAATTATAAATATGCTCATAATAGTTTTGAGGAATATAAGCAGGCGATTGCTAAAATAAAAGATGCAGGTTTTTATGTTATCGGTAGAATAACTGTTTTTAAAGACAATTATTATGTCGAAGATCATCCAGAAGATGCAATATTAACTAATGGGACATCAGATCCATATTTGCATCAGTCGGCATATTGGCCAACGCCATATTCTCGTGATGTTTGGTATTTTAATGTTTCCTTAGCAAAAGAAGCAGTAAAAGAAATGGGTTTTAATGAAATTAATTTTGACTATGTTCGCTTTCCAGATCGAACTCAAAGTGTTGAAAAAGCAGGCAAAATAGATTATAATAATCAATATCAAGAAGAAAAAGCGCAAGCAATACAAGGTTTTTTGATGTATGCATGTGACCAGTTGCACCAACTTAACGTTTATGTATCGGTAGATGTATTCGGTGAATCAGTAAACAATAACTATGTTACAGCATACGGACAATATTGGCCAGCTATTAGCAATATTGTCGATGTAATAAGTGCCATGCCATATCCAGATCACTTCGATGCTGGTAATTATAATTTACCAACGCCATGGACTCAACCATATGAGTTAATGTTGAAGTGGGGAACAGATGCATCCAAAAGACAAAGTGAAACCCCGACTCCAGCTATCGCTCGAACATGGATACAGTCTCATAATGCAGTAAAATCTCCATATAATAGTTATGGCCCTACTGAAGTGAAATCACAAATTCAAGGACTATATGAAGCTGGATTAACAGGTGGATATATGACTTGGCTCTCTAACTCTAACCTTGATAAGTATGAAACACAAAAGGAGGCGTTTAAAATAGATTATGGTGGTGCAAATGGAAAAAATAATGATTGATAATAATACTTATAACTTAATAATTAATTATAAAAATGGCTTTAATCAAAGTTTATTTACTGAAAGATATACAGACTATTTTGCCGATTTTGATTATATAGTTGGTGATATTGCATATAATAAATTGAGACTAAAAGGTTTCTATGATAACAATAATCCGAAAGTAAAAGCAATAAATAACTATAATAAGCTCAAAGAATATTTAGACAAAAACTGTGCGACTGAATGTCAATACTTTGTCTTGAAAAAAATTGATTAAGGAGGAAAAAGATTGCCAAAAACTATTAAAATTCTAACATCTAATAATGATGAATACGAAGTTAAATTAGTTTGTGCATTTTCCAATCAAGGAAATAACTATATCATATATACAAAAGATGAAAAAGATAGTGATAATCATGTAACCATTTATACTGGAAGATTTAATAATGATAACAATAGTTATAAAATACTTGCGCTTGAAAGCGATAGCCAGTGGAACAAAATAAAAGAAATAATGCGAAAGATGTCCAATTGTGAGGAGATGATGCTAATGGATGATGTTAAACCAGTTGAAGTAAAAAGTCCATTATTGTTAAGTGAAACACCAACCCAAGCAAAAGTAACCGATACTATCTTAAATGGTATGGATAGTTATTATAATAAAAAAGAAGAAAGTTATGTTTTAGATAATTTTGATAAAATATTTGCTAATCTTATTAACAAAGTAGATAACTTTGACAATGTTTTAACTAAAATAAATTATCATAAAACAGTTTTAAAGACTCAAAACAATGAACTAGAAAAAGAAAAGAAAATCCTTGCCGAAGAACGGAAGAAGATAGAAATACAGAAGCAACAAATAAAAGATAGTTGTCAAAAACTTCAAGAAATTATTAATAGCTTAACTGAAAAAATTAAAACCATAGAATAAAAGTATTATTCTATGGTTTTATGTCATAAAATAGTAGGGGGTCATAATGAAAAATATATTAGAATATTATTATAATTTAAGTCCAACAATTATAAATAAAAAAGATGAATACTATTATTTTAAGTTAAAAAATGATACATATTATTTAGTGCCATATAATAATCAAGAAGAGATTAAGAATATTTATGAGATAAATATATTAATGATAAATTCTAATATATTAGTACATGAAATAATAATAAATAAAAATAAAGAACCGTTTATATTTTATAATAATAGAGTTTATATATTATATAAAACATTTATTAATCCTAAAAGTATAATAACATTAAATGAAATAAGCTATATATCAAAAATAAGAATTAATTATTCTAAACAATCCATAAGAGATAATTGGCCTAACTTGTGGAGTAAAAAAATTGATTATTTTGAGTATCAAATTAATCAATTTGGGAAAAAATATCCAATTATTGTTGAAAGCTTCAGTTATTTTGTCGGTCTTGCCGAAAATGCAATTAGTTATGTTAGAAATACCATGAACGAAGTTTTAATATCCAATATCGATATAGGTGTTATATCACATAAAAATCTCTATATTAATAATCCAGCATATCATTTTTATAATCCCTTAAATATTATCATCGATCATCAAGCAAGAGATATAGCAGAATATATAAAATTAGCATTTTTCAATGATAATAAGAAAATCTTTCAAGAATTAAGTCTTTATTTTACAGAAAATAAATTTACTGTATATGGAATAAGATTGTTGTATGGTCGAATACTTTATCCATCGTATTATTTTGAACTGTACGAACAAATATTAAGGAATCAAAAAAAAGAATACGAATTATTAAAACTAATATCAAAAATATCTAAATATGAACAATATTTAAAAGATGTATACGAATATTTAAATAGTCTTTATACTATTCCTAAAGTAGAATGGTTATATATTACTCGTTAATAACCTTAATTACCTCTGGTATCTCCGTAATAATAGTTTGTTCAATAAGATTAGTTAATGTTTCATTTGCCATTGGACAATGTTTACATGCTCCTTGTAGACTAACATATACAACTCCATTTTCAAAACGATTAAAAGTAATATCTCCACCATCATTAACAATAAATGGTTTAATTGTCTCAATTACTTCCTTTATCTTATCTATCATAATAAATCACCAAAAAAATTATAATATTATTTTAAAATTTTAGCAAGTAAAAATTGTCAATAAATAGTATATATGATATAATGCAAATAGTTAGGCGGTGAAGTCTATGTCTAAATATAAAAAACAAGATATAATAAAAGGCAAAATTACTGGAATAAAAGATTATGGTGTTTTTGTAAATATTGATGATGAGTATAATGGGTTAATACATATTTCTGAAATATCCTATGGTTATGTAAAAAATATTAATGATTTTGTTAAAGTAGGTGAAAAAATATATGCAGAAATAGTTGATAATGATGTAGAAAATAATCATCTAAAATTAAGTATAAAAAATATTGATTATCGTTATGATGGAGTTCGAATTGCAAATAGACAAGAAACTAAAAATGGTTTTATTCCTCTAAAACAACATTTAAATGAGTGGATAAGTAACAAGATAAAAGAAATTACTGACAAAATGTAAATAATAGATATAAAATAGTGCTAATAATGAGAGAGTTGGGCAAATGATAGAAATAGTTGGCAATTTGCTTCAATTAACAGTTATTTCAATATTAACCATTATAATGTATAAAAAATAAAAAAGTATGTGATAATGCTTGACAAAACAATCAAAAAAATGATATATTACATACTGTTAGAAGTGCACTAGGGCGATTAGCTCAGTTGGTTAGAGCACCTGCCTTACAAGCAGGGGGTCGGGAGTTCGAGTCTCTCATCGCCCACCATTTATTTTTGTTTTAGTGCCGAAATAGCTCAATTGGTAGAGCAACTGACTTGTAATCAGTAGGTTACGGGTTCAATTCCTGTTTTCGGCACCATTTTTTTTGGAAGGATAGCGAAGTGGCCAAACGCGGCAGACTGTAAATCTGTTCCTTCGGGTTCGATGGTTCAAATCCATCTCCTTCCACCACTTGTTTTGCCTCGTAGCCAAGCGGTAAGGCACCACACTTTGACTGTGGCACTTCGCTAGTTCGAATCTAGCCGAGGCAACCAACATGTCCCGTTAGCTCAGTCGGTAGAGCATTTGACTTTTAATCAAAGGGTCGTGAGTTCGAATCTCGCACGGGACACCATTTATAAAATTTACTTGTATTTATATACAAGTTTTTTTATTAATTAGTATATTAAACTATTCAGTAATAAGATTTAATTAAGATAGTTTATTTGTCTAAAAAAAATAAATGAAATTTTTCAATTCAAATAATTGCCTAATAGAAAAAAATGTGTTATCCTTATACTATAGGGTGTGTAGAACAATAGAGGTGATATTAGTGAGTAACAAAAAAATAATTATTTCTTTATTAGTTGTCATTGTCGTTGTTGTAGTATCTATAGCGGGATTTAGCTATGCGTGGTATGAAGCTGATAGCGGAAAAACGACAGTAGGTGTTAATACAACAGCTAACATTAATGTAAACTTTGCAACTAGTCAATATATTTCTACAACGACTGCTTTACCAATTTATGATAGTGATGCAGCAACAAAAGCCAATAAAAGTCTTTTTACAGTTGCAACTACTGGTAGTTTGCCTCATGCAACAACTTACACAGTTTCATTAGTAGATATTGTTATTCCTAGTGCCTTAAAAGTTTCAACGTTTAAGTGGGAACTCATAAAAGACGAAATAAGTGTTGCTAGTGGTAATTTTGCAAGCATTGGTACGGCTACAACATTAGATTTATATAGTTCTAATTTTGCTGCCTCATCAACTGCTACTGACAGTTACGAATTGCGGATTTGGTTAAGTGAAACTTGTGCTGATATTACTAATTGTAATACTAACCAAAATAGCCAAATGCAACAAACATTTACTGCCAAAGTGCAAATATTATCAATTTTAAAACCATAAAAATAAGAATGTGGGTGAAAATATGATTAAACCAATTAAAATAAGCATCTTAATAGTTGCATTATGCACATTAATTATTGCAATATCTAGCGTTACTTACGCATGGTTTTCTTCGACCAAAGCAAGTGAATCACAGGAGTTTTCAAGAACTGGTAGGTTAGATGTTAATTATACCAAAGGAGTAGATGTTGATGGAACGCTAATACCAAGTCTATCAAGAGAAGGCGGTTTATCAACAACAGTATATGCTTCAAAAACTAGTGCAAGTATCAATGGAGAATTCACCTTATTGTTAGATATAATTGCTCTCCCAGAAGTCTTAAAAATACCAGGATTTAAATGGGAGGTTTATAAAGATGGAACATCAAAAGTTGCTTGGGGAAGTTTTGTCGATGCCTCAGAAGGCGGGACCATTAGTCTATATACAGAATTATTAAAGACTACTGATACATCCTACACCATATACGTTTGGTTAGATGGTAGCACAGTTGGTAACGAAGTAGCAAACGCAACATTTTCAGGACTTGTTCGTGCTACAGCAATTCAAGCAAATGCTTAAATTTAATGTCAAGAAGATAATTATTATCTTCTTTTTTTTACAAATTTAGGTTATAATTAAAAAGAAGAAGGTGTAAAATGAAAGATGTATTACAAAAAATTTATGAATATTCTTTAGAAGAGATAATTGGAATAAGATTTGGTTCATATTCAAAATATATTATTCAAGAAAGAGCCATACCAGATGTAAGAGATGGATTAAAACCAGTTCAAAGAAGAATTTTATATACAATGCATGAAGGTAAATACACTCACGATAAGCCATTTAAAAAATCAGCTAGAATAGTAGGGGATGTTATGGGTAAATATCATCCTCATGGGGATAGTTCAATATACGAAGCAATGGTTAGAATGAGTCAAACATGGAAAACTAATACTACTCTTATAGATATGGAAGGTAATAATGGTAGTATTGATGGTGATAGTCCAGCTGCTATGCGTTATACGGAAGCAAGACTTAGTAAAGTAGCTGGAGAATTGCTAAAAGATATAGATAAAAATGTTGTTAAATGGACTCCTAACTATGATGATTCACTTAAAGAACCAGTTGTCCTACCAGCAAAATTTCCTAATTTATTAGTTAATGGAGCAATGGGAATAAGTGCTGGATATGCGACTAATATTCCTCCCCATAATTTAGGAGAAATAATTGATGCAACAATTTATCGAATAGATAATCCAACTTGTCAGTTAGAAGAAATATTAAACATAGTTAAAGGACCAGACTTTCCAACTGGGGCAATAGTTTATGGTCAAGATGGAATTCGAAGTGCTTTTACCACTGGGAAGGGAAAAGTTACTATTCGAGCTAAAGCAGAAATAGTTAAAAACCAAATTATTATTACCGAAATACCATATGAAGTAAATATGTCGCTCTTAGTGAAAAAAATAGATGAAATAAGAATTGATAAAAAGTGTGATGGTATTATTGAAGTAAGAGATGACTTTAATAAAGATGGTTTACAAATAACAATCGATTTAAAAAAGTCAACAGATGCCTCATTAGTATTAAACTATCTTTATAAAAATACTGAATTACAAATTACATATAACTATAATATGATATCAATAGTAAATAAAAGGCCAATGCTTTTAGGAATAATTGGTATATTGGATGCATATATTGCTCATCAAAAAGAAGTAGTTAAAAATAAAACAGAATATGATTTAGCTCATGCTAAAGCTAGATTTCACATTGTTGAAGGTTTAATTAAAGCTTTAGGAATATTGGACGAAGTAATAAAAACAATTCGTAGCAGTAAAAATAGAATGGATGCAATTAATAATTTAGTTGAACAATATCAATTTAGTGAATTACAAGCTAAAGCAATAGTAGATTTACAATTATATAGATTAACTAATACTGATGTTGTAGCGCTACAAGAAGAATTAGCAAATTTAACTAAAATAATTGATATTTTAAGTAGTATTCTTCAAGATGAAAAGAAATTAAAGAGAGTTATTAAAGAAGAATTAAAAAGAGTTAAGAAAGAATATGCAATACCTCGTTTAACAAAAATAGAAGATACGTTAGAAGAAATAAAAATAGATGTAACTAAAATGATACCAAAAGAAGATGTTGTAGTATCCATAACTAAAGCTGGTTATATTAAAAGAACATCATTAAGAAGTTATAACTCGTGTATACAAGATGATATTACTCTTAAAGAAAATGATTATATTATTGGGTTATATAACACTAATACAACGCATACTATACTTATATTTACCAATAAGGGTAATTATATATATCTTCCTGTTTATGATATACCAGAGGCAAAATGGAAAGATTTAGGAAAACATATAAGTAATATAATAGAACTAGAAGATGAAGAGAAAATTATTAGTAGTATTGCAGTAGATGACTTTGATAAAGATAAATATATTACTATCTTTACGAAATATGGAATGACTAAAAGAACACTTTTAAAAGATTTTAAAGTATCAAGATATTCTAAAACTATTAAGATGATAAAATTAAAAGATAATGACGTAGTAGTAAGTGTTACTTCAAATAATTATGATAATTGTTTAATAATAACTAATAAGGGATATACTTTATGGTATGATACGTCTTCTATACCTATTATAGGTATAAAAGCAAGTGGAGTTAAAGCTATAAAATTAAAAGATGATGAAGTAGTTAGTGCGCAAATATTTAATAATGAATGTAAATATATAACTATAATTACTGATAAATCTACTGCTAAACGTGTAAAACTTAGTGAACTAACAAAAGGTACTAGAGCCAATAGAGGAACACTTATCATGAAAGAGATAAAAAGCAATCCAAGTCATGTTATTGCAACTTTTATTCTTGATACCAAAGATGAAATAACTATAATTACTGATAAATATATTAAGAATATTAAAGTAACTGATATTCCTATTATGGATAAAGTAAGCAATGGAAGTTTTATTACTAAAAATAAAATAGTTAAATGCTATATTAACTCTAAAATAAATGAAGTAACAGAAGATAACAATGTATTAGAAGAAATAAATCAAAAAATGGCAACAGTCGATAATATATTAAAAGATATTAAGTAAATGAATAAAAAATAGCTCTTTTTATCACTATAATGATGAAAGGAGATATTTTTATATGGCACGCCACAAAGTAGAAATAAGTGGTGTGAATACTGCGAATATTAAAGTATTAAGTAATGAAGAAATGAAAGAATTGTTCTGTTTAGTTAAACAAAAAGATAATAATGCTAGAGAACAATTAATTAATGGTAATTTAAAATTAGTTTTAAGTATATTAAAAAAATTTAACAATCGAGTTGATAATCTTGATGATTTGTTTCAAGTTGGGTGTATTGGACTTTTAAAAGCAATAGATAATTTTGATTTAACATATAATGTTAAATTTTCAACTTATGCTGTACCGATGATAATTGGTGAAATAAAAAGATATATTAGAGACGGTAATTCACTTAGAGTATCAAGAAGTATTAAAGATTTGGCTTACAAGACATTAAAATTAAAAGAAGATTTAATGAATAAAAATTATAAAGAACCAACTGACAAAGAAATAGCTGATATCCTTGGTGTTACTGAATACGAAGTCGTAAATGCCCTTCAATCATTAAAAGATCCAGTTAGTATGTATGAACCAATATATAATGATGGAGGAGATACTATTTATCTTTTTGATCAAATTGCTGATAAAACAACAGTTGATAAAACAGATCAAGTAATTGCTATAAGAAAAGCATTTAATAGTTTAAAAGCCAGAGAAAGACATATTCTCTCATCAAGATTTGTTATTGGAAAAACGCAAATGGAAATAGCAGAGGATTTGGGAATATCTCAAGCACAAATATCAAGAATAGAAAAAACAGCAATAAGTAAAATAAAAAAGTTAACTCTTTAATATAATTATATAGGTGGTTATATGCGTTTATCTGATTTACAAACTAAAGAAGTAATAAGTGTAGATGGAAAAAAGGTTGGAGTTATTGTTGATGTAGTAGTTGAAGCAACAGGAAAAATAAAAGCATTAATTTTAGATAATATAAAAAGTAGAAGATTTATCAATAATTCTAAAGATGAAAAGGAAATTATTTGGGAACAAATAATAAGAATTGGTGAAGATATAATTTTAGTTGATACAAGTAAAAGTAGATAAGTATTATAGTAAGTAATTCTATAAACTTGCTAAAAGCTATAAAATATACTATACTTATTATGGATGTGATAAAATGAATAATAAAGGTTTTACTTTGATAGAATTACTTATAACTGTTTCTATATTAGCTATACTAGTTGTAGTAGCTGTACCATCAGTACAAGGTATGCTTGAGGTTTCTAATAAGAGTTCTTATAATATAATGGTAAATAATATTAAACAAGCAGGTATTACTTATTATCAAGAGTGTGATTATCAAACTTTAACTTGTGATAATAATTATATAACTGGTAATATTAATGGTGGTGTTAGTATATCTTTAAAAGAATTAGCTAGTTATGGTTTATTAACAACTAACAAAGATGGAAATATTTATAATCCACAAACAAAAGATATAATAAATGAATGTATGATTACAGTTACAAAAGTACAAGAAGAAAGTAAATATATTCATATAGTAACTGATAGTTCAACTAATAATTGTAATTTTTTTAAGGAGTAAATAATGATAGGAAATAAATGGGATGAAATATTGAAAGAAGAATATAAAAAAGAATATTTTAAAAATGTTGTAAGTTTTATTAATAAGATTTATAAAGAAAAAGAAGTATACCCTCCTAAAAGTAAAATATTATCAGCTTTAACCATGACTGACTATGATGATGTAAAAGTAGTTATTCTTGGTCAAGATCCATATCATGGCAAAGATGAAGCAAATGGATTATGCTTTTCTGTATCTGATGGAGTAAAATTACCGCCATCATTAAAGAATATATATCTTGAATTATACAATGATTTGCATATTGAAATAGCAAATCATGGAGACTTAACAAAATGGGCAAAAGAAGGCGTATTACTGTTGAATACTGTATTAACAGTTGAAAAAGATACTCCAGCATCCCATAAGAATATCGGTTGGGAAGAATTTACTGATGCAATAATAAAATCTATTAACGAAAAAGATACCCCAGTAGTATTTATATTGTGGGGAAACTTTGCTAAAAGTAAAAAACAATATATAACTAATCCCAAACACTTAGTAATTGAATCTTCCCATCCCTCGCCATTTTCTTGTCATTATGGTTTCTTTGGGAGTAAACCATTTTCTAAAACTAACAAATTTTTGAAGAATAATAACTTAAAGGAAATAGACTGGCAATTATATAAAAAGTAACCACCAAGGTTACTTTTTATAATTTAAAATCATCAAATATTTCATCATTCATGTTCTTTCTATCAAAGAAAGGTCTTTCTTTATATTTACAAATACTAGCTACAATGTTAGTCGGAAACATTCGCGTTAATTTATTATAGCGAGTGATACATTCATCATAATATGACTTTAAAACAATTAACTTACTATCTATATTTTTAATATTCTTTGATATTTTCTTTAATTCATCACTTTTTCCTAACTCCTTAAATTCTTCCTGTAATCCTAAAAATTCATTATAAGCATGTTCTAATTCTCTATCTAAATCAAAATTACTTATTTTCCTTGATCTAAGTTTAATAATATCTTCAAATATTTCTCTATCAATCTTTACATTTCCTTTTATAATAGCAATAGTACGATTAATTAAATCATATTTCTTTCGCAAAGAATTATCAATATTACCCTCAGCTTCATTAATTCTAATAATACATTCTTCAAATTTATTATAAATTGAAGAATATATTATTAGTATCACACAAATTAGAATAACAATTAAAATTATATATACAAAAGCTAAACTCATACGCATCACTTCCAAAGATATTATATCAAAGATTATCGTCCATATCAATATTTTAGTTAACTTTACAGTAAGTTTCGTATAATTATTTACATAGATATAAGTTCTATTATCCAAAATGTCGGAAATAAAATACCACAAACATTTACAGTCGTAGATTTATCTCTGGCTGTAAATGGCAACTTAAATCTACAAAAAAATAAATAAATTTATCATAGCAAGTTGATATTTCATAAAATATTTGTTATCATGTATATAGTAGAGGAGGCATCAATGTAGTTATGGGCAAAAAAGTAAGAGATAAGAGTCAAATATTATTCTATGTAGTTATAGGATGTGCGACTTTGATATTATTGACAGTTGGCGCAAGTTTTGCATGGTTTAATGCAACAGTTGGAAGTAGTGATGATCAACAAATTGTCACTAGTGGAACCCTACTTATAGATTATAGTGAAGGAAGTAAGATATTGCTAGATGATATGATACCAGCAACAGAAGAACAAGTATCTAATGCCTACTCTAATAATGATTGCGTATACACTATAGTCGCGGCTAGTTGTACTGGTGGTACGGCAACTGGAAATGAAACTTCATCTTCACAATGTAGTAGTGTAAACGGGAGCTGGACTCCAGCTATAACAGATAATATATGCTCATCATATAGTTTTACAGTTACCAACGAGGGGACATTATCGTCTCGAGTTTTGACCGATATTGATTTGATTATTCCTAGTGGTGCAAATGCATTTACAACTAATGCAGTTAGATATATAATTTTTGAAGATACTACATGGAGAGGTACTAGCCAAATATTAGATGTTACCTCACCAGCTATAAATAACTATATATTATCCCCAACAGAAAGTAAAACCTATACCATTGTGTTTTGGTTAGATGGTATAACTGCAACTAATACAGACCAAGATAAAGTTATTACTGGAACTATTACCGTAAATGGGGCTCAAACAAACGCATAAAGAAAAAAGAAGGGAGAAAAAGAATGGAAACAATTAATAATTTAAGTAAAGAAAAAGAAGAAAAAAGAAAAAAATTGTTTTTTGTCATTCTTGCTTTCGCAACCCTTCTTATGATTATATTGGGGGCAACATTTGCTTGGTTTAGCGTCACAACCAGTAGCGATACATCCAATATAGTAACATCTGGTAGTATGCAAATATTATATAATAATGGTTCAGTGATAGGTGGAAAAAATATCAAACCAGCAACATTTAATCAAGTAAAATCATCTCTTTTAACACAAAGGCCGTGTATTTTTGAAGGGGATATTAGTACGAATGAACCAATATGCACTATAAATGATTTTACAATTACTAATACTGGAACCTTAAATGCTTATATTACTGTTGATATTATTGATACGACTGAAACAACAATAAATAAATATAATTTATATAGTTGTAATGATAGTTCAAGTCCTATATACAATGCAACAGAATGTCAAGCATTAAATATAACTAATATGCCAGTAGCATTTTCTAATAATAGTTTAAAGTATGCCATAGTAACAGATTTAAATAATCTAAATAATAATGATTTTAAATTATATAATGGACAATTTGATACTAGTACTGTAGGTGGAGTCTTACCAATAGAAAGTGATATGACATATTACATAATAATGTATCTACCAGAAACGGTAGAAAATAGTGAGCAAGGTAAAACGTTTACAGCAAGTATTAATATAAGAGCAGAACAAACAAATAAATAATAAGGAGGATAATATTGTGAAAAAAAATGAAGAAAAAAATAAAGATGGTGTCTTTTTTGCCGTAATAGGTGTAGCAACCCTAGCAATTGCCATTATGGGCGCGACATTTGCTTGGTACACTGCTTCGGACGGAGGAGAAGTGGTACAAGTGGTAAAAACAGGTATTTTATCAATTGATTATTTAAATGGAACATCTAATATCTACTCAACCAACATGAAACCAAGTAATACTGCTGATGTTATAGCAAATCAAAGTACCTGTGTTCATCCTAATGATGTTAATACAGCAAGTAACGAAACTATTTGTGCAAAACACGGATTCACAATAAAAAATACTGGAAATTTAGATGCCATCATTGATGCTTATATAAATATAAATCAAACGTTTACCAGCAATTCATTAAAATACATAATAGTTGAAGGAAATACAGCCACCATTAATGATCCCATATATACATATGATGGAAACTTTCAAGGATTACCCAGCAATGTAAGAATAAATGCTGAGGAAGAAAAATCGTACACTATAATATTTTGGTTAGACGGTACAATTGCCACAAATCAAGATCAAGAAAAAGTAATGACTGGACAAATAACTGTTGATGCTACTCAAGTAAATGTTAAAAGAAATAGTAGTTAAACACTTCTCCATATGCAGAAGTGTTTTTACCTTTTTAAAACATATCCACCATTTACATTAACTGTTTTATAACCAATAGAATTTAGAAAATCAGACATAAGTTTACTTTTTTTACCCATTTGACAGTATAAATAATATGTTTGGTTTTTATCTAAATAATTATAATAATTATTTAATAAATCATCATATTCAATATTTTTAGCCCCTTTTATATGTCCTTGTATATATAAATAATGAGGTCTTAAGTCAATAATATTATTCATACCTATTAAATTATTAATATTCATTTTTATACCCCTTTCACTTTATTATATAAAAAACTTTATCTTAATGAAGTGCTTATTACCGTAATTATTCATATATTTTAATGGGTGAGTGACTTGGGGAGAATGATATTAAAAAAAGTAAAAAAGAAACGTAATATATTTAAATTAATTACTATTCTTTTAATAACTATATTTTTTTCTTATCTAATTATTAATTATATAGGTAAAAAAATAATTCCTTTTTATACATCATATGCTGAAAGTGAAGTAAAAAAAATATTAACAATAGTAATAAATCACCTAGTTTTAGACCAATTAATCGAAAAAATGAATACAGATATCTTATATCAAGTAACTAAAAATGATAAAGGAGAAATTCAATTAATTGATTTTAATAATAAAGAAGTAATATCAATACTCGATATGATAACAGAAGAAGTTCAAAGCAATATAAAAGCTATAGAAAATAATCAAACTGATAAACTAGGTATTGAAAGTACCTATTTAGCAGAAAATGAAATTGAAAATGGAGTTATTTGTCAAATACCATTAGGTGTCTTTACTAACAATCCCTTATTAGCTAATATAGGCCCTAAAATTCCTGTAAAAATGAAATTAATAGGGGATGTAGTAAGTTCAATAGAAACAGATATAAAGGAATATGGAATAAATGCTGCTTTATTAGAAGTAACGGTAAAAATAGAAGTAACTAGTAAAGTAGTATTACCATTTGTTAATAAAAATATTAAAATAGAAACAGAATTACCTGTTTCTACAAGAATAATTCAAGGGACAATTCCTAATTATTATATTGGAGGTTACAGTAATAATTCTAATATTGTAGAAAAGGAAGTAGAATAAAGGAAAAGAAATACATAATAACTAGTGATTACTATGTATTATAAATTATTAAAAATTTTTCTAATATACTTGTCTGATAATAAATTATGTGATATGATTAATTCAACAATA
>JAUNSN010000035.1:9953-12450 GCA_030539175.1 bacterium | reverse complement strand
CTAATTAAAATAAAAAAACTCAAACTATAAAAGTTTGAGTAATACTCATTGGAGCGATAACCGATAAGGTTTTGCGATTATGACACCACTTAACTCATATATTTGATAAATCTATTTTACCATAGATTTTTTATTTTGAAACATTTTTTTATAAATTTGTATGTATTATTCCAATTCCTCCATTGTTTTATGAACCTATATTAATTCTTATATAATATGTCTTTGCTATTTCTAAATAAATTGCAAAGCAAAAAGCATTACGAATTAATATACCTAAAACAATGGATTTTCTCGGCATAAAAATAAAATTATTTTTTTTGTAAAAAAACTCTTGCAAAATCACTCAGTCTAAGTGATAAATAGAACGAGTTAAATGTGCCGTTATTCATACTTTATAGTCAATTTAAGAAACTTTAATGCTATGTTTGAATAACTGATAATAGTGACTTAATTCATTCAAATAACTAACAAAAGAAAGGATGATATTGTATGTTGTTAGAAACTAATTCTACTAACTGTCTTAATGCGCTTGATAACTTTTATAAACTTATTGATATTGAAAAATTGGAGGTAACTGCTATTCTTATGGAACATTGGAATAAAGAACAAATATTAGATAATGATAATGTTCCATTTATTCCAAGTGATATTGATTTTAATAATTCTATTTCTTTTTCTGCATTATGTTTATTATCAGCCAGAACTTTAAAAAAAGAAAAATCATTAACTATACTTGACAATGATTTTGAAAGAAATATAAAAATTACAAATAATATTGATAAATGTCTTACTGATTTTTATAAATTAAACTTTGAAGATAAAATTCACTATTTAATAGAAATATTATTTGATATATATAATACCGATTATAAAAACAAGAACATAAAAAAGAATATTACAAGCGAATTACCAATATTTGATATATCTCACATAATATTCTAAATTATTAATTATTTATCTCTACCACATAAGTAGTCCATTGAAACCTTATATTCTTTTGCTATTTGATAAGCAAAGACAGTTAATATAAGGGTTTTTCCATTTTCATAAGCACTTATTGTTGAATGCGTAGTGTTTAATTTATTAGCAAGTTTTTCTTGAGTCAATCCTTTATCTTTCCTTAATTGTTTAAGTCTTTCACCTATTTTCTTTTTATTTATTGGAAATTTTGAATAACAATTTTTTCTGCTTAAATTAAAAATATAATCATAACTTACTTCAAAATAATCACTAAAATTTTTAAGATGTTTAAGAGGAATCATTCTGTCATTAACTTCCCATCTACCATAGGTAGTTTTGCTAACTTTTAATATTTCTGCTACTTCTCTTTGCGACAAGTCAGCATCTTGTCTTATGTTAGCTAAATTATTATCATCAATACTATTCATAAATACATCACCTATAATAATTTTCTCATTATAAGTTTTAAAATTTCATTTTGTCCCCACAATACGACTAAAACATGATATAATAGAATCAACTTAAACTTCTTATCAATTAATGGGAGGAACTATGAAAAAAGAAATTAGACAAGAATTACAAAATATAAGACAAGAATTATATGTAAAAAATACTATTTCTACAAAAGAAGTATTTGAAAAAATATTAGATTATTATAAATCTATGGTTTTAAAAGCATCAAGAAAAACAATGGATTATACTATTGATATTGCACTATCAAATGTTAATGGTTATAACAAGTTAGGTGGTATAGATAATCTTTATAAAAACTGGGATGATAAATATTTCATTGATTTTAACAATTCGGCTTTTGTAGAAAACATTATTAATGAAACTGGAAATATGGAAACTGGTAATGTCATTACTTTTGATAATACTGAATTACAAGTATTAAAAGATACTCCTTTTTCATTAAAGGAAATTATTAGTTTGTGTAAAGAATATGATTTTAGAATAAGATTGATTGCTAAAAATGATTATGATACTACTACTTCTATTGAAATTATTTTATATGAATCTTATTTAGAAGATACTAATATTAAAATATATTTAAACTCAATAAAAGAATAATAAAGAAAGGATATCGATTTATGAATATAAAATTAGATGAATTATGTAGAATAGTTATTCCTCAAAAGATTAGGAATATGCTCCATATTAAGAAAAATGATTTATTAAATATTAATGTTGAAAATGAGAAAATAATGTTAACAAAAGCAATAGATAACGAGAAAATAGAATTTGTTTCTAATAAAATTGTTAATTCTATTTATGATCGCTTTAAATACGAATGTATAGTAACAGATAAAAATAAAGTTTTAACAACTACAAAAAAATATAAAAAATATGTTGATTTACCAATATCAAAACATATTTTAGGATTATTAGAAGATAATCATCTGTTTATGGAAAGAGTATTTTCAATCGAGATTTGTGAACAAGAGTATATTAAAGGTAGATTATATATTTTTCCAATAAGACAAAACGATACTAATAATGGAATGTTGATTATTGATTATTCTGATATGGAATACAA
>JAUNSN010000035.1:0-9853 GCA_030539175.1 bacterium | reverse complement strand
AGATTAGAACTGGTGTGGTTAACTCTATTAGTTAAGATAAAGAGGTTGTTTAAATGGAATTAATAAATATGGCAAGGATTATATTCTTTGGATTATGTTTGGTAGCAGGTATTGTTTTTTTAATATTTATATTAAGACAAGAAGATAAAGGGCTTGATTATGATAGAATTATTAGAGAATTAAATGAAAATAAAGAAAACGATTTAAAAACATTAGATATAAAAAATAAAGAAATTAACAATATAGAAGAAAAGATTTTAAGGTGTAAGAAAGAACTAGGAATTAGATTGTTTGATGAAAAGTAATATATTTATTGTAAAAATGGTGAAATTTATTTTTTGCTAACACCAAAATACGACAAAACACTTGATTTTTATAAAAAAGTATGTATAATAAAAACCATTGAAATGGGTGTATACTCTTTGCAAATTTGAAAACACATATTTTAACGATGGTAAGCACCAATGTTTTACCATCTTTTTTTAAAAGAAAAATTAAAGGGGTGTATTTATGGATGTAGATAAAAAAGTAATAATTATTACTGGTGGAGCAAATGGTATTGGTTTAGAAATAGCCAAAAAATTTGTAAAAAATGGTGCAAATGTATATGTATTCGATATAGATAGTAGTAAAAAAACATTGTTAAATAGATATAATATAAACTTTTATTGTTGTAATATCTCTAAAAATTTGGAAGTAAAAAAATGTATTCAAGAAATATTATTAAAAGAGAAAAAAATAGATATTTTAGTAAATAATGCTTCAAAACAAATTATATCTAAATTTGAAAATTATAGTGAAGATGATTATATTGAAATAATGAAAACAAATTTTATTGGGGCTTGTAATTGCATTCATAATATTATTCCAAATATGCATTCTGGTAGTACAATATTAAATATTTTATCAGTTCATTCAAGTAAACCTAGAAAAGATAAATATGCATATGATTGTTCTAAAAGTGCTTTAGAATTATTAACAAAAGAACTTGCTCTAGAACTAGCAAATAAACAAATTACAATTAATGGATTATCCTTTGGAGCAGTAAATACAATGATGAATAGTGAATGGAAACAGTTTCCTAAACTAAAAAAAATTGCTAAAGAAAATGTACCTCTAGGAATTATATTTGAACCACAACAAATTGCAAATTTTTGTTTCACAATAATTAATCAGTTTTCTACATATACTACTGGAACTATATTTACTATAGATGGAGGTAGAAGTTTATTATGAGAAAAGATTATATAAAAATATCTAAAACAAAAAATCTTAATGTTTACAAAGATAAAAATTATAAAATGTTGTTTAATGATTATAATAAAAGTACCTTAAATAAACTAAATTTTATCGAAAATTCAATTAAACTTCCATATTTTGAAATACCTACATATACCCGAAAAACTATTTGGGGAAAAGAAATAATTTTTATACCATTTACGGATAAACTTTTTAAAATTGTTGATACATATATAGATGATACTTCTATTCAATTACATCCGTTAAAAAATGAAAAGTGGTTTCCCTTAAAAGAAACGGTTATTTATGACGGAAAAAAATGGATTAATGTTAATTCTTCGGATATAGTGAGTATAGATTCAAAATCAATACATTGTATGAAAAAAGGTGGTATGGTTTTTGAAATCCAAGATAATATTATTTTTGATGACAAAGAAACAATACGAATTTTCGATATAAATAATCGTGAAATTGCTGATGATATAACAATTTTAAAAAATACAATGCCTCAAATAAGGAACAATGTAGAAATCATAAAAAATAAAATAATTAACAAGATTAATAATCCAAATGATTTATTTATATTTTGCATTGATGGAGAAATAAACTTAAAAGTAAATGAAAAAAACATTCGATTAAATACTCATAAATTATATTATATTAATCAAAAATACGTAAAATTTATAGAAATAAGTGGCATTTGTGCAGTGTGTACAGCAAAATATTTTGAGGTGTAATATGAATTTTAATGAAATATATAATATTTTACAAGCAAATAATAAAAGTACTTTATTAATAGATTTTGATCATACTATAACTACTTTTGATAGTCAAACTAGCATTGGGGTATTTACAAAAATACTAAATCAAAAATATGTAAAACTTAAAAACAAGATTGATTCAAAAGCTGATTCTTGCAATAATCCACTTTATTTAAAATTTCTATGGTTTAAAAAAATATATCTTTTAAAAGTTTTTGATGCAAAAAAATATATAAATAAAGCAATTAAATATTTTATGATAAATCCCAATTTTATTGAATTGTTCAATTATTGCAAAAGAAATAGAATTAAAATAATTATATGTTCATCAGGTTATAAACCTTTGATAGAAGAAATTTTAAGAAAAAACGACTTATATTACATCAAAGTTATAGGAAATGAAAAATTGTTTAGAATTATTACCCCTCTAAATAAGAATAAGTATATTGATTCTAAAATAGAAAACTCGATTATTATTGGAGATAATACTGCAGATATAAATATGAGTAGAACAAAAAAATTATCAATAGGTATATGTAATAATTTATATGAATACGATAATTTAAAACAAATTTTTGATTATGTTATACTTTGGAATATCATAATTATAAAAGAATGTAATACATCAAAATCAACAATAGGTGTTTGCTTTTATAATAATCAAAAGTATTTTTTTAAAAGTATAGATGAAAAAAATAATGAACTTATTAAATATGAGTTAATAAAAAAATATTATAATGTGTCAAAAATAGCTATCAAGTATAAAGAATATATAATTTATGAGTATATTCAAGATTTTAATAAAAAAACAATCAATGATTATTTGTATGGTTCAGAGAAAAAAATTAACATAAAATCTATAATTGCTCAGTATCATAATAGCATTAACAGTACTTTAATTCTTAAAAATGAAAAAGAATGTGAGTCAGCAAAATATTTTTTAGGAAGAACTCATTTAATAAAAGATTATATTCAAGATTTGGATTATGGTAGTCTAATTATGAATGATGAAATATATGATATAAAATTCGTTTTAAATGACATTATCTCAAATATTGAAAAAAGGAAAATAATATATGCTTTTATTAGTCAAGGAGATCCTACTGATACAAATATAACTACAACAGGACTTTTCACCGATTTTGAAAACAGTGGATATAATTCACTAATAAGCGAATTTGCAATAATTTTTGTTTCTCTTTTTTCGCACGGCAGATATTTTTATCCAAAGTATAACAAAAAAGCATATGTAATAAACAAAGCAATAATTAATAAATTTAATAAATATAAAATTGTGAATAATTATTGCATTGACAATGGTAATATTTATATAAAAAAAATTGATATTAAACTACCCGAAAAGAATAAAAAACTAATCTTGAGTTTTATAGATTTGTATTTAAATAATTCAAATTATGGTAAGTATTCAGCAGATTTTTCACTTATAAAGTATTACATATGTATGAGATTATTAACTCCTATAAATATAAATATAATGAACAAAGATGACAAAATAACGATTTTAGCTTTAGTGATGTATATATATAATAATGTGAATAATTTACAGGATTTAAAAAAATTAATTGGGAGGTAAAAATGGAAGTATTTAATATATTAAAACCAGATATGATTAGAAATAAGGAAGCGTTGGATTTTTATTTCAACTACATGTTAAATAGATTTGGAATAGATATTAAAAAAATGTATTATATACAAGATTGGGTTTCGATATCAAAAAAAATTTATGAATTGGATGTATGTGACTCAAATTTATTATCACAAGATATTATAGAAAAAAGAAAAAAATTATTAATAACAATACTTGGATATTATTTATATTATAAAAATCAACAAGCCATCGTTAGTTTGTATAGTGTTGATATAGAAAAACCAAATATTTTGAATCAACTGAGTGCCTTTAAAAAAGAATTGCGAACCAGATATGTATTAAATACTGATAGATATTATTTAAGAATTTTGAATTTATCAGAAATTAATTTAGAATTACCTCTCAAATCAATAGATTTACAAAATATAGAAACTGAAACAAGCATAGTGCCATCTTCTGAATATTTTGATAATCCAAATTATGATATGGTGTTTTTCAATAAAATTCATTTTCCTGATCCAAATATTGAAACTGTTCAAAAAGAATTAAGAATTTTAAAAGAAAATGATATATTTAATGAGGAAAGTGTTGTTAGGAGGTTAATTAAATGAAATATAGTTTTATAATTCCTAGTTTTAATTGTGAAAAATACATTGAAAATTGCATAATGAGTATTATTAGTCAAAATTCAAATGTTCCTTATGAAATAATCATAGTTGATGATGGTTCAACTGATTCAACAGAATTAATAATTAATAATTTATTATTAAAATATCCAAATGTAATAAAGTATTTTAAACAAATAAATCAAGGTGTTTCTATCGCGAGAAATAATGGAATTAAAAAAAGCAAAGGCGAATACATTATTTTTGTGGATTCAGATGATGAAATCTTTGATAATTTCTTTACTAATTTGGAAAAAGTAATTGGTAATAATTCGTATGATGTAATAAAAACAAAAGTAAAATGTATAGAAAATAAAAAATATGATAATAGATTTGAAGTTCCTGTATTCGCAAAAAAGACAGGCATAAAAGCATTATGTGAATTTTGTGATTCAAATAAAATCTTTGCAACTCCATGGTCGTATATATTTAAAAGAGATTTCATTGTTAAAGAAAAATTGTTTTTTAAAAAAAATACTACTCACGAAGATTACTTACTAATACCCATGATTTTATCTAAGGCACATTCTATCACATCAACCGATTGGTATGGCTATAAATATATTAAAAGAAAAAATAGTATGAGTACTTCATCTGATAATGTAAATGAAACAATTAGAATAAATGATTTTATCAACAATACATATGAATTAATAAAATATTTTAAAAAAAATTCTAATGATAACTCAAAAGAGATTTGTTATTATTTTTATAACCGAATGACAATAAAAATCACTCACGTTAATTTAAATGTAAAACTTAATATGAATTTATTAATATTAGATAAAATAGAAAAAATAATCAATAATATATTTAATATAATAGATATTAATGATTTACCAAACGAATATGCTGAAACAATAAAAAAAGCATTAAATGATTCTAAAATAGTTTTTGAAAATGATTTAATAAGTGTGATTTTAGGTGGATCTTGTGGAAAAAATAATCCTGTTGTTGGATGGTCAGATATAGATTTGTATATAATACTTAAATCATATAAATCACGCAAAGTTAAATTATTCAGTAGTATAATCGAAAAATATAATATCCATATTGGCGTAACATTTTATTCATTAACAGAAATCGAAAATAATATTATCGATAATAAAACAAAAATTATGCTTTATGAAAAACAAAAGTTTAGAGTTAATCCAACATTATATGGCTATTGTCCTTTTAGAAAAATCAACTATACCAAAGTAGTATTAAATGATAAAAACAATTTACCAAATGTATTGCACGAATTTAGGAGAATGTATATAAAATTACTAAGTAGCAATAATTCTGTTGATAAAAAATATATTAAAAAACTTTTATTATTAATAAAATGTTATTTTAATATTAAAGGTGTATTTTTATTTGGATATGAGAATGTTATATGTGAGTTTTTAAAAATATATAATATCAAAGAAACAAATTCGACAAAAACATATTTTTTTGATATAATGAGAACACTAAATGACACCCAGAGTTCTAAAAAAGAAGTAATTGATTTTAGTAGTAGGGTTTTGGATTTTATTATTAAAGAAATGGAGGAATTTTAAAATGGAAAAAAGAGTTAGTTCAAGAGGAATTATTATTGATGATGGCAAAGTTTATGCAATGTTTAGAAGAAGAATTAAGGATGATGGCACAATAAAGGAATATTATGTTATTCCAGGTGGAGGTATCAACGAAAATGAAACACTAGAAGAAAATGTAATCAGAGAAATGAAAGAAGAATTTTCAGTTGATGTAAAAATAAAAGGATATTTAGGAAAAGATGAAAGTGATGAAACAATAGCACATTTCTTTAGTTGTTCTATTATAAATGGCACACCCAAACTAGGTGGAGAAGAATTGGAAAGATGTACCGAGCAGAATTATTACGAAATTAGAAAAGTTGCAATTGATGATTTAGATAAAGTAGATATATTATCAACAGATATGATTATGAAAGCATTTAAAGAAGAATATATCGAGCAATAAAATTTAGGGGGTTTTGGAATTGAATAAAGAAGAATTAGAAAAATTGTTTTTAGAACAAGTTAAAAAACGAATTAGTGAAGAAAGAAAAGAACAAATTGATTGGTTAGAGAGAATACCATGGGAATATAAAGGAAGATATGCCGAAGTTAAATGGGGGGATGAAGATTTAGTCGAAAATCTATCTAGTATGTGTATAACTCGAATTAAAAAGTTGGAAAACTTGGAAAGCAATCCATATTTTGGTAGTTTTTCGTTTGCTTTAAACGGAGAAAATAATCAAACATTTAGATTAGGAAAAACTGATATAAGTGATAAAACAAATCAATTAGTTCTAGATTGGAGAAATCCAATATGCACATTATATTATGACCAAAGTTTAGGTAATGTAAGTTATGAAGCACCCGTCGGAACAGTGAATGGTGTTTTAACAAATAAAAGTCAAATATTAATTAATAATGGTGAAATAAAATCTATGAGAGATGTGGATTTGGTTTCTGACGATGAATTATTGCAACCATATCTTGATGTAAATGCTGATAATAGGATGAAAATTATTATTGCTTCAATTCAAGCAGAGCAAAATAGTATAATAAGGAAACCAATTAATAATAATTTAATTATTCAAGGAGTAGCTGGTAGTGGTAAAACATCAGTAGCACTTCATAGAATTGCATATTTATTATACAATAATAGTGATAAAAATATTGATGCAAGTAAATTTGTAATAGTTGGACCAAATAAATACTTTTTAAACTATATTTCTTCAATATTACCTGATTTGGATACAAAAAATGCTAATGAATACACTTTTGAAGAAATAGGAAAAGACATAATTGGAGAATCAAATTATCATTATGAAACTTCTAATGAGGATTTAACAAGATTTATTTCAAGCAAAAAAGGAAGTGAACAAATAAGAAAAATAAAAGGTTCACTTCAATATAAAGAATGTTTAGAAAAATTTTTACAAGATTATTTTTCTATGGTTTTACATGGTGGAATAAAATTTGAAAATATAGAATTAATAAGTGAAGATTATTTAAAAAGAGGAATACTTGTTAAACAAAATTATGCTAAATCTCTAAATGATTTTGTGAAATTAACAATTCAAAGAATGAAAGAAGATGCTGAAGATAAATACTATGATTTAGTGAAACCATTGACAGAAGAAATGAAACAATATCCATTGAGATCGAATGAAAGAAATGCCGTCATTGCAAGAATGGATAAATTAAAAGAAATGTTAAAAAAAGGCTGTGCTACTGAAATAAGAAAGTTTGTAAAACCTTTATTAATTAGTCCAATTAATTTGTATAAATTATTTTTAGAAAATATTGACAAATATATTCAACTAACACCAGAAGAAATAAATTTGTTAAAACAAGATTCAATTAAATTATTGAAGAAAAAAGTAATACCTTATGAAGATATTGCTGGTATAAGCTTTTTAAGTATATTATACAATGGAACTGCAGGTTATGAAAAATACAAACACATTGTTATTGATGAGGCACAGGATTATAGTTTATTTCAATTTGATGTTATGAAAACATTATTTAATAAAAGCACTTTTAGTATATTCGGTGATTTAGCTCAAGCAATATATTCTTATAGAAGTATTTCATCTTGGGAAGAATTTAAAAATAACATATTTGGAGAAAAATGTGAAATATTAAATATGTTAAAAAGTTATCGAACAACACAAGAAATAACTGATGCTTCTAATTATGTTTTAAAAAGTTTAAATTTATCTGAGGCTAATCCTGTTATTAGAACTGGTGAAAATATTAAAATTGAAGAGAATAATAATAATCGAGAAGAATATTACTTATCTAAAATTAATGATTATGTGGAAAAAGGTTATAAATCGGTAGGTATTATTTGTAAAGATGACAAAGAAATGCAAGGTGTTAAAACTATTTTTGATAAACTTCATTTACCATATAATTATGTAACTAGTTCAGATATAGATTATAATGGTGGCATTTCTATATTAACTAGTTATTTAGCAAAAGGATTGGAATTTGATGCTGTAATTATTAATGATGCATCAGAAGTTAAATATGATTCTAATTCAGAGATTGATATGCACTTACTATATGTTGCAATGACTAGAGCATTACATGAATTGGATGTTATGTATGATACAAGAATAACGGATGTTTTAAGCGGATTAAATAATTTAAATAAAATAACTGATAAACCGAAACAATTAGTGAGAAAAATATAATTAACAATAAAAAAAAGCATACTGAAGAAATTAACTTCAGTATGCTTTTTATAATTCATAATCATTATTATATTCTTTATCTTTTTTAAACATTTCATAAAACAATTCAGCTGATTTATCCATTTCATATTTAAGATTAGAAAATGCTCGTTCTACTTCATATTTATTAGGAAATATAAAATTATTATTTCTATTTTTATAATAGTTTTTAACAAATTGCTTTTTTTTAGTTTTACTTTTTTTAGTGCAGTCAATATTTTTAGTAAGAACAATTTCGTGGATTAAATCTTCAACTTTAATTTTATCATTACTACCAGGATTATTATATTTGTTAATAGCATAATTAACTATTGAATTATAAATATAACTGTTTACATCATTTTTCTTTTCATATAGAAAAGCAATATTACTTCTATTATTAGTAATATCATTTTCTTGATCAAGATTATCAAAATAGTTATTGAGTTCTTTTAAATCTTTATTAAATGTTTTTTGCATTTTATATAGTTTTGAATCTTTATTATCAAACAATGATTTCTTTATGTCTGATGTTAATGATTTGATATCTTTACCAATTTTAGAATTAAAATTAATAGAATTATATTTTATTCTACTAGGATTATCTTTTCTATATTTATTAAGTAATAGTCCTAGTTTAATTATCTTATCTTCTAAAATAAAATCTTCTTTATTATCTAAAACAAAGTTTAAAGAATCTTTATTAAAATAGCTTTTAAATTCTTTTATATCTTCATTAGTTTTAGTGAGTAAGTTAGTATAATATGTTCCTTTACTTATAGAATGGCCGATTTGAATTTTTAAATAGTCTAAATCTTTCTTATCAATTTGACCTTTTCTTCGATATTGAATTTTACCAGTTCTGCTAATATAGTTAGGACTTTTTTCAATAAATGAATAATGAAAATGATAATTGTCAGTATCAGTGTGAAGTGATAATTGATAACTCATTTAATTTAACTCTTTAAATCCACATTGTTTTAAAAATCTTGGCATAACTTCAGTTGCTATTCTTTTTTCTAATTCTCTTAATGTAATATTTTGATCAATAAATTCATTTCTAAATGAAATTATACCTTTATAAAGATTAGCATTTTTAATATATTTTTGATAATCTTTTTTTCTTTGATTAATATCCTTTTCAGTTGCATATTCTCCATTTTCTAAAACTAAATTAACATCTCTAATAGTATAATTATCATTAATATAATCATTTATTAGAAGTGGTTGTTTACTAGGATTAGAAATATAGTTAAACATTCTATTGATATCTTTGTTTCTAACATTAATATCTTTATCAAATTTATTATCAGGATTATTCAAAGCTAATCTAAATTTATTTTTAACAATTACATTATTTTTA
>JAUNSN010000069.1 GCA_030539175.1 bacterium | reverse complement strand
TTGATGGAACAGGATTATCTACGGAAGAATTATTTGGTAATAAATTTGATAAAACTGATCCTTTAATGCTAGAATGCTCCAACAGAAATTTATTAGCATGGTTTGGATTTGAAGAAATGGCTAATTCCATTTATGAAAAAGTTTATGAAAATTTCAAAAACAAAGATATTGAATATTCAAGTTAAGGGGGAGTTATGAATTTAGAAGATCTAGTTAAAATGAAAGAAGAAGTTTCAACTTCAGAATTAACTGTTGAAAATGCCATAAAATTAAAAATATTAAATGATATACAAGAACAACTAAAAATAGGGTGTGTATGTACTATTTCGAGTGATAGTGCGGATATTAATGATGTTGATGATATAGTTAATGAATTAGTATATTTACATGAATTAAATTATGATAACTTATGTGATAATGTAATTAAATATAAATTCGAACCAGAAAATCAATTATGAAAATGTCAAAATTTAAGTGGAATTGGATAAAATTCTGGGGAAGCTATTTTAAAGTGGTTTCTCCTTTTGATGATCCTAAAAAATATTATCTATATCATAAAAAAATATATGATATAGATTTATGGGATAAATATATTAAAACATTTGGAAAGAAAATTAAAGTAAAAAGGGGGGATTGAAAAATGTATAGAGTAAACATCAATATTTATGAAACAAGTAATAATGATAAAGATAGAAAAAGTATATTAGTAAATGAAAAACCAGTCTATCTATCAGTTGGAATGTATATGCCTATTGATGAAGAATTGTCCTATTCGCTACTAATTGATGCACATTACAGTAAGACTAAATCGGAAACATTAACAGCAAATGTTCCAGAGTTAGATAGTTTTGGACCATATATTGCTATTAATCCAGATATTAAAAATAAAGAAATAATAAATAAATTAAAAGAACTAAATATTATCTCTGATACTATATCTACATCATCATATAATCAAAGAGATTATGAAATAGTTAAAGTAAATATTGAAGAATTGAAAGCATATAAACCATTTGGTGATACAGTGTTAAAAGATATAAAAGAAAAAGAACAAGAAATAAGTTATTAGGGGGAAATAATGTATAAAGAAGATATGGGTTTTAGAATAAAAGTTTTAAGAAAGTACATTTGTGGATATTCACAAAGAAGGCTTTCAAAAATGGTCGGAGAAGATATAGAAACAATTAGAATGTTGGAGGATGGAAGATTTAAAAATCCCCAACCACAATTGATATTAAGAATCGCAGATGTACTCGATTCTTTTTATATGGAATTTGTCAAAAAAGAATATGAGGATGAATTTTTATATTATCTTGATTGGGGAACATACGATCATGACAAAATAGTAGCAATAAAAGATTTAACAATTGCTTTAAGTGAAATAATAATAAAAAATAAATTTGATAAAAGGTAGGTGAGAGTTATTAAAAATTATGAAATATTAATTGTAGAAGAAAACGAAATAATTGTGCCTGTTAGTGCAGATTCAATAGATGATGCTAAAAAAATTGTTAATGATAGAATAGACAGTGAAGAATTATATTTAGGTCCAGAAAATTATAGTAGGCAGTTATTAAATGCTAATAGTAAAGAATTAGATGAAAATCTAAATATTTATATGAGGTTTTCTAGTGCTGCAAAAAAATTATCATTTTTAACGGACAATGAGTATCAAGAATATTCTGATTGTTATACGGTAAGAGATTTGGCAGAGATATTTAAAAGACATTGTTTAAATTATTTAGAAAATGAAGAAATTGAAATAGAATCAAATGATATAGAAAAATAAATATATTTCATTTTAGGTGCTGTATTTTTTTATCTAGCACGTTATTATTTTTGTAGGTGGTGATAACATGGATGCTATTGATAAAATGTATATTAGGGAAAAAAGAAACGGATTGAAATACTATGATACTTTAAGATTAACATTTTTACTTTATATAGAATATCTTTATTCTATTGATTTTGTATCAGATAAAAGTATTGATGATTTAATGAAAGAATTATCTATGAATAACAATTATGAAGAAAAAGAAATTATTAAGATGAAAGATAATGCTAGTGATTTATTAAAAATAAAATATAGTATTTCTATAACATCTTTTTTTCCTTTAACGTATCGTAAAATGAAAATCAATTAAATAAAAAGGGGGAGCAAATGAGTGAAAAAATAAATTGTCAAATAATCGATATATTATTAAACCAAAGCAATGAATTTACTAACAAATATTGTTCGGTAATGTTTGGCAATTATGATATTAACGACTTATTAGAAAATAATTATATAAATAAGAATATGAGTTCAATAAAAATTGATAATTCTAATCAATCTGTTTGTTTTACTGGTCAAAAAGAACCAGTTTCTTTTTATAATCAAGATTCAAAAAAAAGTGAAACGTATTATGAAGAAATACATATTCATTGTAATAATTTAGAGAACTTTGATAATTTAGTTAATTGTTTATATCGTAGTAATTATAGAAATTTGATAGATGAGGTAAGTAAGGTTCCACATTATGAAGCTATAGAAAAGAGCAATTTTAAAAATTATGAATTAGTATTAGAACCTATGACAAACGAATTAACTTCAACAAGAAGTTTATTAAATATACTTTCTCAAAGAAGTAATGATACTATTTTTAGAGCATTAGCCATATATACTGCAAAACTAGTAGATAAAACTTCTGATGTAGATATAGATCTTATTCACAAATTAAATCACATTTATAAAACTAAAATTGTTAATAAAGAAAACGGATTTTTTTCAAAAGAAATTTTTAATAATTTATTAAATATAAATCGTGATGAAAAAGATTATCAAAGTAAAACAGTATTACCAGATTCGGAAATAGTTAATGAATTAGATGGTGAATATGTAATTAGTATAGGACATGAAGTATGAAAAAATTATATAAGAATGAATTTAAAGATGTTTATGAAGCTGATATTGGAGAAATAGTTAGAGTAATGGATCCTGAATCCATGTTTGATGCTAAGTTAATGTATGTAGCAGGTGGAACTTATAATGGATATTGTTATAAAGACTATAATAATTTTAATAATAATTTTGATGAAGTATGTTATATTGCAGAGTCTTGTTTTGAAGAAACCTTGTTTGTAGATTATGTTAAAGAAAATAAAGAAAAATTAATAAATGAAGGTGGTGTAT
>JAUNSN010000034.1 GCA_030539175.1 bacterium | reverse complement strand
ACAATATTTTAGGTGATAAACATGTCAAAAAAAATAGTTATTGATGCAGGTCACGGAGGAATATGTTAAACCAAGTGTAGTGAAAGAATAACTACAAACCTAATAAATATAATAGTTTAAGGTACTTTTGGAAAGTATCTTTTATTATGAAGAAACGGAGGATTGATATATGAATTTAAACTATGCAATATTTAGAAGTGAGCCAATTTATACAATACCTGATTTAGCACAAATAGGATCACATAATAAAAGGGAAAAGAAAGCCTATAATTCTAATCCCGATATAAAAATTGAATTATCAAAAGATAATATAGAATTGAAACCTTTAGCAGATAAATATGTTAAAGGTTTTTATAATATTACACAAGATTATAGAAAAAACACGAAGAAAGAATGAAAACTGAAAGGTCAGAAAGAAGAAAGACATTTAATCAAATGTTAAATAAATCAAAAAATGTAGTAGCAGATGAATTACTATTTACTGCATCAAATGATTTTTTTAAAGATATGCGTAATGAAGATATTAAAAAATGGGCTGATACATGTATGGAACTTGTTTATAATGATTTAGGCTATAAAAAAGAGCAAATACTTCATGCAACAATACATTTAGATGAAAAAACACCATATATTCATTGTGTAGTAGTGCCACTTGTTAAAAAGTTTGATAAGAGAACAAATACAGAAAGATATACAATATCAAAGAAACAATATATAAGGGATAAAATACATTTATCAGAACTACAAGATAAATATCATAAAAGATTAAATGATAAAGGTTTTGATTTAGAAAGAGGTATTAAAAATAGTGATACTGAACATTTGCATATTAAAGAGTATAAAAAAATTACTAGAAAAATAAATAATGAATTAAATGTAAAAAATGAAAAGTTAAATAAAGCAATGGAAGTTTTAGAGGATAATATTAAAACAAATAAGGAAGTTGTATTTAATAAAGATTATGTAAAGATTAAAAAGGAAACATTTGATAATATGAATCTTGTAATTAAGGAAACAAAAAAGGTAATGGAAGTACAACCTAAATTACAAAAAGTGTTTCAAGAAATCAATAGTTATAATCAGAGTTACCAATCTTTGCAAAAAGAAAATAAAAATATTCAAAGAGAAGTAAATCATTTAAAGAATAAAAATGAAGAACTACAAAAGGAAAATAATAACCTTATTTCTTACATAAACGCCATTTTAGAGGCAGTTAAACGATTCTTTAGACAAATACTTAAAGTCGGTAATAAAGAGGCACAAAGCGAGGCTTGTGTTGAAATAAAAGATTTTTATGATAATAATGACCTTAATAAATATGATGTTGTTGATATAGCAAGAGATACAGATAAAGAAGATGAATTATTTGACTATATTGATTATGAAAAAGAATATAACACAGATTATGACAAAGATGACTTTGATATGAGTTTATAATCATTATGAAAAAGAAAAAGTGAGATATGCTATTAATTTAACATTCTCACTTTTTTTCATTTATATATTTTTGTTCGGTTCTTCCTAGTACCCAATCAATTGAATAATTACTGAATTTACATAATTCTATCAAGAATGGGCTTAAGATTAAATATTTGCTATTTTCATAATTACTAATTGCAGATGAAGTTGTATTAAACTTATCGGCTAAATCTCTCATAGTAAGATTTAATGATTTTCTTATTTCTTTTAACCTAGCTGAAACAATTTTTAAATCAATACCCCTATTTGTTTTAATAACTATTTTAATATCTGATATACCAACAATGTAATCAATATTTACTTCAAATAGTTCTGCTAATTGATATAATCTTTTAGTTGGTATGGAAAGTTTGTTATTTTCCCATTCAGAATAAACTGATTCAACAACTCCAAGTATTTTTGCAACATCTTTCTTTAATAAATCTCTATCATCTCTTAATGCTTCTAATCTTTGATTCATATTCATACACCAACCTTTATAAAAAAATTATCTTATTGAATTCGGCTATATTTAATTTTCTTCGGTGCATATGAGCAAAATATGTTATAATTGTATGTAAGAGAGGTGAACTAATATGTATTTAAGTTTTAAAGATATTTGTATGTGTATATTGAAATCTTTAGTTTATACATTAATTATTATGAGTCTTGTTGGATTAAATATACTTAATTACAAATTAGGTGTTGGATATTGTGAGTTGTTGATATACCTAATGATTTAGCTTTAACTGTAATGAGTCCTGGTATGGCAATAGATGTTAATATTTTATTATTTGTTGTAGAATTAATATTATTATATTTTTTAATTGAACAATTCAAGAAAATAAAATGTTTTAAAAAATTAATGAATTTATTAACTATATATAATTATTAATGTAGTAAATGAAATAAAAATATATGTTATAATGTATTCCAGAGGAAGTGTTCTATGTTAGATAATGATATTATTCAAGAAGAAAAAGAGTTTGTTTATAAAGATGGAAATACCACTATAACTATCATTAGACCAAGAATGACGGTAGCAGAAAAAAGAACTGCATTAAAGAATGTTTATGATACAATACATAAAATTGCACGAGAGTGTGAACAAAGAGGCGTTGATACATCAGATTGGTTTTACACAGAAGAAGAAATAGAAAGTATGAAAAAGGATAAAAAATATATATTCATATAGAAATAAAGGAGGAATTTTATATGATAAAAACAGATGTGAGAGTGGATAATTATGTTGTTATAGATATTGAGAATCCTAATACTAAAGCAGATTCAATTTGTTCAATAGCTTTTATTCATGTAAAAGATGGAAAAATTGTTAATCAAAAATATACTTTAGTTAACCCAGAAGATAGATTTGATGAAATAAATATGAAGATAAATGGTATAAATTCTAATATGGTCAATGAATCTATAACACTTGATAAGTTTTGGAATGAATATCACGATATATTTGAAAATAATATTATAATCGGACATGGGATAAAATATGATATAAGTGTTATAACTAAAGCATTAGCAAAATATAATATTTCAATGCCAATTACGAAGATAATATGTACACAAAAATTAGCACAAAAATATTTAGATATAGAACAATATAAATTAAATCAAGTATGCGATTATTTAAGTATAGATCTAAAACAACATCATGATGCACTTTGCGATACAACTGCTAGTTTAAAGATTTTTCAGTATATTGATGATAAATATGGTATAGATTCTACTGATATAGAAGAATATAATTTTACAGGCAAAAGTAATTCAAATGGAATGAAAATAACCTATTCAAATGATACAAAGGGATTACAAAATTTAAAAAAAATTATTGAATCTATAATGGTAGATTCAATAATCGAAACAGAAGAAATAAACTTATTAAATAATTGGTTAGACAATAATATAGATTTAATTGGCAACTATCCTTTTGACAAAATATATTATATTGTAAAAAGTGTATTGGAAGATGGTATTATTTCTGATTCAGAATATAATGATTTAATGCAATTGTTTAATGAATTTATAAATCCAATAGAAGAAGAAAAAAGTAATGCTGAAATTATTTTTAATAACATGACATTTTGCTTAACTGGAACATTTAATTGTGGATCAAAAGATGCAATAGAAGATAAAATTGTTGCTAAAGGTGGTATTTGTGGTAATAATGTAACTTCAAAAACAAATTATTTAATCGTTGGAGGATCTGGTAGTGAAGCTTGGAAGTTTGGTAATTATGGTGGTAAAGTTCAAAAGGCAATGGAATTAAAAGAAAAAGGAAGACAGATTGAAATAATTAGTGAAGAAGATTTTATAAATCAAATTTAATTGAGGAAATTATGAAAAATTATACTGATGATGATATAAAAAAGATGAAGAATATTAGTACAAAAATTGCAGGATATTATCTAGGAATACCACCTATGGCAGTTGCTATTGGATTAAGAGAAGAAAAGTTGCCAATAGGTTTTTCTATAAAAAGAAGTAATAAATGGAGTTATTATATAGTTGCAGAACGGCTTATCGCATATAAAAATGGTAATCTTGAGGAATGTTTAGTTGATGGAATAGAAGATAAATTGAATAAGGTTATAGAAAACTTCAACTCATTTAAAAATGATTTACTATGTTTTCTAAATAAAAAAATAAGAAGATAATTTAATAATAGATTCTATAAAAATTACTATATAAATAGTAATTTATTGAAATGGAGGAATGTGAAAATGAGTATTTTTAAAACTGAAAAATGTCCTATATGTCAGAATGATACAAATGCATTTCAAAAAAACAATAACCAAGTACGATGGTAAAAATGTTTGCAGAGCGTGTGTTACTAAACTATTAAATTCTGGCATTAATGCATGGGAAATAAAGAATAAAAATATTAGTGAATTAAGAAAAAATATAAATATTAGTATAAATAATAATGTTTTTTCAACAGAAAATAAAACTAATCAAAAAAGTGTTACGGAAATAATTAATGGAAAAAACGGATATGAATTAAATGGAATGCAACAAAAAATAATTTTTTATTCAGATTATTTAGAGATAACGGATAGTTTTGGTATAAAAACAAAGATAAATTATAATATTAATAGTTTTGATTATTTTTTTGATTTAGAAAGTATTGATTATATTTGTAACAACTACTTGAATGAATTAAAAATAACTTATAAGCCTTATACTACAATGAATACAGTAACAACAGAAAATATAATTTTAAATAAAAAAAACGAAACAATGGCTGTAACACAAATTATTAAATATCTTAATAAAAAAATAAATATGAAAAAAGAATATATATTAAAGCAAAAAGAAACAGAAGAAAATGTAGAATATGAAAGAAAAAATGGAAAACATAGATATTCTGATAATAAATTTATATATTTAGATAATGATATGTTTTTAAAGTATAGTTATTATGATGTAGAAATAAAAGGGATAAAATATAATGATTTTGATATTAGCAGTATAAAATTAAATACAGATCTTGGATTTGAATTTGATTTAACGAATGAATATGATAAAAATGCAATTAAGGTCTTATATAATGGTATATTTCTAGGTTATGTGCCCCAAAATAATTTACAAAAAATGGTTAAAGATTACATTGATGATGAATCTTCACGCGTTGAAGCATTTATAAGTGAAGTTGACGAAGAAGAAAATGTTATTAAGATGGCAGTAGCATTTTATAAAGAACTAGATGATGAAGAATTAAAGAATATAGAATATATAGATGCAACTCTTATAAAAACGAATAAAAAAGATGAGTTTGATTCTAGACAAGAAAATTTAGATAGTTGTTCAATAAATGAAGAAGTTGATATAGATTATGATTTTGAAACGGAAACATATATTGTAACGAATTGTGGAGCAGAAATCGGTGAAATAAATAAAAACAAATCAGAAAAATTACAACAATATGAAGATGATGGAAAAGAATTTTATTGTGTAATTCAAGAATTAGACTATAATGATTCTGGAAATTTGACTTGTAAAATAAGAATATTTATTAGTTAATGCATATTGATAAATTCCAATTTATAGTTATTCATAGTTTTTGTGGAAAAAGTAAATATAATGAAATTATCCACATAAAAACAAAAAGCCGAAAGAATTTCAAACTAACGGCTTTTTGAAAACTAAAATGACATTTTAGTAACACACTACGATATTGGCATAGCCAATAACGACGTGTGCCAAGGGAAATCCCTTTGGAAACCCTATTTAAGCAACATATTACAAACTTCGTAAGTAATGTGTTGCCTTTTTGTTTGTGATAAACCAAAACAAAAAGAAAAGAATATTATGCCACTTTCATTTACTATCGTAAATAAAACGTGCCACATATTCTTTTACATGAAAATAACTTTTTTGCTAATCTAACGAAAAGCTAAAAGGTTATTTTTTTCTTTTGTTTCACAAAAGATTATTCTTCATCAGTTGTCTTTCCTAAAAGAGTAGAATATTTTATACTACTTCTTTTAATATCATTTTTTGGTAATAATGCAGTATCAACTTTTGGATAAATTGATGTATCTGCTTTTTCAAGATTAGGTCTAATTAATGCTAGAGCCTTTTTTAAATCTTCTAATATCTCATCATTAGATAACTCTTTTTTCTCAATTTTAGAAAGTTCAATTCTATCTATTAAGTCAGCAATAACTCCTTTACAAGCAAAAGCATTATCTCTTCTTTTATCAATATCTTCTAAAATATCAAAGTAAAATCTTTCATATTCTTTTATTTGTTCTTGATAATCTTTAGTAGATCTCTTTTCAGATAAATCTCTACCCCAATCTATATCAATATCGCTATATCCAGATAGCTTCATTAAATTAACTAAACTTAAATTAAGATTTTCAGCAATTCCTTTTAAGTATAGAATATTAGGTTTAATTCTTTTACCTGATTCAATTCTAGAAACTTCTGCACAGTCCATATTAGAAAGTCTTGCTAGTTCTCTTTGAGATATACCTAACTTTTCTCTTGCTTCACTTATTGTTTTCCCTAGTTCGGTAGTATTACTTTTCTTCATAAGAGTAATTTCCTCCTTTTATAACTGATATAAGTATAGCATAGCATTGATGTAAAAGTCAACATGAATGTAATTATTATGTTGACAAACTCATAACTATATGCTAAACTCATATCAGATGTGATGTAAAACTCATCAAAAGAAAGGAGAAATAGAATGAATGCAAAAAGGAAGTCAACTTGATTTAACAAAAAACAGAATCTGGAAAGATAGAAATATTAAACCAGAATATAAAAGATTATATGCTTATCTTTATCAAAAAGGATTTGATAAAATATCATTTCATATAAATGTTGGAGAAATTCAAAATATCACACATATAACAAATGTAGGATTGAGAAAATGTATGAAGATTTTAGAAGATAATAAGTATATAAAATATATAGAATATGATAGAAATCTATATGAAGTAACAATTTGTTAGAAAGTATAACCACTAACAAATAAGGTACAATAAATGTTCGGAGATTTATATTAGTACCTTTTCTATAAGATATATAGAAAAAATAAAATAATTATCTTTAAGGGGAAAGATATAAAATAATCCCCCTTAGGATAATTGTGCCTTTTTTAGAAGAACTATGTTTAGTATAGGGATAGAAAATGAGAATTGATAGTCAATTTATCATAATACCAAGAATATTATTTAATGATGAGTCTTTATCACAAACTGATAGATGTTTATTAGGACTTATCATATCACTTACCTTTAAAAGTAATTAAAGAATAGCCAATAATAATTATTTAGCAAGTTTTCTAAATATATCAGAAGGAACATTTACTGATTCTTTGTCTAAACTAAAAAAGTCAAAATATATTAAAGTAAAAACAATAAATCAACTTAATACTGAAAAGATACCACAAAAATCTTCCGATGAGGTAGAAGAAAATTGTGAGTCAAGACTAGCAGAAAGTTGCGACCATAATATAAATAATAAATATAAAAAAGAATATATAAATAATATAACTAAGAAGGGAATTGAACCATATTGGTTAAATCATCCTGAAGTATGTAAAATAGATCCAGCAAGTAAAGAAGAACAAGAAGAAATGGAAAATCTCTTAAAAGAATTTAAATGAAAGGACTGATGTTAAATGAGTGGAGGAATCTATTTATAAAAAGAAATAAAGGGGGTAAAAAATGGAGGTAGTATATAATGTAAAAAATAAATTTAAGACAAATAATAAAAGTAATGAAGAAAAGAAAGATATTTTTAATAGAAAATTACTAAATATAATTATGGCATTAGAAAATGAAGAATTTAATTTAAAGAATTCTTAAAATTAATGTATAATATACTTGTATTTATTAGAAGCGGTTATTCTTTCAAAGAATTGGAGGAATGGCTATGATAGAAAAGGTAGGTGTATATTGTAGATTATCTGATGAAGATAGATTCAAGATAAATAAAAATGATGATAGTGATAGTATAGTCAATCAAAGAAGTATGTGTTTAAAATATGCTAATCAAAATAATTGGAATGTAGTAGATATTTATTCAGATGATGACTTTTCAGGAGCAGGTACTTATAGACCAGACTTTGAGAGATTAATTAAAGATTGTGAAAACGGAAAAATAAATCTTGTACTATGTAAAAGTCAATCTAGATTTTCAAGAGATATGGAAGTTATAGAAAGATTTCTACATAATAAGTTCATAGAGTGGCGAGTTAGATTTGTAAGTATTGTAGATAATGCAGATACAAGCATAGAATCTAATAAGAAATCTCGTCAAATAAATGGACTTATGAATGAATGGTATTTAGATGATTTATCTATTAATATTAAGAAGTCATTAAAAAACAAACGAGAAGATGGATTATATATGGGTAGTTTTGCATCTTACGGATATGATAGAAGTCCTGAAGATAAACATAAACTTATAATTGATCCAGTTGCTGCTGAAGTTGTTAAAAAGATATTTGATATGTATGCAAGTGGATATGGTTATTATAAAATATGTCAGTATTTAAATGATAACAATATTCCGTCAAGAGCGACTTATAAAAAATTGAAAGGTAGTAAGTTTGTGTGTGGAAAATGTGATTATAATAACATTAAGTGGAATCCTGACACAATTGCTCAAATGTTAAGAAATGAAGTTTATATTGGAAATTTAGTACAAGGAAAGAAGACTTCATTAGGTTATAAAGTTCATAAGTTTAAAACTGTTGAAAAAAAAGATTGGTGTAGAATAGAGAATGTTCACGAGCCTATTATTGATATGGATACTTGGAATAAAGTACAAACAAGACTTGGAACACATCAATCACCAACTAAATCAGGAAAAGTACATTGCTTATCAAAAAAAGTTTATTGTAAGGAATGTGAAAAAGTTTTTACAAGAAACATAAGTAATATTAAATGTGCTGGTGGAGTTGTTATTAAAAGAGCATATCTACAATGCAAGGGAAATAAGAAATATCAAATATGTGAAAATAATCGTTCTATAAGAGTTGATGAATTAGAACAAGTAATAATTAATTCGATAAATGAAATGATTGATAATTACTATGACAAGAAGAATTTAAAAGAACTTTATGAAAAAAGAGAACTACAAAATACAAATAATGTTAATACAATACAAATTTTAGAAAAAGAAAAACTTAATCTTAATAAAAAAATAGATGAAAATAAAAGTTATTATCGTAGTCTTTATGAAGATAAGGTTAAAGGAACTATTACTGAAGATATGTTTATAATGATGACTAATGATTATTTAAAAGAAATTGAATCAATAACTAAAAGAGTTGAAACAATTAATAATGAAATAAATAGTTTAAAGCAAATTAAAATAGAAAGAAAACAAGCAGATACAATACTAAAGAAATATAAACATATAAAAGAATTAAATAAAGTAATAGTTGATGAGTTTATTAATAAAATTTATATTGGGAATTATGATAAAGAAACAAATACACGAGATATTGAAATAAACTGGAATCTTGAATTCTAGAAAGAAAAGATAAATCTGGACTTTTTCTATATTAATGAATGTAAGAGAACAGGAGGTTATAAATGAATAAAATTAAAAAACATAGTGAAACTACTTTTGAAAGTATAAAGCATATTAACGAATTTGGTGAAGAATATTGGTTGGCTAGAGAATTGCAAATAGTTTTAGATTATAAAGAATGGAGAAAATTTGAAGGTGTAATAGGAAGGGCAATTAACGCTTGTAATAATAGTGAAATTAATGCTTTAGACCATTTTGTCGGAGCCGACAAAATGGTACAAATTGGCTCTGGAGCAAAAAGAATTCAAAAGGATTATAGTCTAACTCGTTATGCTTGTTATTTAATAGCGCAAAATGGAGATCCAAGAAAAGAAGTTATTGCTCTTGCACAAACATATTTTGCAGTCCAAACAAGAAAACAAGAAATAACTGAGGCAGAATATGGAAAATTAACAGAGGATGAAAAAAGATTTTATCAAAGAAGTTTAACTAAAAAAGGTAATTATTCATTAAATAGAACTGCAGTAAAATCGGGTGTTAAAAATTTAGATAAATTTCATAATGCCGGATACAAAGGATTATATAATGGTGAAACTGCAGACGATATATTTAAAAGGAAAAAATTAAGATATAGAGAAGATATCTTAGATAATATGGGTAGTGATGAATTGATTGCTAATTTATTTAGAATATCACAAACTGAACAAAAATTAAAAAGAGATAAAATCGAAACAGAAAAAGATGCTTGTGAAGTTCATAATAAAATAGGTAAAATTGTTAGAAATGCAATTGAAGAAGCAGGAGGAACAATGCCAGAAAAATTATCAACACCAAAGAAGAGTTTAAAAGAGTTAGAAAAAGAAAAGAAGAGATTAAGTAAAATAGAGACAAAATAATAAAAACTGGGTTTAATAGGTTCCAGCACACGGGGGGACAGATCCAGGTGCTGTAGGAAACAATTTGCAGGAAAAAGACTATAATTTAATGATTTCTAAATATTTATATGATAGATTTAACGAATTAGGTATACCAACTTCATTAACTAGAGAGGATGATACAACTTTAAGTCCAACAGAAAGAGTGGAAAAAATATTAAGCTTCTATGGTGATAGTCCAGATGTAATAGTGATATCTAATCACTTGAATGCTGGAGGTGGAGGTTTTCTGGGTGGTGATTTAAAAGTTCCTTTCTAAGATGAGAAAACATAGTAAATATAAGGCAAAAACACATATTTACTAATGTTATAAATTTTAGGAGGAATTTTTATTATGAATAAAAAAATTAAATTTAATAGGATTAAATGTAAGAAGTGTGGAGATGTTATAGAATCAACACATAGACATGATTTTAAGTGGTGTTCTTGTAAATCAGTAGCAATTGATGGAGGACACGACTATTTGAGAAGAATAGGAAAATTTGAAGATATAGAGGAATGCTCAATTACGGAAGAAGAATTTAATCAAATTTGTAACACTGAAAAAACTATTCGAAAGGATAGTGATAATCGTGAATAAAAATGCAGGAATATATATAAGACTATCTGAGATGGATAATAATATAAGATTTGAATCGCAAAGTGAAAGTATTTCAAGTCAAAGAATGATTTTAAATGATTATGTCACTAAATTTGGTTTTAATTTAGTTGGCGAATATATAGATGAGGGTTATTCAGGTATGAACTTTAATAGACCATCATTTAAAAGATTAATGGAAGATGTAAAAAAAGGAATAATTGATACAATCATAGTTAAAGACTTATCAAGATTTGGTAGAGATCATATAGAAACAGGTTATTATGTTGAAGAATATTTTCCAAAAAATAATATAAGATTTATATCTATCTTAGAAAAACTAGATAGTGCTTTGTTAGATAATTATAATGATTCAATAACATTTGTTATGGCATGTAATGATTTTTATAGTCAGCAAAATTCTATGCGTATAAAAATAGCATTACGAAATAAAATGAAAGCTGGAAAATATGTTGGAAGTAGACCATGTTATGGATATATGAGAGATCCAAAAGATAGAAATCATTTGATACCTGATCCAGAAACAGCACCTATTGTAAGAGAAATATTTTCTTTAGCATTGAAAGGAAAATTAAATCCAAAAATTGCTAATATATTTAATGAAAGAAAAGTACCTACTCCATCTGAAGTAAGGAATTATAAAAATCAAGTATCTAATGTGTGGAATGCAAATACAATAAAAAATATACTTGAAAATCAAATATATACAGGTGATATGGTCCAATCAACACAAGAAGTGGTAAGTTATAAATCGAAAAAGAAAGTTGAAAAGCCAAAAAAAGAATGGATAATCGTTGAAAATACTCATGAGCCATTAGTTTCTAAAAAAGATTTTAATAAAATACCTAAGTTGAGATTGCTAAAAAATAGAATCAATCCTAATAGAGAAAAACGATTATTTGAAAATCTGCTAGTTTGTAAAGATTGCGGTGGTAACATATCAATATCAAAAGATGGAAGAAAAAATTATATTTGCAACTGCGATTATTATAATAGAAAAGGAACAAAGTATTGTGTGTCTCATTTTATTATGTATGACAAATTAGAGAAAGAACTCATAGATATTTTAATCAATAAAAAAGAAATTAAAACCGATCAAATAAATAGAAAGAAGATTTTAAAAATTATTGATTATATTTTTATAGATAAGGATAAACATATAACTATAATAATGAAAAACAAAAAAGTTTATGAGTATCAATATATAAATGATAAATTAAAAAGAAAATTACATGCTTAATTTGAAAAATGGTGAAAAAATTTCTAAAGATAGCACAAATATCAAAAAATTATCAAAATTTGAAGGGAAATAAATAAACTGCCCTTCTTTTTCTGTTGCAATTTGTCGGAATTTGTAAAAAATTGTGATATAATTGAATATGTAATGAATGACTGGTGTGAGGTGATAAAATGGCTGCTTACGAAAGTGAAAAGATTTTAGAAGATAAAATGATTGCTCAGTTAGTTAGACAAGGTTATGAAAAAGTTGAAATAGAAACTGAGGAACAATTAATTAATAACTTTAGAGAACAAGTTTATCTTCATAATATGGAAGAACTTGGAGGAAAAAGATTATCTGATAAAGAATTTGAAAGACTTATGGTTAAGATTAGTGGTAAAGGTGTCTTTCAAAGTGCCAAAGAATTAAGACAAAAACAAGATATTGAAAGAGATGACGGAAAAAAGGTTTATATAGAACTATTTAATACTAGAGAATGGTGTAAAAATTTATATCAAGTGACTCATCAAACAACTGTTGAAGGCAAATATGTTAATAGATATGATGTGACTTTATTAGTAAATGGACTTCCACTTGTTCAAATAGAGTTAAAAAGACGAGGATTAGATTTTAAAGAAGCATTTAATCAAATTCAAAGATATAGAAAGCATTCTTATCAAGGACTTTATAAATTTATACAAATTTTTGTAATTAGTAATGGTGTAGATACAAAATATTTTGCCAATGGGGATAATGAGTTATTATATTCGCATACTTTTTATTGGACTGATATAAATAATGAAAGAATTACTACTATTCAAGAAT
>JAUNSN010000033.1 GCA_030539175.1 bacterium | reverse complement strand
TAGTCGGATTTGAACCAACGATCAGGGAGTTGCAGTCCCACGCCTTACCACTTGGCTATACGTCCATGCAAATAAATTATATCAAAAAATATATATTATGGCAAACATTTTTAAAATATTTTATTAAATTTTATGTAAACAAAAACTATAAATGACATATTTCATTCATCTATAGGTACAAATAATTTACATTTGCATATTCCATCATTAATAAATTCATCACAAGGACATAAAGTACTGACATCCACATTAACTCGACATGGACAATGTCCATCTTTTTTCTCTATACCAGCAATTATCTTATTAACATATTCTATATCTTTATTCAATCGAAAATTCTTCATAACTACTTCACCTATACTTTTTCAAAGTATCAATTATTAGAGTTTTAGAAATAGTAGCATTATCTATCTTTTCGGCAACTTTTCCATCCTTAAATACCATTAAACTAGGAACATACATAATACTATACTCTAAAGCTGTTTTAGGACATTCATCAACATTAACTTTAATGATAACAATATCTTTATCATTATTACTAATATCATCAAGAACAGGGTTTAACATCTGACAAGGACCACACCATGTGGCAAAGAAATCTACTAAAGCAACTTTATTATTATTTATAGTTTCTTTAAAATTATCATCAGTAACATACTTAATCATTATATCACTCTCCTTTTGTTATATTAACATATTTTATTTATTAAAGATAGTAAAAAGTGACTTTTCACATAAAATAGTTGGTCTACCACTATATTGATTAATATTACATAAAATAGTATTCATAAAATCATAAATATTACCATATTCCAAAGTATACTTTCCTTTACTAATAGTAGGAATACTAACAACCGCAAAAACATAATTAGAAAAGTTAACTACTCCCATTTCCCCATTTGGTAATAAACACTTTTCATTCATTCCATAAACCGAAGTAATATAAAAATATATCCCCTTTTCAATAGCCATGTTATAAACAATACCTATTAATTTATCAATATCATGTAAAGTTATAGTAATAGCCTCAACACTACTAGCATTACCAATATTTGTATCAAATATAATAAAATGATAATTATCATCACTTAGTATATTACTAATAACATTTTTATTATTAGTAATAGTAGCATATTTAATATTAGTCGCATCGATATTTTTCATCCCATTAAAATAATAATTAATAGTAGATACGCGATCATTATCAGTTAATACTAAAGCATTTGCTCTAATTTTATGCAAAGTATTATTAATAGTTTCATTAATTTTAACAAAGTCATACATATAGTTTATTTCCCTATTAGACCCCATAGGAAATAAAGACATAAACTTAACTTCAGTTGGTAAGTCATCTAAAGAAAAATATTTAGAGGGATTATTAAAGACATTTATTAAACAAGAATAATTAACAATTTCATAATTTAAAAACCATATCATATCATTACTAGATACTTTAAAACCATCAGTAATAAAAAATGCATCCATATCTTCAGGTTTAATTCCTTTTTCTTGTAAAGTATTTAACTTTCTTTCATAATCTGGCCATCTTTCTCCTATTTCACTAACAATTATTTTATATAAATAAGAAGCCCTTTCTTCACTCATTTGATTAATTCCAAATATTAATCCAATACTAACTTTATCATAACCACTACATAACTGTTTTAACTTACCAATAAAGAAAGATTGTTTTTTATAATCCTCTACTTTATTACTATTTAGTATAATATGAATAAATATTGAAAATTTATAGTTTTCTCTAATAAATGATAATATCCCTCTTAATTGATCTACTACTTTATCATTTTTAAAAACAAGATATATATGTAATTTTACATCTTTACTAGTTATATATTCTAAAGCATAGTTTAATATTTTATTATTTACAAAATTAGTTTGAATTTCTTTTTCAACAAAATGATAAGAATTATTTAAGCTACTACCTAAACTTAATTCTTCATAACCTTCATTAATATTAGCATTATCATTTTCTAAACTAGTATAGATATTACTACGACATATTTTAGCCAAATTAGGCATAATAACATCTATATCAAAGTCATAAGAATCTTTTTGTAAAGAACCAAAACCATTAATTAAAAATAAAATACTCTTTTTATTATTCATAACATACCTCAATAGCCTTTCCTACTACTTTATTCTTTTTTACTTTTTCTAGTTTCACAGAAACTATATCAGTATTAACATTTTCATTAACTATAACAGGAATATAATTAGTAGTAAAACCCTCTACTATATTATTATGTTTAATTACCACAATATCATAGGTCTTACCTATATTAGAATTATAAAACTTCAACTCATATTCAGCAGATAACTTAATAACTTCTTTAACTCTTTGTTTCTTTATATCACTATTAACTTGGTTATTCATACAACTAGCAACAGTACCCTCTCTTTTAGAATATCCAAAAACATGAATTTTCGTAAATTTAACCTTATTTAAAAAAGAAAGTGTTTCCTTAAACAAAATATCTGTTTCACCAGGAAAACCAACAATTAAATCAGTCGTAATAGATATATTAGGAATTTTTTTTCTTATTTCCGTTATTTTATTTAAAAAGAAAGTGGTATCATATTTTCTATTCATAGCCAAAAGAATAGAGTCGCTACCAGATTGTAAAGGAATATGCAAATGTTTAGCAATAATATCACTATTACTAATCAAATCCAATAAAGAAGAAGTAAGTTCGTTTATCTCAATAGAAGATATTCTAATACGAAATAAATTAGGTATTTTAATAATAGAACGTAATAAACATTCTAAAGAAGTATTAATATCTCTACCATATTTTCCTGTATGAATACCAGATAATATTATTTCTTTATAACCCAAATTAACTAAATTAGTAATTTCATTTACTACATCTTTTATCGTTTTACTTCTTATATTACCTCTAACATATGGAATAATACAATAAGTACAATATGCATCACATCCATCTTGAATTTTTACAAAGGCTCTAGTATGAGCAGAAAAATTCTTTATTTGCATATTTTCAAAACCAACTTTTTGTAAATCATATATTCTTTTTATTTTCTTTTTATTAATTAAATATTCATCTAATAATGAAACAATTTGTGATTTATCTTTATTACCAATTATAATATCAGCATCCACCTCATTATGCTTCAGTTGACTATAACAACCCATAACAACTATAATAGCCCCTTCATTTTCTTTACGAGCCTTATTAATAATTTTTTTTGATTTACTATCACTAACATTAGTAACAGTACAAGTATTAATTATTACAATATCTGCTTTATCAGAAGTTAATTTATAACCGTTATCCGAAAGCAAACTAATAACTAATTCACTTTCGTAAATATTAACCTTACAACCTAAAGTATAAACTTTAAAACTTAGCATAAAACCTCACCTACTTATAAAAATCTATAACTTAAGTTATAGATTACTACGAAACAATTTTAACTCTTCCAAGAATTCAGCATCATTTTCGATATTTTTATATCTTTCTTCACGCGATTTTTTCTTCTTTACACTCTCAACCAATTCTTGATAACTAATAATTGCCTCATCTTCCTGCTCTTTTTCGTAATCATTTAAATTTATTGGTTTAATTAATTTATCAGATTTATCAGTAATTTCTTCAACAAAACTAGTCTTCCCATCATTTAAATTATTATAATATTCATCCTCATAATCATCTCTACTTATTGATAATGGTTCCATTTTACGAATACTTTTAGAATTGTCTAATTTATTTAATTCGATAGTATCAGCCGACAAGTCTTTAAACTTTAATTCTTCTTGACGAAGCGCTACTGGAGATGTTTGGCTTCGACTCTTTTGTTTCTTAAATATATTTTCCTGATATAATCCAGTTGTTTCCTCAGGGATGACAACTTTCTTTTTTGGTTCTTCATTTTTGGCTTTTTCAGTAACTGTTTTAACGCCAACTGAATCTGATTCCAAAGTTTCTATTCTTTTAATCAATTTATCTATTTTAGTCATTTTACCATCTAATTCATTTTGTAAAGAAAAAATATTTTTTCGCAAATTATCATTTTTTAATAACAACATTATTACCGAAGCAAACAAAAAGAAAAACAACACAATAATCATCCAAAACAAGATTAACCCAGGTAAATTTAAATCAGTATAAAAATTAACAAAATAATCAACAGGATTCATTTTTTCACCTCATAAATTCATAATTAATAACACTCATAGCATAAATAACAGCAGTTTCACTTCGAAGAACTAAATCACCTAAAGTTACACTAGTATAACCATATTCATTAAGCATATCTTCCTCTTCTTTAGTAAAACCACCCTCTACCCCAATCGCTATTATAATTTTATCACAATTATTACTTGTTTGTAAAACATTTTTTAATATTTTTTTCTTTTCACTAACAAAACATCCTATTTTTACATCTGCTTCAATATTTCTTAACTCTGACAAAGATATTGGTTTACATATTTTAGGTATTGTAACTCTCTTTGATTGCTCAGAAGCTTCTTTACATATTAATTGCCATCTTTTTAATTTTTTATCTATATCTTTTTCTTCTAACTTTACAACACAACGTTTAAGTTTTAAAGGTATTATTTCTGCTACTCCTAATTCAGTCACTTTTTGTAAAACTAAATTAAACTTTTGTTCCTTTAATAAACCAACTGCTAAAATTATTTTAACATCATCTTTTACATTACTAATTACTTTACTTTCTTTCACTATTTCAAAAGGATTTAAACTATTTATTCTAGCTAAATATAAGTCTTGATTATGGACCACTTCGATCATATCATTAACTTTCATCCTCATTACATGCTTAATATGATGAATATCATTATCGCTTAAGAAAAAAGAATTGCCTTGACAAATCTTTGTAAAATACCTTTGCATTATTTTTCTTCCAATAAATTTTGAATAAAGTCTTGATTTTTTTCAACTATCATTGACATAAGTTGTGAAAACAAATTTTCATCCATAACATTTTGATAATATGTTTTATCACCTTCTTGATAAGCATGTACTAAAGCATATTCTTCTTTATCATCAGAATCTAACACTAAATAAACATAAGTTTTTCCATCTAATTCTATACTTTCAACTACTATATAAGTACGATCATCAAATTTTATTTCATCATATCTATCATATTTCATCTTTCTTTACCTCCTATTTAGTTTTACCAACAGATGGCTTTTCAACCTGTACTACAGGGTTTCCATTAGCATCTGTAGCTAAACGTACTGCATACCCATCATAATCTGGGGTATTTTCAAATTCCAAAATAAGTGCTTCGGCTTGTTCAAAACTAGTACAAGGAATATATCTATTTTCTAATTTATTATTGCTATTCAATAAAATTCCAGTTGAAATAAGCGTTCCTGCCACCACAAGTGCCAAAATAACCTTACCTTTTTTCCCTTGCTTTTTACTTTTTTGTTTAATACCAGCACGACGTTTTCCAAAAAATTGTTCAGATATAGCAACAAGAATATCATCATCTTCTTTTTTTAATCCTCTTATCCACATAGGATTTCCATTGAGTTTCGCATAATTAGAACCAAAACTATATCCTAAATCATATTCTTTAGCATCTTCCAAATTAGTCATATCAAATATAAAATTTTTATCGGGTAGTTTTAATTCAGACATTTTCTCATATCCTTCTTTAAAACCTGCCAAATAAGCTTCACTCATATCTACCTCTCCTTTCATGTTAGTTATATTATAATACATAATTAGACAAAAACAAAGAAAAAGTTTTTTATTTTATATTTATTATTTTTTGTAAAAAGTAATTTATTAACACAAAAAGCTAAATATGTGCTATAATACCTCAGTATGCGTAAAAAAAGGAGTGAATTTTATGAAAAAAATTAAAAACATCGCAATTATTGCCCATGTTGATCATGGTAAAACTACTCTTGTTGATGAATTAATTAAAAAGTCAAATACATTAACATCAAACGAAAAAATAGATGTTAGAGCATTAGATTCAAACGATTTAGAAAAAGAAAGAGGAATAACCATATTAGCTAAGACAACATCAATTAAATATAAAGATTATATTATTAATATTTTAGATACACCAGGACATTCAGACTTTGGTGGAGAAGTAGAAAGAATTATGAATATGGTTGATGGAGTATTGCTAATTGTCGATGCTTACGAAGGGCCAATGCCACAAACAAGATTTGTTTTAAAAAAAGCTTTAGAAGCTAATATAAAACCATTAGTTATTATAAATAAAGTAGATAAACCATCTGCTCGTATTAGTTATGTTCTTGATGAAGTTATTAATCTATTCATTGAACTAGGTGCTAGCGACGAACAACTAGATTTTGCAGTAGCATACGCATCGGCAATTAATGGTACAATTAGTTTAAACGAAGATATAAGTACCCAAAATTCAAATTATGACTGTTTATTTGAGTTAATAGTAAACAATATTCCAAATCCTAAAGGTGATGAAAACAAACCTTTACAATTACAAATATCATTACTAGATTATAATGATTTTGTTGGTAGAATTGGTATTGGTGTTATTAAAAACGGTAAAATAAAAACTAACGAAATGGTTAGTTGTGCCAGAAACGATGGAAGCATTAAACAATTTAGGGTCCAAAAATTATTTGGATTTTATGGTTTAAATAAAATAGAAATAAATTCTGCTAGTGCTGGAGATATTATTGCCGTAGCAGGATTATCTGATATATTTGTAGGTGAAACTATTTGTAATCCCACTAATATATTGCCAATGGAAAAAATTACAATAGAAGAGCCAACTCTACAAATGAAATTCTCTGTCAATAGTAGCCCATTTGCTGGTCAATCTGGCAAGTTTTTAACAGCTAGAAAAATAGCAGAAAGGCTGTTCAAAGAAACTCAAAGAGATGTTAGTTTACGAGTTGAAGAAATTGATAACGATAGTTTCTTAGTTATGGGACGTGGCGAATTACACTTATCAATTTTAATTGAAAATATGCGCCGTGAAGGATACGAATTTGAAGTTTCTAAATCAGAAACAATTATTAAAGAAATAGATGGTGTTAAATGTGAACCATACGAAGATTTACAAATAGATATTCCTGAGGAATATATGGGAAATGTTATTGAAGCATTAGGACAAAGAGGCGGGAAAATAAAAAACATGTTCCAAGAAGATAAACAAGTTAGACTTAATTACACTATTGCCTCACGGGGATTAATTGGATTTATGACAAGTTTTATGACATTAACCAAAGGTTATGGCATTATTAATCATACCTTTAAAGAATATAATAAAATAGATAGTAATATTAGTAATGAAAGAAAATTAGGTGTTTTAGTTTCTATGGAAAATGGAAAAGCTACTGTATATAGTATTGGTCAATTAGAAGATAGAGGAATTTTATTCATTGAACCTGGTACACAAGTATATGAAGGAATGATAATTGGTGAATGTAACTTAGATAACGACTTAGCAGTTAATGTCATAAAAGGAAAACAATTAACCAATACCAGAGCCTCATCATCTGATCATACTGTTGTTTTAAAAAGACCAAGAAAATTATCACTAGAATATTGTCTCGACTATATTAATAACGATGAATTAGTCGAAGTAACTCCTGATGCAATCAGATTAAGAAAAAAAATATTAAATGCTAATGAAAGAAAAAAACAAAAAAATGCAAACTAACTTTGCATTTTTTTATAACTTAATACTTATCAACTCTTTTAATATATCATGCATACTATGTAAATTGATTTTATTTTCTTAAATAAAAAACATTTTAACTAAAACTGCTATTTTTATAGTATAATATGAAGAAGAGGTGATTAAATGAAAGCAAAAAAAGTTGTTGTATTAGGGGGAGGAACAGGTATGTCAACTCTTTTAAAAGGTTTAAAACAATATCCCTTAGATATAACCGCTATAGTATCTGTTTGTGATGATGGCAAAAGTACTGGTATTTTAAGAAAAGAATTTAATACACCAGCCGTTGGTGATATTAGAAGAGTGCTAATTTCTCTTTCAGAAACAGAACCCTTATTTGAAGAATTATTGAACTATCGTTTTAACACTAACAGCCAATTAAATGGACATCCTGTTGGCAACTTACTTTTAACTGCTATGACCAATATTACTGGTAATATGTCAGATGGTATAGAAGCATTAAGCAAAGTGTTAAATTTACGAGGTAAAGTATTACCCTTAACTGAATATAATGTTACACTTATGGGTTTAATGGAAGATGGCACCATAGTAGAAGGAGAACATAATATAACTAAATTTAATAAAAAAATTGAAAATGTCTACTATAAAGAAACTCCCGTTGCTAATCCCGATGCAATAAAAGCAATTACAGATGCTGACTTGATAGTTCTTAGTATGGGAAGTTTATTTACTAGTATTATTCCTAATTTAATATGTCCTAATATAGTAAAAGCCATAGACAAATCCAAAGCAAATGTTTTATATGCTTGTAATATAATGACCCAACCAGGAGAAAGCGATGATTTTAAATTATCTGATCATGTTAATCTTCTTAATAGTTATTTAGGAGAAAAGAAATTATCAACAGTAATTGCCAATAAAGGCACAATAAGTGAAGAAATGATGCGAATTTATGAAACATTGGAACAAAAAGATCCAGTTATAATTGATGAAGAAAATATTAATGAAGATACTGTTTTAATAACTGATGATTTAGTTGAAGTAGTAGATAAAACTCTAAGACATAATGTTATAAAGCTTGCTTATCATATCTTTTCTACATTTTATAGATAAAAAGTTACTAATAAAATAGTAACTTTTAAACTTATAATTTACATATAAAATTTCTAACAAAATAAAACTATAGACAATTAATTAAAAACATTTCTAGCCCTAATTCTTTATTAATTTTACCTGTCTTTATTTTTTCATCCAATTGTTCCATCATGTATATATTAGTTATTAATTGCTTTTCAGTAAAATTAAAACTATGTTCGTAAGCTTTTTTAACTCTATATGGATGAACTTTTAAAAAAGAAGTAATATCCTTCTCACTTTTATTTTCCCTTTTTAATACTTTTACTTTATATATTAAAGAATACTGTCTACTTAATAAAGCAATAATCTTAATAACTTCTTCATTCTTTAACAACAAATCTTTATATAGTTTTATACTTAAAGATTTGTTGTTTTTAATTACACTATCAACAAATGCAAAAATATCTTCTTCCATAGTAGTTACAACAATATTATCTATATCATCTTTAACAATCTTCTTTTTATCTTCACTAAACATAAATAACTTATCTAATTCATTAATAATATTATCTTTACTACTACCTACTTTATTTAAAAAATATTTAATATTACTAAAATCTATACTATAGTCATTAGAACTCACATAATCATTAACAAAACTTACTAAATTACTAGTATTTTTCTTACATTCAATTATTTCTCCCTTTTCCTTTATAAATTTAATTAGCTTCTTTCTAGTATCAATACTCTCTTTTTTTACTAATAAGATATAACAAACATCACAAGCGTTACTTAAACAAGTATAAAACTTATCTCTAATATCATCTGTTTCATTAATAATATTAATAAAATCTTCAATTACTATTACTTTCTTTTTATCAAACATCCCAATAGTAGTACTATCAATAATAATATTATCTATATTAGTATCTAAATATATATAATTAGAAATATTATTCTTATCAACATTAAAACTTTTAATTAATTCTTTTTTTTTACTTAACATCATATTTTCATTAATTCCATATAACAAATAAATATTTTTCATCATTCACCTTCTATTTCTATCTCCCTCAAAAATCTTTCTTCATCCCATATCTCAATACCAAGTTTTTTTGCCTTAGCATATTTACTACCAGGATTTTCACCAACTATAACAATATCTGTTGAGGAACTAACTGATCCAGCAACATTACCACCCATTGCATCAATAATATTAGTTGCTGTAAGTCTATTAATTTTTTTCAAAGTACCTGTTAATACAAAATTTAATCCTTTCAATGCAGTATTACCTTCTTTTCCTAAATAAGACATATTTACACCATAACTTTTCAATTTATTAATTAATTGAATATTTTCCTCTTTATCAAAAAACTTAATAATATTTTTCGCAATAATTGGCCCAAAATCTTCCATATCAGCTATATCTTCTTCCGTAGCATTAATTATATTATCCATTGTCTTAAACTTCTTAGCCAATAATTTTGCCTTTTTACCGCCTACTTTAGGTATACCTAAACCAAATATAACTCTTTCTAATGAATTTCCCTTACTTTTTTCAATTGATTTTAATAAATTAGCAATACTCTTTTCACCAAAACCCTCTAACTCAAATAACTGTTGTCGATAATGCTTTAAAAGATATATATCAGATATATCATGTAAATAGCCAAAATTATATAAGTCCTCAGCAATACTATCACCAAAACCAATTATATTCATAACTGGACGCGATAAAAAGTGACATATATTTTCTAATTTTTTCGCATCACACCTAGGATTAAGACAATACCAAGCAACTTCATGTTCTTTCTTTACTAACTTTTTATGACATATTGGACAATCACTTATCATAGTAAATGGTAATTCACCACCACTTCTTTTTTCCTTTATCGGACCGACTACTTCAGGAATAACATCTCCTGCTTTTCTAACAACAACAAAATCATTAATTCTAATATCTTTTAATACAATATTATCTTCATTATGTAATGTTGCTTTCTTAACAGTACTACCAGATACTCGAACTGGTTCAAGCAAAGCATTAGGAGTAATTTTCCCAGTTCGCCCAACTGTAAAAAAAATATCTTTTAACCTAGTAATTACCTCATCAGCAGGAAATTTATAAGCAATTGCCCATTTAGGAACCTTAACTGTATATCCTAATTTTTCTTGATAATCTACTTCATTTACTTTAACAACAATACCATCTATATCATATGGTAATTCCTCTCGATGTTTAGTCCAATATTCTATATATTCCCATACTTCTTTAATATTATTAACCTTCTTAAAGTTTTTATCTACTTTAAAACCTAACTTCATCATATATTTCATTGCCTCTTCATGAGTAGATAAACCATATTTATTCAAATTAGGTAAATGATATAAATAAGCATCTAAATTTCTTGAAGCAGTTACTTTAGCATCAAGCGTTCTAACACTTCCACTTGCAGCATTCCTTGTATTTTGTAATAAAGCCTCACCCTTCTTTGCCCTTTCTTCATTAAGCTTTAAAAAGGAAGATTTTGGCATAATTATTTCTCCTCTAACCTCAATATCAATATTTTCACTTATTACTAAAGGTAAAGATTTTATAGTTAAAACATTCTCAGTAATATCTTCCCCAGTTGTTCCATCCCCTCTTGTTACCCCTAATTTTAAATTGCCTTCTTTATAAATTAAAGATACGGCTAACCCATCTAATTTAAGTTCAACAACATAAGTAAAATTCTCACCTATTTTTTCCCTTATTCGCTTATCAAAATTAAATAACTCAGCTTCATTAAAAACATTACCTAAACTCATCATTGGTGTTTTATGAATAACCTTATCCAAATTAGTTAATACTTTCCCACCTATTTTCCTAGTAGGAGAATCACTTTTAACTAAGTTAGGATATTTATTCTCTAAATCAATTAATTCTTGCATATATCTATCATATTCTTGATCACTAACTGAAGGATTATCTAAATAATAATATTCATCGTTTAATTTATTAATTATATTTATTAATTCATTTATTCTAGCTTTAACATTCATTGTTTCACATCCTTAAATAATATTATATATAAAAAAAGAAATAATATCTATATATAAGACAATTATTTCTTAAATATTTACATGTTAAAAGTTAATATTCATCCCATATAGCAGTCACACGCGTTAATGTTAAGGAATAGTTACCAGATTGATACTCCATCTGCAAAATAGAACGAAAAAAACCAACAGATAATTCATGATGACTTCTTGCAATCCAAGGATAACTAATATCGGTCGATTGAATTCCTTGCATTTCTCCAATTCCATCACCTAAAATATTACCAACCATATCGTAATCATAACAATCTAAATATGTATTACTGCTACATAAACTAAATGGCAAAGTAGTTGAATCAAAACCACTACTTCCATACAATAAACCGTCGTTATTACTATTCTTTGTTGTCGCCATAAGTATTTCATAATTTATACCAGACATATCATATATACCATAAACATTCCCTGTTGTACTTCGATTGGTATTATTGTAATAATCAACTCCACCACCAGTTTCATCATGTTCACCGCCACCATATATCAATAATGCATCAGTCCCCAAACCATAGTCACTTAAAGAAAAATATGCTGTTGCACCCCATTCTATATTTTTTGTTAAGTGCATATCAAGATAATATTGACCAGGATAATCGTTACCATAAATATCTTGATAATTATCATTACCTAATTTAATAGAATCATAATATGTATTTAATAAAGATTGAGGACCCGTATTAAAATACACACCTGGAAGCACTTCTACACTTGATGATTCAAATTTTCCAAACCATATTCCATCCAATTCCTTCTTATTAACTCCTGTTCCCCAGGTAAAGGCTGGATGAGTATAATAACATCCATTTGTCGGCACAGAATACGTTCCATTACATGTGCCATCACTTTTTTCTGAACTAGCACTTTCAAATTCAATATTTGTTTTTTGAATATTTGACCAATATGAAGAATCAAAAGAAACATTAAACAATTGATATTTATATCTTGGTATCCAAACATAATATGCACTTACATAATCAACATCTATCGGTGTTCCCACTGCCGCATCTGCATACTCATCCCAATATAAACTATCATTAAACATAACTACGTTCGCCCATTTTTTATTATCATAATCATACCATCCATATGTTGAATTGGTATTAGTAATATCCGCTTTCACCAATGTAGTATCATTTAACCACATTACTGGCAACATATTAACGCCCATACTATTTACTGGCGAATTAGCTTCGCTGTTATCTAACGGATCAAGTAATTCATCAATCCCATACCCACTTGTAGTAACAAGACCATGAAAATGTTTACCTATTT
>JAUNSN010000032.1 GCA_030539175.1 bacterium | reverse complement strand
CACCTCCTAACTTAAAAACTGTGTCCTCACAGACACAGTTAAGTTAAAAAGTTCTAGTAAATTTTTGCACATATAAAAGTACGTTTTTAATAAAGCGTACTTTTAGTTTTAGAATAACTAAAATATTTAGTTATGATTATATAAAAAAGATATATTTTCTTTTTTATATACTTTAACCTTATTAAAATTAATGTTATAATTTTAATATATGATGGAGGTTAGAAAATGAGAATAGGTATTTTTGGTGGATGTTTTAATCCACCACATAATATGCATAAGAATATAGCGATTAGTTTAGTTGAGAAGGATTATTTAGATAAGGTTATTTATGTTCCAACTGGTAATTGGTATGATAAGGAAGATTTAGTTGATGATATAGATAGGTATAATATGGTTAATTTAATGATTAAGGATTATTCATATTTAGAGGTGTCAGATTATGAATTTGGTAATTTAACATGTACGTATGAAACGTTAAGTTATTTTCAAGAGAAATATGGGGAAGATGAAATATATTTTATATGTGGAAGTGATAATTTTAATGAGTTAGATACTTGGGGAGAATATGAAGATATATTAGATAGTTTTAAAATAATTGTTATAAAGAGAAATGGTGATAATTTAGATAAAATAGTGAAAAAGTATAAAGAATATGAAGATAGAATAATATTTGCGGATATTGCTTTTAGTTTAGTTTCATCTACGAATGTAAGAAAGCAGTTAAAGGATCAAAGGATGTCAAAGGAAATAGAAGAAGAGGTACTTAGTTATATACGAAAGAGGAATTTATATCAGTAATATTAAATTATAGTTTAAAAAATAAGTAAAATATGTTATAGTAAAAAAGGTGATTTTTATGGGAAGAAGTGAGTTAAGATATAAAGCGATGATAATATTATATCAAATATTTTTATATCAAAAAAATAATATGAATTATAATATTGATGATGTTATAAATGAGCAATTAGATAATGATAATGAGTTTGTTAGATCTTTGGTAATTGGAGTGTTAGATAATCAACAAAAAATAGATGCTTTATCTAATAAATATTTAGCGGATTGGCCTATTGATAGGTTAGGGTTAACTGATCAAGCTATTATTAGGATAGCAATATATGAAATGTTATATACTGATACGCCTGATAAGGTTGCAATAAATGAAGCAATAGAGTTATCTAAGAAATATTCGGATGATAAAGTAGCTAATATTATTAATAGTGTTTTAGATAAGATTTATCATAATGGTGTTATGTAATGAATGTAGAATATTTAACAGTTTCAGCACTATCAAAATATTTGAAGTTTATTATGGATGATAATCCATATTTGAATCAAATATATATAAAGGGGGAAATATCTAATTTTAAAGCACATACTAGAGGGCATTATTATTTTACTTTAAAAGATGAGAATTCAAGAATTAATGCAGTAATGTTTTCTTATCAGGCATCAAGTTTAAAGTTTTTACCACAAGATGGGATGAAAGTTTTAATAAGGGGAAAAGTAACGGTATATGAACTGGGTGGTAATTATCAATTATATGTTGATGAAATGATTGAAGATGGGATTGGTAATTTATATATTGCTTATGAACAGTTAAAAAAGAAGCTTGAAAGTGAGGGCTTGTTTGATAAAAAATACAAAAAAGCATTGCCTAAGATACCAAAAACTATTGGGATTGTTACGGCATCAACAGGAGCGGCTATAAAAGATATTTTAACTACTATAAAAAGAAGATATCCTATATGTACAACTATTTTGTTTCCTTCGTTAGTACAAGGGGGAGGAGCGACGAAAGATATTGTTAGTAAGATAGAACTTGCTAATACATATAAAGATATTGATGTTTTAATCGTTGGACGTGGTGGAGGTTCGATTGAAGATTTGTGGGCTTTTAATGAGGAAGAAGTCGCGCGTGCTATTTTTAATTCGCGAATACCTATTATTAGTGCAGTTGGACACGAAGTGGATTTTACTATTGCTGATTTTGTTGCGGATTTGCGAGCACCAACACCAACAGCCGCGGCGGAATTGGCCGTACCAGATGTAGTGAGTATTCTTAATTTGCTTGAAAATATGCGAGTAAGAAGTACTAATGTTATAAAAAGTATTATCCAGAATAATTATAATATTTTAAAGAAAATAGAGAATTCTTACGTTTTAAAGCAACCAATGGCGGTATATGAAATAAAAGAACAACGGCTTGATAATCTTATGGATAGACTAAATAAAACAATTCAAAATATATGTGATGGTTATAAGATAAAATTATTTAATTTAAAAAATAGTTATGTTTTAAATAATCCAGCGATGTTATATAAATTTAAGCAACAAGAATTAACTTCTTTAATAACTAAGTTAGAAGTGTTAAATCCTGTTAATACAATAAGTAGGGGTTATGCTATATTAAAGCAAGATAATAAGATAATATCAAGTGTTAAAGGGATAAAGAAGAATGATATAATTAATATAAGTTTAAGAGATGGTACTTTGATAAGTAAAGTAGTGGAGGTAAAAAATGAAAAAGAATTTTGAAGAAAAATTAGAAGAATTAAGTAATATAGTTGCTGAATTAGAAAGTGGAGAAGTTAAGATTGATGAGGCAATTAATAAATATACTAAGGCGATGAAATTAGCTAAAGAATGTAGTGATAAATTACAAGAAGTTAGTGAAACGGTAAACAAGATATTAACAAGTGATGGTAAATTAGAGGATTTTAAGGTTGAGGAATAGTGACTTATTACCAAGTAAGAGAATTAATACTAAAATACGTTAAGTATTCTTCTAATATATTGGGTGTAAGGGTAGATGAAATAAAATTTTCTATTTTAACAAGTGGTGATGTTGCTAATTATATTAACAAAGATAATAAAAATATTATCACTATTTCTGAATATTTAATTTATATGTTAGTAGATATGTTAAATAATCAAGATTCTATGTTTGAATATTACTTAGAAGATGATGGATATTTGTTATTGTTAAAAATTATAAATCATGAGTTATATCATATTTATCAATATAATATTATAAAGAATATGACTACAGTAGATGATGAAAATTATGTTTTATATGAAGAATTTGTAATATTAGAAGAATTATTAGAGTTTTATAAAGATAATCATGATAATTTTAGATTAGAAATATTAGCAGATATATTTGCATATGAACAAAGTTTAGAGATATTAAAAAGTGATTTTTATGAGGAATATCTTAAAAAGGAAAGTTATATTAAAAAGAAAATTAAAGAATTGCAAAATAGACTTAATTCAATTTCATATATTATTAATTTAGATAATTTATTTATTAAAAAAGCTTTAGGTGATATAGATGTTAATGATTTATCTACAAATAAGCAAAGAAGAATAATTATTAAGAAACTTGTTGCTACTAATAGTAATTTATTGAAAGTATATCCGTTATTAAGTAAAGGGATAAGAGATTTAGAGTAATAAATATTTTTATGAAAATATTGTTGCAGAAAAAAATAATAAAAAATAATTTGTATTTATTACAAAAAAATAACAATTCATGTTATACTAGTACATAAAGTGATGAGTATGGAGGTAGGGATGAAAAAAGTTATTTTAGTAGATGGTAATAACTTATTGTTTAGAAGTTACTATGCAACAATTTATGCTGGTAAAACTATGACTAATTCTAAAGGTCTGGAGACTAATGCTTTATATGGATTTGTAAATATGGTAAATAAGATAATAAGTGAAGAACAACCAAAATATATGGTTGTTGCTTTTGACAAAGGAAAAACATTTAGACATGATAAGTATCAAACATATAAAGCGGGAAGAATTGAAACTCCAGAATCTTTGATAAAGCAATTTCCTATTGCTAAGCAAATATTAGTTGCAATGGGGATTAAGTATTTAGAGATTGATAATTATGAAGCGGATGATATAATTGGTACTATTGCTAAAATGATTGATAATAATGATGGTTTTGTTGGTACTATTGTTAGTAGTGATAAAGATTTACTTCAATTAATTTCTTCTGATATAGAAGTTAAATTATTAAAACAAAAGGGATATATTCGTTATAATTATGATATTTTTGTGAAAGAGTATGGTATTGAACCAGTTGGTATTATTGATTTAAAAGGGTTAGAGGGAGATTCTTCAGATAATATACCAGGTGTTAAGGGAATAGGGCATGTAACAGGTTTAAAGCTATTAAGAGAGTTTACTACGTTAGAAAACTTATATGATAATATAGATAGTAAGATAATTACGGATTCAGTTCGTAATAAATTATTAAGTGATAAAGAAAATGCTTTTATGAGTAAAGATATAGCAACTATTTATAAAGATATAGATTTATCAATAAAGTTAGAGGATTTAAAGTATGAATGTAGTAATAATGATAATTTAATATCATTATATAAAGAGTTAGAGTTTTTCTCTTTAATACCTAAAGTTGGTAATAAAACTGTTAGTGAAGTAAAAAAACTAGATTATCAAGTAATCCAGAATATTAATGAATTAGTAATTGAAAATGATGTGGCACTAGATTTAGTAACTGATGGTAATTATTATAATGCAACTATTTATGGGGCGACTATTTATAATAAAGATATTGCTTATTATATACCTTTTGATATTATGAAAGAGTGTATGACTCTACTTTCTTCTAAAGTTAAGTATGTGTTTAATTATAAGAAAATATTAGTAAATTTAATTGAAAATAATATAATGTTAGATGACGTTAGCTTTGATTTAATGATTGCAACTCATTTGTTGGAATATCATCATCATGATAATATAGATTATTTAATGAAATTGTTTGATATTGAACTTTCTGAATCAAATGATGAAGAAACTGTTAAATTAAATAGTATTTTAAAGTCTAAGTTTATTTATAATAATTATCAATTATATTTAGATGAATTAAAAAAAGAAGATATGTTAGAATTATTTACTACAATTGAAATGCCTCTTTGTAAAGTTTTAGCAAAGATGGAAGTTGAGGGTATTTTAGTTGATAGAAAAGTTATTGAAAAATTAGAATCATCTTTAAGAGATAAAATAAGCGTAATAGAGCAAGATATATATTCAATTGTGGGATATGAATTTAATATTAATTCTACTCAACAGTTGGCAAAAGTTTTATTTACTGATTTACAATTACCAGCTATTAGGAAAATTTCCACTGGTTATTCAACTGATATAAAAGTTTTATTAAAGTTAAGAGATAAGCATCCGATTATTGATAAATTAATAGAGTATCGCGAATTATCTAAGTTACAAACTACGTATATTACTCCACTTCTTGAATATATTTGTAAAGATGGAAAAATTCATACTATATTTAATCAAACTTTAACTAGAACTGGTCGGTTATCATCAATGAATCCTAATTTGCAAAATATACCAGTTAAAAAAGAATATGGTCGATTAATTAGAAAAGCATTTATAGCTGAAGAAAATTGTCTTATTATGTCATGTGATTATTCACAAATAGAACTTCGTGTTTTTACTCATTTAGCTAATAATAAAAAGTTTATTGAGGCATTTAATGAAGGGATTGACATTCATACTAAGACTGCGATGGATTTGTTTGGTGTGATGAAGGAAGATGTTACTAAGATGCAACGAAGGCAGGCTAAGGCGGTTAATTTTGGTATTTTATATGGTATTAGTAGTTATGGTTTGTCTGAGGAATTAAATATATTTTCTAATCAAGCTAAGAATTTCTTAGAGAAGTATCAAGAAACATATCCAGGTATAAAAAAATATATGAACGAGGTAATAAAAGAAGCTTATCAAAATGGTTATGTTAGGACATTAATGAAGCGAAAAAGAACTATTGAGGAATTAAGACAAACTAATAAGTTAATAAAAAAAACGGGGGAAAGAATGGCAATGAATACGCCAGTACAAGGAAGTAGTGCCGAGATTTTAAAGAAAGCTATGATAGAGATAGATAAATATATTACTGATAATCATTTATCTAGTCGGATGTTATTACAGGTACATGATGAATTAATATTTAATTGTCCGTTAAAAGAAAAAGAAATATTAAACAATGCAGTAACAAATATTATGGAGAATACATATAAGTTAAATGTACCACTTGTTGTTGATGTTAATTTTGGTAATAATTGGTATGAAGCAAAGTAGGTAAGTTTTATGAAAAAAATAAATTATGTTATGTTTAGAAGTATGATTATAAATACTTTACTAGTAATTGTCAAAGTATTAGTTGGAGTTATTGGTCATTCTTCTGTTTTGATTGCAGATGGTATTCATTCGTTAAGTGATTTATCAACTGATGTTATTGCTATTTTTGGTAATGTTTTTGCTAATAAACCAGCCGATGAGAATCATCCATTTGGTCATGGTAAAATAGAATATTTAACTAGTATTGTGGTTGGAATAATAATATTTTGTTTAGGATTAAAGTTAGTTTTATCTGCCTTTACGCAAAAGTTTATTATTCCAAATAATATAGTTTTTATAACAGCAATATTTACTATTATTATGAAAAATTTATTGGCAAATTATATATTAAAAAAGGGTAGAGAATATAAAAATAGTATTTTAATCGCATCAGGTAAGGAAAGTAAAACTGATGTTTATTCATCATTTGTGGTTTTAGTCGCGTTTATTGGTTCTAAATTAACTGATATTAATTATATATTTTCTTATTCTGATGCTATAGGTACGGCTATAGTCGGATCTTTTATAATATTTACATCATTTAATGTTTTAAAAGAAAATGTTACTTCTATTTTAGGGCAAAGAGAGTATAATGAGGAGTTAGTAAATAAGATAAAGAATATAATAAAAGTTGATAATAAGGTTAAAAGTATTGATGATATTACAATAATAAAATACGGTTCTTATTATAGTTTAAATTTAGATATATCTTTTGATAGTTCTCTTAATTTAAAGGAGGCTAATGATATATCGGAAAGAGCAAAGAAGGAATTGTTAAAAAAAATTAAAGAATTATCTTATATAAAGATTAGTATTAAACCATATATGGAGTGATTATTATGCCAGAGTTACCAGAGGTTGAAACAGTTAGAAGTAGTTTGAAGAAATTAGTTGTTGGTGAGGTAATAAATAAGGTTATAGTTAATTATCAAGGGGTTATTAAAGGAATTGAAGTTGCAGAATTTATTGATAAGTTAAAAAACCAAACTATTAATGATATAAAAAGACGTGGTAAATGGATAATTTTTGAGTTGGATGATTATGATTTATTATCGCATTTAAGAATGGAAGGGAAGTATTTTATAAAAGATAAAATAGATGATGTTTTAAAACATGAACATGTTATATTTGAACTTAGTAATAGACAATTAAGGTATCATGATACTAGAAAATTTGGTGTTATGTATTTAATAGAAAAAGGTAAAAGAGATAGTGTATTACCTTTAAAAAAGTTAGGGGTTGAACCTTTAACAGATGACTTAACTGTAGAATATTTAAAAGATAAGTATAAGAATAATAAGAAAGCTATTAAGACTACTCTTTTAGATCAAGAGATAATAACTGGTATTGGTAATATATATGCTGATGAAATATTATTTTTATCACATATTAACCCTTTAACTATTACAAATAAGCTTAGTAATAAACAATTAACAAATATTGTAAATAATACTAAACTTGTCTTAAAAAAAGCAATATCTTTAGGGGGAACAACTATATTAAGTTATACTTCAGTCGATGGAATTCATGGTTTATTTCAAAATGAATTATTAGTTCATGGTAAAGAAAAATGTTTAACATGTGATAATGCGATAATTAAAATAAGAGTTGGTGGTCGAGGAACTTACTATTGTAAAAAATGTCAAAAGTAATTATTTACTTTTGACTCTTTTTAAAACACGACTCTTTTTTTTAGTTGCTATTTTAGTATGATATAAGTAGGGCTGTTTTTTTGTAGTAACTTTATTAAAGATTGGTTTGTTTATAGGTTGCTCTTTTTTTTCTTGGTTTGGATAAATACTTGGTCTTACGTATTTGATATAGGTAATGGTTGTTATAGTAAAAAATGATATCCAACCAAATATTAAAATAATTAGTTGCATAAAACACCTCATAATAATTTATGAAGGGTTATTTATAATGTTCTTTTCCTTTTCTTAGTTTCTTGTTTTTGTTCTCTGTTTACTTTATTACCTTTGAAACTATACTTAGGTAATTTCTTACTTGAATTTTTTTCATGGTTAATTTTTATTATTGTGTTTTCTTCTTTTTGTTTTTCCACAAATTCTTGATAATTTTTATTAAATAATGCAGCTTTTAAATATATACTTGATATTACTAGATTAATACCAGGTAATAATAGTAATAGACCACCTAGTGTATTTTTGGTATTAGTAGTTTCTTCGTTATCGTTATTATTAAACATTAAATTATTCTTTTTATTTTTGTTTGTAATAATTATTATTGATATAAAGTTTATAGCACTAGATACTATAATTGTTGCAACAAAAATATTTGTAATAATATACTCGATCATATTCCTTCGTATAATTAATCTTAGAGGAAGTGATTCTCTTTTGATTAATTACTTTCCTTTCTAATATTTTGTTCTTTATTTAATTATTATATATCTAAAAATATAAGTGTAGAAAATTCAGCTTGGCTATATATTATCAAATAATTATGTAATTGTAAAGAAAAAAAGTTGTAAAATTAATTACAACTTTCTACCATATGGGTCATTGACTGCCATAAGTCCTTTAACAAAATTGAATGGTACATCAAAATCTTGATTATAATCTCTAATTTTTGATGTATCTTTTAATGCCCCTTTTAATGCTTGTAAAATTTTTTTTACCTTTAATTCGTTTTTCTTATTATTCATCTTTATTCCCCCTTTTCAAAGACAACTAAATTATACCACTTTTTTAGTGTTTTGTCAAATTTCTGTTAACTGTGGTGTTATATGACACGATTGTTTTTTTATTTCCAGTAATACAGGAGCTAAATCGTTTGTTGTATTTTTATACTCGTTAACAATATAATTATATTTTCTTAGTTTATATATTTCTGCTTTTTCTTTTTTTCCTTCATCATGGGGGTATGCTACAACTAAGATGAATCCTTTGTTGTTTAATAATTTTAATGATGCTTTTATACTATTAATAGTTGATTCTTTTTTAGTCATAATATTACTTTTACTTTTGGGTAAATACCCTAAGTTATAGACGACTAAACTGATTTTATTTTTATATTTATTTAGTATTTTATCTATATTTTGATGGTCATTTAAAAATAATTGATAGTTTTTAATATTGTTTTTATTAAGTAGGTTAGTAGTTTTATTAATTGCTTCTTCTTGTATATCAAAGCCAAAAACAAACCCTTTTTTAACAATTGTACTTAAAAATAAACAATCTTTTCCGTTGCCAGTTGTAGCATCAACAACTATATCTGATTCATTGATATTGTTAATAATTATTTGTCTGAAGCGATTAAGAATAGAGGTATTAAACCCTTGATAAGTATTGCGTTTTAATAATTCTTTATCTATATTATTTAAAATACTGCGTTTATTAACTAGCCAAGTTGGTTTAATTAAGGTATTAATATCTGGATCACTAGTTATACGATGAATAACTATTTTTTCATCTAATAATTCTAATTGATCACATACAATGTCTATATATTCTTCCATACTAAATATATGATATTTATCTTGTAATTTTTCTATTGGAGTGTTTTTACTAATGAAAAGCATATGTATTTTAATACCATCTACTTTAAGTTTATTAACATATCTAATTGTATCTAACATCATTTCTTTAGTTTCATAGGGCAAATTATTTATAATGTGAACAACCACTTCAATATTTCTTTGTTTTAATTTCTTTACAGCTTCTTCAAAACAACTTAAACTATGACATCTGTTTATTAATTTGCTAGTTTTATCATGAATAGTTTGTAACCCTAATTCAACAACTAAGTAAGTTCTTTTGTTTAATTGTGATAAATAGTTTATTATTTCTTCATTAATGCAATCTGGTCTAGTTGCAATAAATAATCCAACAACGTCTTTTATTTTTAAGATGCTTTCGTATTTTTCTTTTAAAACATCGACACTGGCATAGGTATTAGAGTGAGCTTGGAAGTAAGCTATATATTTTAAATTTTTCCATTTTTTATCCATTACTTCTTTTATTTCATAAAATTGCTTAATTAAGCTATCTTCTATATTACCAGCAAATTCTGCACTTCCGCTTTTAGAACAATAGATACATCCACCATAGCCAACTTTACCATCAATATTGGGACAGGTAAAGCCAGCGTTGAGACTAATTTTAGCAACTTTATTATTGAATTTCTTTTTCAAATGATAGTTAAATGTGTGATATCTTTTATTGTCTAAGCTATAATTAAATTTCATATAATCACGTCCTTATATATAATAACATATTTTAGCTATTTTTTGTAATTCTTTTGTTTACCTATTTGGTATTATGGTTTATAATTAAAACGAATGTATTATTAAATGAAGAAAGGATAGTAGATAAAATGTTGCAAGTAAAGAATGTAACCAAAACATATGGAAAATTAAAAGCAGTAAATGATTTATCTTTTGAAGTGAATGAGGGGGAAATATTTGGACTTCTTGGCTTAAATGGAGCAGGTAAGACAACTATGTTTAGAATGATAATGGGATTGTTAGATCAAGATAAAGGTGATATTATATTAGATGGTAAAAAAATTGATTATAATATAACTGACAAGATTGGATTTTTAACAGAGGAAAGAAGTTTATTAACAAAAATGACAGTTTATGATCAAGTTGTATATTATGGTATTTTAAAATCGATGAAAGAGCTTGATATAGAAAAAAAATTAGATTATTGGTTAAATAAGTTTTCTATAAAGGATTATAAATATACAAAAATTAAAGAATTATCTAAAGGTAATCAACAAAAGATTCAATTTATTACAGCAATTATTCATGAGCCTAAATTGCTTATATTGGATGAGCCTTTTTCTGGGTTAGATCCACTTAATGTTGAATTGTTTAAAAAAGTTATTCTTGATTTTAAAAAGAAAGGTTCAATAATTATATTTTCTTCCCATCGGATGGAACATGTTGAGCTTTTTTGTGAAAAACTAGTTATTCTTGTTAAGGGAAAGAGCGTAATACAAGGATATTTAAAAGATATTAAGAATAATTATCAGAAAAGAAAAATTATTGTTAGAGCGTCTCTTAATAAAGAAAAAGTTAAGAAATTAGATGGTGTATTAGATGTTGAATTAGTTGGAAATGAATATGTTATCGATGTTAAGGAAAATAAATATATAGAAAATATTATAACTAATTTAGTTGATTATCCTAATTTAACTAAATTAGTTGTTGAAGAGGCGTCGTTGAATGAGATATTTATTGCTAAGGTGGGTGCTGAATATGAAAAATAAATTAATGTTTTTAACTAAGTTAAGTTTGAATAAAAAGATTAAATCTAAATGGTTTATAATTGTTAATATTATTATTTGTGTTTTTATTGTTGGATTGGTTAATATAGATAATATTATCAAGTTTTTTGGTGGGGATTTTAATAATGAAACAAAGTTCATTGTTATAGATAATGTTGGTGTTTACGATGATTTATCTTTTAAATATAATGAGGCTAAAAATGTAGTTGATGGTTTATCTAATTCTAGTATGAATCTTTTTACCAATACTGTTGAAGAAGCGACTAATTTAGTTGAGAATGAAGATAATATTTTATTAATAATTAATGAAAGTAAAGATAATTTTTTTGAGATAGAAATGATTGTTAATAATACTATTGATAGTTTGTTATATCAAAGCTTAGTGTCATCTATTAATAGTACAAAAGAAAATTATGCTTTAAAGCAATATAATATTAGTGATGAAATGCTTAGTAGTATAGAAAAGCCTGTGCTTATAGAAAAGACTAGATTAGATGAAAATAAGAGTGTGGATGAAACATTAAATTTAGTTATTAGTACTGTGTTTCCAGTTGTTATTTTGCCATTTTTTATGTTAACTATGTTTTTGGTACAAATGATAGGTGGTGAAATAAATGAGGAAAAAACTACTAAAAGTATGGAAATAATAATTGCTAATGTTTCTCCAAGAACGCATTTTTTATCGAAAATGTTTTCTTCAAATATATTTGTGATATTTCAAGGCTTCTTATTATTTTGTTATAGTATGATTGCTGTTGCTATAAGGTTTTTTACTAGTAGTAGTGTAAGTGCGATTAATAATAGTTTAAGTACTAGTATTACAGATTATACCTCAGGTATTATTGCTCAATTAAATTATTCTGGTATTATTGATAGATTGATATATATTGTTCCTTTAACTATAATATTAATGATTCTTACTTTTGTGTTGTATTCTTTATTGGCTGGTATTTTAGCATCAATGACAACAAGTATTGATGATTATAATCAAGTACAAACACCAGTTATCATTATTTCTGTTATTGGTTATTATTTGTCAACTTTATCGGCAGTATTTGAAGGTGCATTATTTATTAAGGTATTGGCATATATTCCCTTATTGTCGGCTATGTTAGCACCTTCGCTGTTGATAGCTGGACAAATTACTATTTTTGATGTTATAATATCGATAGTTATATTAGTTGTTGTAATATATTTATTATTTAAATATGGTTTAAAGGTATATAAGGTTGGAATTCTTAATTATTCTTCAACTAATATTTGGAAAAAATTATTTAAGGCGGTTAAACATTAGAGCCGCTTTATGTGAGAATGGCGGAATAGGTAGACGCGTACGCTTGAGGGGCGTATGGCACGTGCTGTGAGGGTTCGAGTCCCTTTTCTCACACCATTTTATTTTGGAGTGAAGTTATGAAAAAGTTTACGATGATAGATGAAGAATTTATTTGTAAAATGTGTGATCAACTAGTTTCACCACTTGGATATACGGCACGTGATCACTGTCCTTTTTGTTTGTGTTCGTTACATGTAGATGTAAACCCAGGGGATAGAGCTTCTGCTTGTCGGGGAATTTTAATTCCGCGTGGAGTTATTAAAACGAAAAAAGGGTGGCAAATAGAGTATAAATGTGATAGATGTGGTATAATTAAGAGAAATATAGTAGCAAATGACGATAATTTTGAGTTGATTTTGGATTTAATGAGAAATTAAAGTGACACTTGGTAAAAAAAATATAAAACTTTTTAAAAAATAATTGATAAATTATTAAATAAATGATATTATATATCTTGTGAATGGACCTTTAGCTCAGTTGGTTAGAGCATCCGGCTCATAACCGGGCGGTCGTAG
>JAUNSN010000068.1 GCA_030539175.1 bacterium | reverse complement strand
AATATTATTGGTATTTTTTGCCTGAAATACGGCATTTTTAACTTCTTTAGCGTTGGGTAAGCCTTTTATATACCAAGCAATGTGTTTGCGTATTTCTAAAGTCGCTAATTTTTCGCCTTTACTTTCTATTAAGTATTTAAGATGTCTTAAACACATATTTATTCTATCGTCGGAAGTAGGTAAGGGTATTATTTCTCCAGTTTCTAAATAAGTATTAATCTCTTTTATTAACCAGGGATTGCCTAATACTCCTCGACCTACCATTAAAAAATCACAATTTGTTTCTTCTAACATTCTTTTAGCACTTGTTATATCAGTTATGTCTCCATTACCAATTACTGGAATATTTACACTTTCCTTTACCTCTTTTATTATTTTTAAGTCGGATTTTCCAGTATATCCTTGACTTCTAGTTCGACCATGAATTGCAATGGCAACAGCTCCAGCTTTTTCACACATTTTGGCAACTAAAGGAGCATTTATGCTATTTTCATCCCAACCACTTCTAATTTTTACTGTAATGGGCGTATGAGTTGCTTTTACAACAGCAGAAACTATTTCATATATTTTTTCTGGATTTTTTAGCAAAGAAGAACCAGCTTGCGACTTAACGGCAATTTTAGGCACTGGACATCCCATATTAATATCTATGATATCAGGCCTAACTTCTTTTTCTATAAATAGAGCAGATTCAACTAATGTTTTTTTATCATTTCCAAAAATTTGTATAGCAATTGGCCTTTCTATTTCATCAAACTTTATAAGTTCAACAGTTTTCTTATTATTATATATTATTCCTTTATCACTTATCATTTCTGTATATACTAAAGCACATCCCATTTCTTTAATAATTTTACGAAATGCTTGATCGTTTATGCCAGCCATTGGTGCTAAAAAGACTTTGTTTTTTAATTTAACATTTGCGATTTGCTTCATTTTTTTCACCACCTATTGTATTTTATCATAGTTTTATGTATTTTTAGTAAGAAAGATGTTTTTTTAAATAAATTAATATAAATAATTGGAGTAGGGGTTAGTTGGTTTTTACTTTTAATTTGGTTATAATGTATTCAAAGGAGTTAGGTATTTATGGATAAAGTTAGTAAAGCCTTGGCAATTACTATAAAACCATCTTGGCAAATTGCTAATATGTTCTCTGGTTATGTTAATAAGGTAATTGGTAATTTATCTGGCAGTGATTTAAAAGCAAGAAATATGGTTGTTAAGGCCTTGAAAAATGCGGTAAGCATTTGCAATAATTCAATAAATAAACAAATTAGAAAATAATACTAAATAAACTAGGCAACATGTATAAATATTTAATGGTGATTTAATTTTACTAGATATTTATGCTTTTTAACAATTGCTATACTGAATTTGACTTTTTTAATTAATACTGGTATAGTATTGCCCAAAAGGAGGCGTGCTATGAAATATTATGAAGAAAGTGGTATTGCTAAAAAAGATTTTATAACTAATTTTTGGGTAAGCAATAAAAAATATATAATTGTGAAATATGCTGATGGTAGAGAAATGATGATACGATATAGCGAAGATACCATTAATAAATTAATTGATGAAATGACAAAACAATTAAAACATAATTTTAATATTAAAAATGAATTAGATGACGAATACGAAACTTGTTATGTATTACTCTTTGCTTCTTGTGTTGCTGGTGGAACTTCTCTTATTATTTTAAATGGCGTTAATTTATTAAATAATGGCATATCTCTACCAACTATTGTCTCTATGCCTTTAATCTGTGCTTGTGGCATTAGTGGAATATCTGCTATTTATAATTCAACTAAATTATTAAATACTAAAAAGAAGAAAGATGATTTTGCTAAATGTAGTTATTTCTTTAAAAATAGTAGTGAATTAAATGATTTATTAAAAGAATATGGTATTAATGCTACTTTAGATATTAATAATATTACTAATTTATCCTTATCTGACTTGAAAAATTTATCAGTTGTATTAGATGAAAATTGTAATGAATTCATCGATAAAATTAATGTTGAGTGGAATATGCAACAAGGAAAAGTTCATAAAGTAATTAGAGCGATAGTTCTTGGCGTTTCGGCTTTAACTGGTTATACAGTTGATATTAATAAAATGATAAAAAAGAGATAAACGTTTTATAAATCGTTTATCTCTTTATCTTTATTCAAAAGATGAAGTTTTCATTTTTTCTAGCATTTTTTTTGATATAGTTGCTGCAACCTCATCATCGTATATATCTATAACACTTAAATCATCACCATCTAATGCTACTTCCATAATTATCATTGCATCTTCTTCATTTATTTCTTCATTTTCGTTTTTACATTCGCTAGCAATGATGAATTTTTTATTATTATATTCCATTTCTTCTAAAACTACATATTTTGAATTATCTTTTAATTCGATTATTTTTCCTTTCATATATTCCCCTTTCTACCTTGCTTTAGTGGCAACTTCTTTGATTATATTTTTTATTTCATCCCAAGGAAACCAAGCGTATCCATCTCCATCTGGGGTTGCAAAATGTACCATTTGTCTTCCGTCAACAACTTTAGAAGCGGTTATTATAGCTCTATCCTCTCCTATTTGATGAAGCATGTGTAATGGCTCTGTGGAATCGCTACTAATATATCCATTGACAACTTCGCTTAAATCATATGTTTGGCCAACCTCTGGCATATCTGATATTTCAGGTACTGGAGTCGTTATTGGATTTTCTTGTGCCTGTCCGCTAGATGGAGTTACTGATGTCTCTCTACCTTGTGGTGATTCTAGCATATCTTTAACATTAAGCATATTGCCAACTAAGTATCCTAGTGATGCACCATTAACAAACCATTTTGCATACGGATTTTTTGGTTTATCAAATATTACTTTAGCTACTTTAGCAATTTTTGGATTTTTTTCTTTAACTTGGGTTATTTTGGTTTTTATGTTAGGATTAGCTTTTAATTCTGCCATATTCTTTTTCTCTAAGCAATGTTGAATGTGTTTGTATTCACTGATATTATCTATTAATTGTTGCTCTTGTTCTGGCGTTCGCGGTTCTATAGCAGTTAAGTCATTTATTTGTTGTTCTAATTTTTTTGTCTGTTTTTTAGCCCGATGTCTTGTTACAATATTGTTAATACCTTTTGAAGCATTGTAAACTAATCTAGCCGTCGTATATATTGTAATTGCTGTTCCTAATATTGGTACTGAACCTGCAGCAACACTTAATCCTACACCTGCTACAAATCCAGCCGATCCTGCTAAAGCTTTTAACCATGCTTTGGGCTTTTTACCTTCTCGTATTATTTGTTCTTGTTTAGCTTCATTCTCGGGAACCAATGATTGTTCTTTATTTTCTGTTGGCACTAATGATTGATTCAGATTTTC
>JAUNSN010000067.1 GCA_030539175.1 bacterium | reverse complement strand
TTACTTTATTGGCACTATATAAACTAGATACAGTTTGTGATACTATTGGTGATAAGGATGGTTTTACTGTAGGGGATGATGTGGTACCCGTCGTTTCAAACTTCCCTACCCATATTCCATCTAATTCTTGGAGTTCATCCCCTGTTCCCCATGTGAATGCTGGATGCGTTAATTGACTCCCCACTGTTGAGCCAGTTGACTTTTGCGTATTTGCTGTTTCAAATGTTACATTGATTAATTGCGATGAGACAGTTGATGTTCCCACATTAAACAACTCATATCTATACCTTGGTATCCAGACATAATATGCTAAAACATGTGATTCTGTAATAGCATATCCAGGATCTGCATTCATATATGTTTCTCTTGTTGCCGTTGTTACCATTACTGCATTTGCCCACTCTTTATTTGTATAATCATAACCAGCATATTGAGATGTTGAATCATAAATATCGGCTTTTACCCATTTTACTCCATCCCACATTATTGGTATCATTCCATCAGCCAATACTGGTCCATTGGCTCCACTTGCATCAGTATATCCTTGTTCTGGCGGTGGTACAGGCAACTCATCAACCCCATATCCACTTGTAGTAACAAGACCATGAAAATGTTTACCTATTTCACTATTTGGAGTATCTGATGATAACCAATATCTTAAAGAATAAGTTTTAGATTCGCTAGATTCTAATCCTAAATCATTTATTACTACACCACTGTTTTGTGATAAGGCAAACGGTTCTCCGCCATCAATAGATACTTTTAGATAATTTTGATTTAATTGATTATCACTACAACCATCAATTGTAACTGTTGCGCTATCACTAATGAGTGATATATCTACCATTTGTGGTACATTACCAGTATTAGTTACTGTAAATACATAAGGTGTTGTACTTTGTCCATCAGTATCACTCATTGGTAATGAGTTAATCATATCACCTAAACTAATACTACCACTTACTGTTGTAATAGTAATAGATGTATTAGCTGTCGTATAACTATTAGCACTTTCTTGTTTATCTGTTTTCATAAACAAAGCATAACTAGTACCAGTTATAGATAATACTACAAATATAGATATTATAATAAGTATTATTGCTGTCTTTCTATTAAACTTAAATTTTTTCATATAAGCACCAACCTTACTTTTATTTTTCTTTTATAACAAATGTATAATTCAAACTTTTACCACTTACATTATTACTATCATTTAACCATATTTTTATATCCTTAACAATATAAGCATATTTATTTATATTACTTGTTTCTAACAAGTAATATAAAGCATCATCATCTTCATAACTATATAAAGAACTTAAGTTCTTTATATCATCAACAAAGATATTAATATAATTAATATCTAAAGTTGATACTTTTAATACTTTTAAATATAAGTTATATTCTCTATTATCTTTGGTTGTATTTCTTAATACGACATTAATTGGACTTATACCACTAATATCGTTATTATTAACTGAATATAATGTATTAGAAGTATTATCTATGTTTTCGATAATTAAATTATCGTAATACATAGATAAAGTTTTATTTTGTTCTTCAGCTTTTGCTGAAATATTAGGCCATATCATCAAAGTAATAACAACAATAATAGACATAAATATTAATTCTTTTATTATCTTTTTAACTTCTTTATCCAACCAAAACATTTTTTATCCCCCCTAAAATGTTTTATTGTACTTCCTCATATTCAACTATTAAAGTGCCATGATAATGTTTATCCATTTCATTATTAGTCGCACTTTCATCTAACCACATTCGATATTTAATACTATCAGTTTCTCCTGGATCTAATGATCCAGATGCGACTATATAATTATCATTAACATTTGAACTTACTCTAGCAGTATCACTTAATAATTGATTATACTTCAAAACATTATTAATATAAACACTGTAACGTAAATATAAAGTACTTAATTTTTTTACAATCCCCTCTTCAACACATTCATCATTAGCTAAGGAATAATCATCAAATTCTTTTAATCTAACTCGATAATTAACTTTAGCCGCACTTGATGTATTGCTTATAGTAAATTGATGTGGTTCTAGTTGATCACTATCTTCTTGATAAATAGGCTGTAAAAGCTCATTACTCCCTATATTAACTTGACTAGTTAAATTAGTAAACTCTAATATCATTCCAGCTGGAACATCAACTTGGTATATCTGTTTACTTCTTTGTTCAATCGTTGATAAAGTAATTCCCCCAGCAACAACAAAAGTTGTAAATGATAGTGATAACATACCTACACGTACAATTCTACCATATTTTGAAAGAAAAAGCAAGAAAAGACTCTTTTTCCTTTTTGATTCTCTGTCTTCTTCAATTATGATATTATCATTTTCAACATCTTTTACATTAAATTTACTCTTACCCATAATTCACCTACTTTTTAACCTTTTTACCAAAGATCTTAAACAATTTCATAATGTCATATGCAATAACTATTAACCATGGTATTAATATTACAATTATCCATCCACGACTAGTTGCTAAAAATGATTGAACATATCCCAAATAAGGAACAGTCATAAATACTTTACCAACAACATTGCTATGACTTGTTAAAGTCATATCTACACTATCATTATTATCTCCCTTCGTTCGATAAAAATAAACCCCATTTTCTAAAATTACATCTACTATTCTGTGTGTTATTATAACACCAGAATATCTAGGATCAGCCGATACAAAAGTAATAACATCACCTATTTTTAAAGTTCCCTCACCTTTCTTTTTAGTAATTACTACATCATTAACATCAATATTGGGTTTCATACTTCCTGTTAACACAACATAAGCATTAAACATTGGTGGAGTAGTATCTCCTTTAGCTTCTCTTATTTTTATATCAGCAACATATATCAATAATATAATACCAATTAAAAATAACAAAATAAATAAAGCATAAGAAAGAACACCTAAAACATATTGAATAGGATTTTGTTTCTTTTTAACTACTTTAACCTTATAATGTTTAGCAGAAAAGAGATTTTTTTCTTTTGCTTGAATGTCTAAACTTGATCTCATTATCCCGACACTCCTTTACTATAATAAATTATACACTATTTATTTTTATATGACAAGAACAAGTTTTTATTAATTTACATTTCTTATCATTAAATAGTATAACTATTTAAAACAAGTATATAATTATTTTTAATACCTTAACTAATATTATAATAGGTAAAAGCAAATAAAGATAAATTACATCATATTTTAAGAAACTTTAAAATATAAATAAATTTATCATTATACTTTCTTTTATTAACTATTTGATAATTAATATTATCTTCTATATATTCATCATTTACTTCACATATAACTAAAGCATTATTATTTAATAATTGATTATCTACTAAGTAAATTAATACTTTATTTAGTATTTTCATATTATAAGGAGGATCTAAATATACAATATCAAACTTATAATTCATA
>JAUNSN010000031.1 GCA_030539175.1 bacterium | reverse complement strand
GCCTATTTTCAACAAAAAACAGACTTTTTTAATCATTTCAAGTGCGGAAGTCGGGGCAAAATTAAGAAATCTTAATTCACTAAATACTATAAAAGAAATATATAAAGGCAAATCATTATTTGCCTAATTTTTACATACAAAAAAAGAAAATCATAGATATGACTTTCTTTTTAAAGTCTGAGTAGTAACCAATTATACTCTTAAATTAAATATTTAAAAAATATTATACCAAAAATCCTCGTTTATATGGTATAATATTTTTAGTTGCTCGTGTGATGGAATTGGTAGACGTGATAGACTCAAAATCTATTGGGGTTTCCCCGTGTCGGTTCGAGTCCGACCACGAGCACCATTTAATTAATAAAGAATAAAATGAAAGGAGTTATAAAATAGTGGAAGAAAAGAATACTAGCAACAAGGGGTTATATATAATTATAATAATATTATTAATTATTGTAATTGCAATGGTTGGATATATTGGTTATAAAAGTTTAGGATTAGACAGCAATACACAAACCACTAATAACGATAATCAAGCAACTGCCACTGAGGAAGTAGATTATACAACAATATTTAACGCACAAGAAGAGTTAGATAAAATAGTGGGATTATCTAAGCAAAAAGGGGGAATACCTGGAAAATCATTTGGGTACCTTCGTGCATTAACAAAGATTAATAATTATAGTGAAATCACTAATGAATTAAAACTACGCATTGCTTTTACATATTATGATAATAATGTTTTAAAAGAAAGTGACTGGCCACAAACCATTACTAAACAAGAAATAGAAAATGCATTTAATATGACAGCTTTAAGCAACATGGGATTTGAACATGGTGATATTATGTGTGCTTGGCCACATGTTTTATATTCATATGATGCAACAACTGGTATATACACCTATGATCATGCTGGACATGGTGCAGAAGGAACAACAGCGCCTTTAGAGAGCAAAATGGTCAGTTTTAAAGAAAAAGATAACAAATACATAATTAGTTATAAAGCTATCTGGGGATATGCAACATCGCCATGCTATTATTGGGGAGATGGGAAAATATGGTCAAAATATAAAGATGGCGAATTGTTAACAACGATAGATGATTGTGGAAGTGAGCAAAATTTTGATTTGGAGTATGATAATCAAATTGAAAAATATTTTTTCAATAACTACGAAACCATAAAAGACAAACTATCTACTTATACATATACATTCGAGAAGACTGATAACGGTTATAAATTAATCGATTATATAGTAAAATAAAGAGAAGGAGTGAATTAAATGGCAAAATTTTGTACTGAATGTGGCGAAGAACTAAAAGACGGTAACGTATGTCCTAAATGCACAAAAACAAATGCCCCAAAGGCTGAATCCAAAGTAGCAGAAACAACTACAACAGAAAGCAAATCAAAAGTGGTTGCGGGAATATTAGCATTATTCTTTGGGACTTTAGGAGTACACAACTTTTATTTAGGCTTTAAATCAAAAGCTATTACTCAATTAGTTTTAACTATAGTTGGTTTCCTAACATCAATATTATTAATAGGTATACCAATAATCATCGGAGTAAGCATTTGGGTGTTTGTAGAAGCAATCTTATTACTTACAGGTTCAATCAAAACAGATGCTGATGGCAACACATTAGTATAGACGACATTCGAAAGATGTCGTTTTTTTTATGTCAAATTAGTGTCAAATAACCTTGTGTATCTTCTAACTTAATGATAGAATAATACCCACATCAAAGATATGTGCATAATTTATATAAGGAAAGGAGCCTGTCATGAGAAAAAAGATAATTGTATTATTAATAAGCATCCTAGCTATTACTTTGCCGAATAATAAGGTAAATGCAATAAATGATAATACTTGGTTTGGGGATATGGATAGAATTGATATTAGTTGGTATGATAGTAATACCAGTTATCATGAAATAGAAAATGCTAGCCAATTAGCAGGACTTGCTTACTTAACATGCGATGAAGACTATATGGATTCAAACTTTGCATCATATGGACACACATTTTCAATAATTGATGATATTGATGTAAGTGACTATGAATGGGCACCAATGTGTTACTTTGCTGGTACTCTAATGGGAAATAATCACACTATATCAGGAATAAATGTTGATAAGGATATAATATTGGAGCAAAGCGACAATGGTAAAGACTTATATATTGGTTTTATCGAAGAAACAGGAGATTCTAATATAAGTGAATTAAAACTAACTGGGAACATAGATATCAATATCACTAGCGAAAGTAGTAACTTAGCTATTAATAGTTTAAATGTTGGAAGTTTATCCGCTAAAGTTTACAATAGTTATATCTATAACGTTCATAACTATGTAAATATTAACATTTCTACTAGCAATCAAAATAAAGCAGTTCATTACATTGAAATAGGTGGATTAGTATCATACTTAGAAATGTATACTGAAAATGAAGCGACAATAAATGAAAGTTCTAATCATGGTAATATTACGGTTACTGGTAATACAAAAGAAACTTTGGTTGGAGGAATAGTTGGATACATTTACAATGATAAAATAATGAATAGCTACAATTATGGTAATATAAGTGTAAATAATATCGGAAATACTTATACAGGAGGATTAGTATCATACATAGAAGAGGGAGCGGTGGTTAATTCATATAATAGCGGTAACATTAATTCAACAGGAGCAACAGAAAGTCTTGCTGGAGGTATAGTTGGCTATTCTGACTATTATAGTTTAGTATATAATACTTATAATACTGGTATTATAGAATCTAATAAAATAAGTGAATATCAAGCTGGCAATATTCTTGGAGCTGTAGATAAAAATACTATTTATGAATCAAATGTAGTAGAGGACTATCAAAATGACAATTATTATTCAGAAGAAAGCAATTTAACGGGTGCTAATAAGGATAATTATAACAATAATACATCTAATTATAGTTCATATGATGAATATGGTACTAAGTTAACAGAAGAACAAATGAAAACTGATTTAATTGATATATTAAATGATAACCGCAATAATGTTGCTCTCTTATTAAACGAATATTTTGATACGGAATTTACTATTGATGATATAACATTATGGCACAAATTATCATTTAAAAATGCTTCATACCCATTTTTGCCAAGAATATATGATACAACAGAAGAAAACTTAAAACTAATTGCTATGGAAGTAGCCCTACCAGATTATACATATTTAGATGCTACAGAAATAGAAGATAATGAAGAATATCAAGAAATATTAAAAAATATTTTAACTAAATATATAATATATGACCTAAATTTAGAATGGGATGGCTACATATTGCCAAACGGTAATGTTTTAATTGGAATTCCACTTCCAGATGGTTACAATCCCGATAATATAGCAGTATATCGAATTGATGATGATGGTACTTTAACAGAATATAGTTTTAACATTGAAAATAACATAGTGTATTTTGAAACTGATCATTTTAGCATCTACACTTTAGGAGAAAAATTGCCAACAGTTGAAGAAGACAATATAATTAATCCTAAAACTTCTGATATTGATATTTCTGGTTATGAATTTATGATGCTATTTGGATTTTTAGGAGTAAGCTTTGGTACCTTCAAAATAGTAAAGAAATATAATTAATATTTATTTTTATAAATAACATGTAGACAAATTGTCGCATGTTTTTATTTACTTTTAAATTTTTCATGTTATAATTAAATAAAAGTAAGTACGGAGGTGTAGTTGTGGCTAATCCATTAACAGGTGATACATTTAATCCAGTTTTAGTTATTGGAAGTATTATTGTTGCTCTAATAATTATAGTAGTAGTTGTCATTTTAATAATAAAGTCAACGAAAAAGAAGAAAAAATAGTGACATTTTTATATTTTCTTCTTTTTTTTGCATAATATTAAAAAAGAAAAGCATTATAATAATGTCATATGATAAAAGCAACTATGGAGATATTAGTGCTTTTTAAAAAATAAACTGTCATTTGACAGTTTATTTTTAATATGGAAAAGGTCCATAATATGGTGGAGGTGGTGGGTATGGCATAGGATAAGGTCTAGGATAAAAAGCTGGAGCGACTAATCCACCAGTAATTCCTCCAAGGACAAAAGGAAATAAAAAGCCACCACCTAAAAGCCTATTGCCTCTAGTCGTACCAACTGGTCTATATCCATTCATATTTTGATATTGATTATAATTGTGGTAATTTCGATTGTTATACATAAATATTGACTCCCTTCTATAAATATATTATATAAAAGAAAGGCAAAAGGTGATTAAAATGGATGAAAAAATTAGGAAATTATCAGATATTATTATTAATTATTCTATAAAGGTCGAACCAGAAGAAAAAGTGTTAATAACTACCCATTCCTTGGAAACAATACCGTTAATTAAATGTCTAATCAAGGATATTCAAGCAAAAGGTGCAAGTCCATTTATAAAAATAATTAATAGCACACTAACTAGTTTAATAAATGAAAAATTAACTAAACAGCAAATTGATTTATTAGTTAAAGAAAAATATTATGATGTAAATACATATGACAGTTTTATAACTATAAGATATACAACTAATGAATATGAAGAAAAATATTGTTATACTAAAATGCGAAAAATCTTAGATATTAAAAGCATTGAAGCAGATGATATAAAGATTAATCAAAGGAAATGGATCTTATTGAATTATCCATCAGTAATAGATGCATATAAAGCCAAAATGAAAATAGATGAATATAAAGAATTTGCTTTTGAAACAATGACAATAGATTATCAAAAACTCTATAAAGATTTAATACCTTTAAAACAATTAATGGAACAAACTAATGAAGTTAAAGTTATTGGTCCTAATACAAACTTAACTTTTTCAATCAAAGATATGCCTGCAATTATTTGTGCTGGAGAATCGAATATTCCCGATGGTGAGGTATACACTGCACCAATAAAGGAAAGTGTCAATGGTTACATTACCTATAATACACCATCCCCTTACAAAGGAAATATTTATCACAATATCAAATTAACATTTAAAAATGGTAAAATAATAGAAGCAGTAGCAACTAATGACAATGACAAACTAAATGAAATATTTGCAACAGATGAAGGAGCAAAATATATCGGGGAATTTTCTCTAGGTGTAAATCCGCAAATACTAAATCCAGTAGGGGATATTCTTTATGATGAAAAAATATCTGGCAGCATGCATTTTACACCAGGACGTGCTTATAAAGATGCATATAATGGTAACACCTCGGCAATTCACTGGGATTTAGTCCTTATTCAAAGAAGTGAATATGGTGGAGGAGAAATATATTTTGACAATAAACTAATTAGAAAAGATGGAATATTTGTTGATGATACATTAAACCAATTAAACAAAAACACTTAAAATTATTCAATTATAAAAAGAAATAAATAAAATATTTAAGAAAATTACAAAAAAATATTTATATTTATTTCTTTTTTTGATATAATACTCTCAAGAGTAGGTGTTGCACATGCAAGTATCGCAAAAAAGACTTCTCTGGTTATTGATGTTTTTTTTCATGATGACAGGCTGTTCTTATGTAACTAGTAGTGATAATGATTATGAAAAAATAGTAAATAACGTTATAAGTGTTGAAAATAATATGGTAAATACAACTTCAATTGGGTACAAATATTATTTGCCTAAACCAGTCGCACTTATATCTGATAAAAATAATAACCAAGAATTTTTAATTAATGGAAAAAATGCTTATCTATATGTTGATATAATTAGTTATTATTATAAAAATAATGATAATAATATTAATTCTGAAGAAAATATTTATTATTATAAACAACTAAAATATAATAATAAGTCAGGATATATCAAGATAAAAGAAATTGATAATAATTATTTTTTAGAATTATTTTATAATTATGGATTATTTCAAACTATAGTTGATGCACCACACTTAAATGAAACTATTCTTTTAGCATCATCGATATTAGAAAGTATTAGATATAATGATAAAATAATTGAAGATTTGGTTAATAGTAATTATTTTGATAGTAAAGACCAGCAATACAATTTACCTTCTCCAGAAGAAAGCGGAGAGAGTAATTTCTTAGAATATATAGAGGAGTATGCTGTATATGAAGATAAAAATAATGAATTGCCAGATGATAAGAGTATCAACAATGAAGAAACGTCATAAAGATAGGAGAGATTAGTAATGGGTTTATTTGATAAAATAAAAAATTTATTTACAGATGAAGAAATGGTGGAAGAAGAAATAAAAGTAGAAGCAACTCCGCCAGTATATAAGCCACCCAAATTACCAACGGTAATGCGTAAAAATATCGAACAACAAGAAACAACTAAAATGTTGAAAGAAGAATATGATGATGTAAGTGATCACGATTTAAGACAAACAAAAGAATTTAGCAAAGAGTTTAAATTTCCTATTGCTTTTGGCGAAGAAGAAGTGGATAAGCCAATAAAAGCACCGCAATCACCATCAAAGAATATTTTAAGCCGGCAAGCAATTAAAAAGAAAGAGGCGGTCGTGACTCCATCATCAAGAGTAAAAGATCCGATGGAACATACACTCCAAAAGCCACTAAAAGATATTGTTTTAGAACCATATCGTGGTAGTGCTAGAAGGAATGAAAAACCAAAAAAATTTAGATGTACACCAATTATATCGCCAGTATATGGTGTATTAGATAAAAATTATAAAAAAGATGAAGTAATGGAAAAAGATGAAAGTGATTATGAAATACCACGTCTTGCCAAAAATCTTGATTTTGAAACAGTTAGAAATAAAGCATATGGTACAATAGAAGATGAATTACAAAAAAATCTTCTTAATGAATCAACAAGTATGGCAAAGACGACTACTGCAGTTAAAAATAAGGAAGAAATTTTAACTGATTTAATAGACGAAGATATAAATGATGAGGAAAATTACTGCGATTTTGGTGTCAGGTATAATGAAACACCAGAAAAACCAACTAAAATAGATGTTGACATCGATATTGACATTGATGTTAATAATAAAACAAAAATCAAAAATGATAATACTAGAGAATTAAATTTTAAAATTACAAATCATAATGAGAAAGAACCAGAATGTGAAAAAATTGAAACAAAAGAACCAGCAAAAGAAGATGATTTTGATTTAACTGATGACAGACAGCACTTTAGAACATGATTTATTTAACTTAATTGATTCAATGTATGAAGAAGGGAAATGATTAAAATGGAAGTTGCTAATACAGTATTGCCGATAATTCTTTCAATTTTAGGTTCTATATTGTTAATAATATTAATAATATTTAGCGTTCGATTGTTATCAACGCTGAAAAAGATAGATTTATTAATTGATAATATTAATAATAAAGCTAGTCAATTAGATAACTTATTTTCAATAGTTGATGCAACAAGCAATAAACTATCATATTTTAGTAGTAAAGTAATTGATGGAATTATTGTTGTTTTAGAAAAAATATTTAGTCGAAGAAAGGATGATGAAAGTGAGTAAAAAAGGTGTAGGGAAATTTTTGGCAGGAGCAGCACTTGGGGTTGGATTAGGAGTGCTTTTAGCACCTAAAAAAGGTAGCGAAACTAGGCAGGACTTAAAATTAAAAATAGATGAATTAGTTTGCAAAGTTAAAAATATTGACAAGGAAGAAGTAAAAGAGGTGTTTCTTGCCAAAATTGATGAGTTAAAAGATTTAATGGAAGATTTAGATAAAGAAAAAGTTTTAAAAATAGCTAAAGCTAAAGCAATAAAATTAAGAGAAAAAACTGATGATTTAATTAAATTAGCTAAGGAAAATGCAACTCCAGTTCTTCAAAGTATTGCAAATGATGTTAGAGAAAAAAGTATCATTGTCACTAAAGAAGTATTAAAAAAGCTTGAAAATAGTAAATAGATTAGCTCAAAGGAATAAGTAGTGAAAAACGAAAAAGGATTTACTTTAATAGAGTTATTAGTAGTAGTTGGTATACTTGGATTACTAGCAGCTATAACTATACCTTTAGTTAATCAAATTATTGAAAAAAATAAGGAAAATTCATACAATGATACAATTAAATCAATACTAAGTGCAACTAGTAATTATGTTATAGAAAATAAATATCAGCTTAAGAATACTTGTCAAGAACCATTAGCTTGCGTATCTACAACTTGTGACACACCAAATATTACAAGCGTATCGTTACAGACATTGTTAGATGGTGGATATTTAACTTCGCCACTTATTAATCCGAAAACAGGAAAAGAAGTATCTAATAAAAATCAAACTGTATGGGCGATTTTAGATTGTAATAGTAATAAGTTTGATTTTGATTTCGAGATGGATGAATAAAAAGAATAGGAAGGTATAATAAAACAAAAAAGAAAGTAGTTGATTTTAATTATGCCAGAACCAGAAATGAAAGTAAGTGTAATTTCTCAATCATTTGTAGATGAAAGAGGAATATACAAACTTGAAGAAGCGCTAAATTGGTGTGCTAAAATAGGTGGAATATGTTATTCAACCCAAAATATAGATGATATTTTAAATGAAGATATAGAGAAAACAACCAGAAGAAAGAATATGACGTTAAATTTAGGGCATCATAGTATTTATGAACATGCTATTGTATCCCTTTACATAGAAGGTCTACCTAAAATATTAGCAATGATTTTAAATAATGAGCATCAATATACGACTAGTGAAAGATCATTTCGCTACACGCCTGCTACAAAGCAAATAGTCAATAGTTATGAGTTGGATTTATATAATAAGTGGATGAAGATTTTTTTTCAAACTATAAAAAAAGAATATAATAAATACTATACCGATAAACAAATAGAAAAATTATCTCAAGAAAATAGTCGCTACTTAACTTCGATTTTTACCAAAACGCAAATGATTTACACTGTCAATATTCGGCAATTAAATTACGTAGCAAGTTGGATGGAAAAATATATTGAATTATCACAACAGAATTTAGTAGATGCACCATTAAATTTAGTTTATTACATGCAATTATTTATTAGTCAATTACGAGCGAAAAATTTACTAGATGATAAATTAATGAAAAATGAGAAAAACCGCCAATTTAGTTTATTTCACAATGATAATTTAACATCTTTACAAACTAATGTTATTGGCAATAACTATTCAACAGTTTATCAAGCATCAGCAGCTTGTTTAGCTCAATTACAACGACACAGAACTATCAATTATGAAATGGATTTTACTTCAAATTATTTTATACCGCCAATTATTGAAAACGATGAAGCATTAGTGAAAATGTGGTATGATGATATAAATAGTGTAGAATATCCACAAGGGCAACTGCTCCAAATAAAAGAAAGTGGAACAATAGATAATTTGATATTGCGTTCAAAAGAGCGTTCCTGTATTAATGCCCAATTAGAAATTAGAAGAAAAAATTTAGAAATATTAAAAAATGTATATGAAGAGTTAAAGAAAACAGATGACAAGCAAGCTAAGCAATTAGAACAATATATAGGAGTATGTCGTAATTGTTTTCCAGATTATAATTGCAGTGTACCTTGTCATCATTCTAAATCTTTACAAAAAATAAAAATATAAAATAAAGAGTTTAATAACAATTATTTACATAGTTGTTATTTTTTTAGGTAAAAGTCTATTCACAATATAGACAAACACATATTATAAGACAAAAGGGGAGATTAATCATATGAATAATATGTATAATTATATGAATTATCAGCCACAGGAAATTAATTCATATAAAGGATTAGTACAAGGAAATCTTTTTGAGAACTTGTACGAACCGTACAAAAACTATCAACCGCCACAGTTGATTCCACACAACAAAAGAGAAGAATTATTACTAAAAGTTAGACAATATGATTTTGCTATGAACGATTTAAACCTATATTTAGATACTGAACCAACTGATAAAGAAGCAATAGAATTATTTAATAATTATAGAAATTTAGCATTTCAAGCAATAACTAATTTTGAAGCTAGTTATGGACCATTAACTGTAAGTGATAATCCAATAAACACTAATAAATGGATTTGGAATGCCAATCCATGGCCATGGGAGGTGCAATAATGTTTAAGTATGTAAAGACATTGCCATATCCAGTTAATATTAAGAAAAAAGATTTGAAAATGGCAAAATACATTGTAACCCAATATGGGGGACCAGCAGGTGAGTTAGGTGCGGCCTTACGATATCTTAATCAACGTTATTCAATGCCAGATGAAAAAGGTAAAGCTCTATTAACAGATATCGCAACTGAAGAATTAGGTCATGTAGAAATGGTTTGTACAATGCTTTATCAATTATTAAAAGGGGCAACAATAGAAGAATTGAAAGAAGCTGGACTTGCATCACATTATGCTGAACACAGATATGGAGTATTTCCAACTGATGCGAACGGAGTTCCATTTTCGGCGATGACATTTGCCACAACAGGTGATCCAGTAGCCGATTTATGTGAAGATATGGCAGCAGAAGAAAAGGCAAGAGCAACTTATGAAAGTTTAATAGACTTAACCGATGACGAAGATTTAATTGGTCCATTATTATTTCTTCGGCAAAGAGAAGTTGTTCATTATGCACGATTTAAAGCCTTGTATGATGAATATAAAGCAAAAGGTTATAAAACACCAACAAATAAAAACTAGGTATTAACCTTTTTTCTTTTGCAAATAATTCAGTTGCGACATATTCTTGCCTATGTTATAATAATCAAGTAATGAGGAGAGGATAGAAATGAAAAAAAATGTATTAATAGGTGGTGCATGGCCTTATGCCAATTACTTGATGCATATAGGACATTTAGCTGCTTTATTACCAGGAGATGTTATAGCACGTTATTATCGTGCTAATAAATGTGAAGTTATATACGTATCTGGTAGCGATTGTCATGGAACACCAATAACTCAAAGAGCAATTAAAGAAAGTAAAAAACCAGAGGAAGTTGCTAATTACTATCATCAAGAGTTTATTAAAACATTAAACAAAATGAATTTTACTTATGATTTATATACATCGACAATGGATGAAGAACATAAACATTTAGTGCAAGAATATTTTAAGAAAATGCTAGATAATGGATACATATATGAAAAAGAAGAAAGTCAAGACTATTGCGAAAAGTGTCAGAAATATTTATCAGATCGTGAGATAGTAGGTATTTGTCCGCACTGTGGAAAACAATCAAATGCTGAACAATGTGATAATTGTTTAACCAATGTCAATGCATCAGAAGTAAAAGATAAATATTGTGTTAATTGTCAAACTGCAACCGTTATGAAAGGTAATAAACATTTATATTTTAAATTATCAGCTTTTCAGACTAAACTTGAACAATACGTTGATAAAAGTGATAATACTTGGCGAAAACAAGCTATATCGGAAGCTAAGAAGTTTTTAAAAATGGGTTTGATAGATAGGGCAGCCACTAGACAATTAACGTGGGGAATAGAGGTACCTGTTACTGGTTATGAAGATAAAAGAATTTACGTTTGGATTGAAGCAGTACTTGGGTATTTAACAGCAGGATATCGTGTTGCCAATACTAAAGGGATAGACTTTGATAAATTCATGACTTCAACATCATTGTCAACGTATTATGTTCATGGTAAAGATAATATTACTTTTCATGCAATTATATATCCAGCATTAATATTAGCCTTAAAAAACAACTATCAATTGCCAAAATATAACATTTCCTGTGATTATGTAAATATGGATTCACAGAAAATGAGTAAAAGTAAAGGTAATTTGATTACCGTAAATGAATTGATGGAAAAATATGCAGTTGATACGATTCGTTATTACATGATAGCTTACGGCCCGGAGAAGAAAGACGTAAACTTTAGTTATAGTCATTTAATACAAAGTCATAATAAATTTTTAGTAGGGATATTAGGTAATTTTGTCAATAGAAATTTATCGTTCATTATAAAGAAATTTGCTGGAACAATAACTGCTTCAACAGTAGATTTAGCTATAAAAAAAGAAACTAAAGAAAAATATCAACAAGTTGGTAGTCTTATAGAAAAAGGAGAACTAAAAAATGCTATTGAAAGTGTCTTTGAATATATAACCATAGGAAATAAATACTATGATGAAAATCAACCATGGATAAAAGTAAAAGAAAATATCGAAGAATTTAATAAAATAACTTATACCTGTATCTATATGATTGCTAATATTTCTAACTTAATTGAGCCTTTTTTACCAGATACTGCTCATAAGTTAAAAGAAATATTGGCATTAGTTGGTGAAAGTGCTTGGGAAGAAATTAATATTGAAGGAATAACGAAGATAGACGCAGCGCCATTATTATTTGAAAGAATTGAAGAAGAATCCTTAGAAGAATAATAAAAACTATTATGTGTTAAATATTACACATAATAGTTTTTTTGTTATCTATCTTCCATACGATATAGTTTCGCATGAACTACCAATCGTTGTGTACCACTATCATCGCAAGTAGATAGAGTTAATACTTTGTCATTCGCCCCAACAGCAACATCTAAAGAATACATACTTCTTTGTTTTATAGTAGTTAAAAACGAATTAAAGCTTTCATCATTACCAAAAGAAGTTTTAATATAATATGTCTCAGGAGCAGTTAAATAAACACTAAATATTTGCCATAAAGTATTTTTAGTAGGGGTAACAACATTAATATAATGATTGGAAACATCATTAATCCACCAATCATGTAAGGCATAAGTTAAAGTACCAAACATTGTCTTGTTAATTAAATTGTGTCCATATATAATATTATTTCTATCAAAATCTACAAAATTATTTCTATAATCAGCAAATATCCATCCACCACTATTATCAGAAAAATTAAAAGAATGATTTAAGTAATAACTATTATCGTTAGTTTGAACAATAGGATAATTTATTTTAGTATTATTAATTTTTATCCAACCAACAGTTTGGTCATTAGTTTTAAGTAAATTATCAAAATTTATATTAGTAATAGCAAAATCATTATAATTAGAATATTCGCTAGTAGTACCCGCATTTTCATCGACAACAACCTCGGCGATTTCATCTTCATCAGAAACAACCACTTCTTGTTCGGATATTTCGGCACTCTTAACAACTTCTTCGCCTAATTTCTCCGTTTTTTGTCCAGCAAATAACCATTTACTAACAATAAAAACACTCATTAGATATACGCAAATAGATAGAAAGAACATAATTTTTGATATATCATATCCCACCTTATTGCTATTATTGTTTTTTAAATTATCAATTCTATCAGAAAATTTTGGCGAATTACGTTCAAATATATATTCTAGCCCTAATGCAAAGTTTTTAGGGAAAAAGAAACATAATATAACTAGACCATTAAAAAAATAATAAACAATTCGATATATTTTTATACAAAAGGTTAAAAAAATATTCATAATCCTTTCCCCTTTCTTTGAAACAATTGTATCAAATTTCTTACAAAAAGTCATTAAAATTTCATCAAATCGATAAAAATTATATTACAACTGAAATTAGAAGAACAAAGTAAAATAAAAGTTAAGATATAATAATATTTGATTAAAACAATATTAAAGAAAGTGAAATGGTTATATAAAGCCTTTATTTATAAATGATTAAATCAATGAGTTTAAATTGCTTGGTATGAACTGTAATAAAACTATTAATAAAGAAAAACAAATTAAAGCTATTTGAAAAAAAAGAGATTTAGTGTATAATAAACTTGATGGTTTGTGAGGTGAAAGAAGTGGAAAACATTAAAATAGGCGATAAATTACAAATTCATTGCTATAAACACAATGGCCAGTTGCACCGTCAATGGGATGAAGCAACCGTTATAGAAATACACGAAGACTATATTGTATTTGGTAATAATCAAACAATAGTAATAGATAGTGATGGTAAAGTGTGGAAGACTAAAGAACCAGCAATACTTTTTTTCTATAAAAATAGATGGTTTAATATAATAGGACAAATAAAACAGTATGGTATATATTTTTATTGTAATATAGCAACACCGTTTTTAATAGATGATAAAGTTATAAAATATATAGATTATGATTTAGATTTGCGAGTGTTTCCTAATGGTAGTTTTAAAATATTAGATAGAATGGAATATAAGTATCATAAAAAACAAATGCATTATAGTAACAGATTAGATTTTATTCTTAAATATGAATTAGGTAATTTAATAGATATGGTTAGGAGAAAAGAAGAACCTTTTGATAAAAATTATATTGAACACTATTATAAATTATACTGTGAATTAAAAAAGAAAGTATAAAAGTATTAAAAATTATAATACACCATATAAAAATGACATCAAATAAGAAGTTGCTCTTATAATAAAAATTAGTCATTAAATTAATTTTTCAACATAAAATATTAATGTAAAGAAACAAAAGATAGTGAAAAAGCTATAAAAAACCATATAAATTCTACAAAAATACCTTAAAAATGTCAAAAAGCAACCTTTTTTAAAAAAAGTTTCAAAAAAGTGTTGACAGGTTTAAAGTTATTTGTTATATTATTTATGCACTCGAGGAAATAGCATGAAAATAAAGCAATAAATGAGTTCGAGGCAATAAAAGATATGTTCTTTGAAAACTGAGTAAAACGTCAATTTGAGTAGCAGTAAATTAAACTAATCAAGAAAATATTTTTTTTTTGGAGAGTTTGATCCTGGCTCAGGATTAACGCTGGCGGCATGCCTAAGACATGCAAGTCGAACGAGGTGACCCTTTGAAAGCGGAGTGCTTGCACAAAACTGGATTTGGATTTTCACCTAGTGGCAGACGGGTGAGTAACACGTAGGTAACCTACCTTTAAGTTGGGGATAACAGTTGGAAACGACTGCTAATACCGAATAATATGTAGAAATGATTTTTCTATATTAAAAGATGCCTTTAAAGCATCGCTTTTAGATGGGCCTGCGGCGTATTAGCTAGTTGGTGGGATAACGGCCTACCAAGGCAACGATGCGTAGCCGAACTGAGAGGTTGAACGGCCACATTGGGACTGAGACACGGCCCAAACTCCTACGGGAGACAGCAGTTAGGAATATTCGTCAATGGGGGAAACCCTGAACGAGCAATGCCGCGTGAATGATGACGGTCCTTTGGATTGTAAAATTCTGTTGTTAGGGAAGAACGACCTATATAGGAAATGATATAGGAGTGACTGTACCTTTCAAGAAAGCTCCGGCTAACTACGTGCCAGCAGCCGCGGTAATACGTAGGGAGCAAGCGT
>JAUNSN010000066.1 GCA_030539175.1 bacterium | reverse complement strand
AATTTTTTATAAAAATAATTAATCCCCAACCCTACCCTTTAAAATCCGTTATTTGAATTTTATAAACTGGGGATGGGCGGGAGAGATTGTTAATAGGACTATTTTGGTTATAAAGCGCCTATTTTTTTAACTACATTTTGGTTTATTAAATATAAAATATTGAATGAAAAATAAAAAATTTAATATATATGTTTTTCTGAGTATCCTATTGTGCATAACAATAAATACTTTTTCTATAGGTGTGAATGATAATTCATCTTATGTAACAAAGACGGAATTTAATTTAAAAATGAATAGTTTGGAAACAACCATATTGAACTTAGAGAACTCAATTGATAATCGCATTGCTAACTATATTAATTCACTACCAATGATGTTTGAAGCAGGCGGAAACATATCAATTACAAAAAATATAACTACTGCTAAATGGACAATCGCATACAAAGCTTCATCATATACAATAACACTAAATGGGTATGGCGCGGGCGATTTCACTACATCAGACGTCATATCAGCAGAATGGGACCCAAATCAAAAACAACTTACGATAACTACGCCAACAGCTGTCAGCACTCCAATTGGGTCAGGTACAGGTATGAGGACCATTAGCTTCCGAACAAGCGAGCCGCTGGGCGGGTCTCAAACCGCAAAGGCTACGACCGCTACCCAAGCTGGCCTGGCCTGCACCTATACAGTTTATAGTGATAATACAATATGGTTCCGAACGACTGGGAGCTATACAAACACTATTGGGACACAATACACATGGAATTTTAACACTTGCATTATTTTACCATGAATCATACAACACATTGATGACAATAAATGTGTAATTTTAAATGACATATAGAAAAATCTCCCTGCCCTGACATCTGCTACCACTAATTTGTACCTACTAAGTATACTGGATAAACATATAAAATAACTAAATAGGTATATAAACATATTGTTATAAATTTTTTTGAAGAGAAAAACACAATTAGGGCATTCACAGTAACTATGATAATAAGCAAAAATCATATAATAATAATTAAAACGGAAAGATAACATGAACAAGTAAAACATTTAGCTACTCAAACTAAATAAAGGAATTAAAAAAACTTATTCATATCCGTATAATAAAATAAGAAGTGAATGAAAATAGAAAATCTGAAAAAGATAGGGCAACTAGTATAAGTGATAAATATGAACTAAATAAAAAAAATAAGCGATTAAAGAATTTATAAGTTATGAAATAGGAATATATAACACAACATAGTAAATCTTTTAGTATATATTAATTTTATTGAAAAAAAATAAATCACTCACAACATATATAATGGTGGAGTGATTTTTTTATTGTAATAAATTATAAATTAACAAATCAAATAAAGGCTAGGAATTTATGTAAGTATATTAAAATTTGGTGAATGCGGATATGATGTTTGCTTGCATTGGTGAAAAGATATGTTTAGTAATATTTTTCTTGAATATATTGATTAAATTGTTGTACTTATAATATCAATAAAAAATCACTTAATTCACCAATAGACATATTGAATTATTTATGTTAAAATTTTTGTGAATATAATATATATTTTATTGAATAAATTTGAGATTAAAAATATTGTATTTTATTTATAAAATAAATATAGAAGTAGTTTAATAAGTAAAACTAACACATAAAAAATATGGGAAAAAAGGAAGACAACAATGACAGTAAATGAAATTAAAAAAGCCTTAATTGAGCAAAAAAATATTAATTTATCTGGCAATTTGTATCACAAAACGCAAATTGATTTTGCATATAACTCTAATCATATGGAGGGATCTACGATTACTGCTGATGAAACAGCAAGTATATTTGATACGGGAACTATTTTAACAAATATTGAAAAAGTTATTGTATTAAAAGATGCAACTGAAACAAAAAATCATTTTACACTTTTTAAATATATGTTAGAAACTATAAGCGAAGAATTGTCAGAGGAAATGATAAAAAAATATCATTTCATATTAAAGGATGGAACATTAACAGAAGAAGAAAAAAAATGGTTTAATGTTGGTGAATATAAAAACAAAAAGAATTTTGTAGGTACTATTACTACATCAATCCCAAGCGAAGTACATAATGATATGAAAAATCTATTAGAATGGTATAAAAAAATATCTACTAAAAAATTAGAAGATATTATTGAATTTCATGTAAGATTTGAGAAGATTCATCCATTTCAAGATGGCAATGGGCGAGTTGGCAGAATGATAATATTTAGAGAATGTTTAGTAAATGATATTATGCCTTTTTATATTGAAGATAGAAACAAAGCTTTTTATTTAAGAGGTATAAAAGAATATCAATTAAATAATGAAAAAGGATATTTATTAGATACTTGCCTTAATAGTCAAGATAATTATGAAAAATTAGTTAAATATTTTTTAGAAGATAATAATTAAAAATACGACTATATCAATTAGAGATAGGAAAATATAAGACAACGCACAATTCCAAAATTTTAATATAAAACAATATTAGCCCACAAGATAATTTGGTTTTTGTAAGTAAAAAAATTCCCGTTTGTACCTTATAATGTACAAATTACATTAGAAGTATACTCTATTCTGTTAATCTTTAATTTTATATTTACATTTATACAATACAAAGAATAGGTAGTGATTTTAGTAGTATACAACCCGCCACCAATTGTAAGTAAGTGTTTTGACCTAAATAGTATGATGTATTACAGAGTCAATAATGGATACTCTCCAGGGTATTCTTTGCGTTATTCAACAGTTTAATTTAAGTATATATTTAATTTCATATGTGTTTAATGCTGGTTGGTTTCTTGTAATTCTCATGTCATATTTATGCTATACCCATTTAAAGCACATGTTACAACCCAAGTATAGGGCCCGCCGGTCGACGCAGTTTCAACGAGTGACCAGGTGGTTCCAGATGATGACACATTAAAATCCTTATTATATGAATTTCCGCCTTGAATTTGCCATGTCATTGACTTGAAAACCCTTGACCCGAATTGTCGAGTCGTCCCGGTCCAAGACAAGAGCAACGTTACTGATACTGTATTAGCAATATATAGATCAAATTGCATGTCACTAGTAAATGTTAGTGTGTCGCCTGTTACTATACCAGTAACAGTACCTAAGGTGGTTCCCAAGTATGTAACTATTGCAGTTAAATCAGAACTCCTCATTTTTATTACCCAAGTATTGTTAAATTGATCTTTTTCTATATATATTGGATCTTCTGCAGTGAAGAGCATGGGTTGTTGAGATAAATAGTCGGTAATTTTATTGTCGATACTGTTTTCCAAGATAGCAACCCTGTTAGATAATTGATCAATAGCAGTAGTAAATTCGGCACGAGTTACAGTATTTGTATTATCATTAACACCTATCGAAAAAGTATTTATTGTTATGCACAATAGGATACTCAGAAAAATATATATATTAAATTTTTTATTTTTCATTCAATAATTTATATGTATAAACCAAAATGTAATTTAATAAAAAAATGTTTCTATAAAAAACAATTATTTCATCAATCTCTCCCGCCCATCCCCAGTTTATGAAATGCAAATAACGGATTTTAAAGGGTAGG